>NZ_JBFAYF010000013.1:0-171598 GCF_040681165.1 Actinoplanes sp. NPDC051851 | reverse complement strand
CGCGCCCCGGGCCCGTCCGCCGGCGATCCGCGCCGCCGCGGCGTGGCACCCGCCGTCCTTCGGCGGAGTGATCCCGCCGGCCCTGAGCGGCCCCGGCTTCACCCCGCCGGCCGTACCGCCGCAGGCCTGGGCCCCGCAGGCGCCGATGCCCCCGGCCCCGCCGAGCGTGACGATGCCCCGCACGACCAGGTAGAACCGGATCCGACGGAAATCGCCGCCGCCCTGCTCAGCAGGGCGGCGGCGATTCTCGTCGTGGACGGTGGTGCTGCCGGTGGATCAGCCGCGGACGGCGCGGATCCAGTCGAAGAGGCCGCTGACCCAGACGGCGAGCGGGATCACCGCGAGGATCAGCAGGACCTCGCAGATGTCCAGGGTGCGGCCCCAGACCGGGGAGGTCTTGCGGCCGGCGCGGGTCAGGCCGTACCCGATGCTGAAGAGACCGAGCAGCAGCAGCGCGCCGAGGACCAGGCTGAGCCGGATCAGCGGGGCGCTGGGCTGGTACCCGCCGAGCGCGGCCGCGGCGAGCGCCACCGAGCCCGCGACCAGCAGCGGGACGCGCTGCGAGCGGCTGCGGAAGCTCCGGGCCCGGGCCAGCAGGACGATGCCGAGCACCGCGGCGGTGGCGACACCGACGTAGCTGACCGTCGAGACGACGATCGCGGAGAACGCGCAGATGACGGCGATCGCGGAGAGGATGCCGGTGAGGAACCCGTCGGCCCGCTGGCTCGCGGCCAGGACCGCGGCGCCGTCCACGCTCTCCGTGTCGGCCTTCAGCTCCTCCGGGCCGCTGGGCACCGACGGGATCGGCAGACGGCCCATCCGGTAGGCGATCATCGGGATCGAGGGGAGCGCGCTCAGTGCGATCGCGGCGATGGCGGCCGCCGCGCCCGCGCCACCGGAGTCGGTGAGCAGCGCGATCAGCGACCCGACCGCCAGGGCGACCGCGCAGATGGCCGCGCCCAGGAAGACCGGTGCGGTGTCCGCGACACCGACGCTGGCGATCGCCACGATCAGCAGCGCCACGGTGGCCGCGGTCAGCACGTGCGGCGACGCCAGATCGGTCAGCGCGCGGTCACCGCCGAACAGCAGCAGGCCACCGGCCGCGCCGTAGGCCACCGCGGTCAGCGCGAACGCCACGGCGGTCATGCTGTCGGCCAGCGCCCGGGAGAGCACCACCGCGCCGACCAGCAGCGCGGCCGCCACACCCAGGCCCACCAGGCCGGACGGCAGCTGCGGGGGACCGGCGAAGAGCACCGCGAGCACCCCGGCGAGCAGTGCGATCAGGCCGAGGCCCACACCGAACGACCGGGTGGTCGCCGGCTGCCAGCGGCCCGCGCGGTCCTGGGTGGCCGTGGCGACCGCGTCGACCACGTCGTCGAAGACCAGCTCCGGGTTGTCGGTGCCGCGCGGCCGCAGGTAGAGCAGCTCGCCGTCCCGGACGTCCAGCTGGGCGGGCGTACGGGAGGCATCGAGGGTGATGCCCCCGAGCCGGGACAGTGCCCAGCCCTGGATCGCCGACGGATCGTCACCGAGACGATCCCCGGCATACCGCAACAGGGTCGGTAGCAGATCCGCCAACGGGACGTCGGCGGGCAGGGCCAGATCCACCCGGGTGTGCGGGGCTACGATCGTGACCCGGCTGAGCCCGGTACTGGTACTGCTTGCCACGCGACGACTCCTTTTTCAGGTCAGCATCCGGGGCGACGGTACCGGGCCCCGGTGACATGGGCAGAGTACATACGATGGCCTTGAATATGGGTCCAGCAGGGGAGGACACAGCGTGAGTACGGTGGTGTTCCGCCGACCGCCACGCCAGGCAGGGCCGCAGCTTCCGCGGGGCGAACTTCTTCTCGAATCGCCCCCCGAACTGCCCGAGCAGTTGCCGCGCAGCGTCGGGCAGATGCTCATGATCCTGCCGATGGTCTGCGGTGTCGGCGCGATGGCGTTCCTGTACGCGGGACGTGGCGGCGGCACGATCACCTACGTGGCCGGCGCGCTGTTCGGCGTCTCCATGCTGGGCATGGCGGTCAGCACGATGGGCCAGGGCGGCGGTAACAAGAAGGCGGAACTCGACGCCGAACGGCGCGACTACATGCGCTATCTGTCGCAGGTGCGCCGCCAGGCCCGCCGTGCCGCGGCGCAGCAGCGGTCCGCGCTGGTGTGGCGCCACCCGGAGCCGGACGCGCTCTGGTCGGTCGCCTCCTCGCGCCGGATGTGGGAGCGTCGCAGCACCGACGACGACTTCGCCGAGATCCGGATCGCGGTCGGCTCGCAGAAGCTGGCCGTGGGCATCATCACCCCGGAGACCAAGCCGGTCGAGGACCTGGAGCCGCTCACCGCGATCGCGCTGCGCCGGTTCGTCCGCGCGCACTCCGCGGTGCCGAAGCTCCCGCTCGCCCTGCAGCTTCGGGCGTTCAGCCGGGTCGTGCTGCGCGGTGACCGGGAGCCCGTCGCCGGGTTGGTCCGCGCCGCGATCGGCCAGCTCACCGTCCTGCACTCGCCGGACGACCTGCGGATCGCCGTGGTCGCCGCACCCGAGCGGCGCGGCGAGTGGGACTGGGTGAAGTGGCTGCCGCACGCGCAGGCCGACCGGCTCGCCGACTCGGCCGGTGCCGGTCGCCTGGTCTACGACACCATGGCCGAGCTGGAGGCCGCGCTCGGCAGCGACCTCTCCGACCGGCCCCGGCACACCCCCGAGGCGAAGCCGCTCACCTCCGCCGCGCACCTGGTCGTCATCCTGGACGGCGGCGAGGTCGCACCGACCTGCCAGCTGGCCGGCGTGGGACCGCAGGCCACCACGGTCCTCGACCTCTCCGGCCGGGTGCCGCGCGACGCCGGCCGCTGGCTGCTCTGCCTGGACGTCACCGAGAACGCGGTCTCCGTCGACCGCGGCAAGCGCTCGACGTCGCTCGGCAAGCCGGACACGCTCACCGTCGTGCAGGTCGAGGGCCTGGCCCGGCAGCTCTCCCCGTTCCGCCTCTCCCAGCAGGCCAAGGCCGACGAGCCGCTGGCCACCAGCATGGAGCTGCCCGACCTGCTCGGCATCGGCGACGCCGGCGCGGTCGACCCGGCGGTCAACTGGCGGCCCCGGCCGAACCGGGAGAAGCTGGCCATCCCGCTGGGCATGAGCCCGGACGGGTCGGTCATCTCGCTGGACATCAAGGAGTCCGCGCAGGAGGGCATGGGCCCGCACGGCCTGATCATCGGCGCGACCGGTTCCGGCAAGTCCGAGCTGCTCCGTACGATCGTGGCCTCGCTCGCCATCACGCACTCCTCCGAGGAGCTCAACTTCGTGCTGGTGGACTTCAAGGGTGGCGCGACCTTCGCCTCCCTCGACGTCCTGCCGCACACCAGCGCGGTCATCACCAACCTCGAGGACGAGCTGTCCATGGTGGACCGCATGCAGGACGCCCTCGCCGGTGAGATGGTCCGCCGCCAGGAACTGCTGCGGGCGGCCGGCAACTACGTCTCCCGCTTCGAGTACGAGAAGGCCCGCGCCAACGGTGAGCCGCTCGACCCGCTGCCCAGCCTGCTGGTCATCTGTGACGAGTTCAGCGAACTGCTCTCCGCGAAGCCGGACTTCATCGAACTCTTCGTGATGATCGGGCGGCTCGGCCGGTCGCTCGGCGTGCACCTGCTGCTCGCCAGCCAGCGGCTCGAGGAGGGCCGTCTTCGCGGACTGGACACGCACCTGTCGTACCGGATCGGTCTGCGCACCTTCTCGGCGGTAGAGAGCCGCATCGTGCTCGGTGTGCCGGACGCCTACGAACTGCCCAACCCGCCCGGCCACGGTTACCTCAAGCCGGACACCTCCACCCTGCTGCGCTTCCGCGCCGCCTACGTCTCCGGCCCCTACCGCCGTACGGGAGTGGGCGCGCGCTCGCAGGCGGCGGTGCAGCGGCAGATCGTGCCCTACACCGTCGACCACCTGCCCATGCCGGAGGTCCCGGTGCAGGTCCAGCCCCAGGCGGCGGACGACCAGGCGGGCACCGGCAAGCTCGTCTCGATGCTGGACGTCATCGTCGAGAGGCTCGAGGGCAAGGGACCCGCCGCGCACCAGGTGTGGCTGCCCCCGCTGGAGGCCCCGCCGAGCATGACCGACCTGCTCGGCGGCCTGCACGTGGATCCCGCCCGCGGTCTGGTCGCTCCCGGCTGGCCCGGCGTCGGACGGCTGACCGTGCCGGTCGGCGTGGTGGACAAGCCGTACGAGCAGCGTCGCGACCCGCTCACCGTCGACCTGAGCGGCGCGGCCGGCAACGTGGTCATCGTCGGCGGCCCGCAGTCCGGCAAGAGCACCATGCTCCGGTCGATGCTGGCCGCGCTGGCGCTCACCCACACCCCGCGTGAGGTGCAGTTCTTCTGCCTGGACTTCGGCGGTGGCGCGCTGCGGAGCCTCGAGGGCCTGCCGCACGTCTCCGGCGTGGCCGGGCGCCGCGACGTCGAGGCGGTCCGCCGTACCGTCGCCGAGGTGAACGCGATGATCGAGGAGAGGGAGACCCGCTTCACCGAGCAGCGGATCGACTCGATCGCGGCGTACCGTCGCAAACGCGCCGCCGGCGGCGTGCCGGACGACCTGTTCGGCGACGTCTTCCTGGTGATCGACGGCTGGATGACGCTCCGGCAGGAGTACGAGGAGCTGGAGCAGGGCATCACCACGCTGGCCAACCGCGGCCTCGGCTTCGGCGTGCACGTGGTGATCACCGCCACCCGCTGGGCGGAGATCCGGATCAACATGCGCGACCTGCTCGGCTCCAAGCTCGAGCTGCGCCTGGGTGACCCGGCGGAGTCCGAGGTCGACCGCCGCGCCGCGCAGAACGTCCCGCAGGGTGCTCCCGGTCGCGGTCTGACCCGGGACAAGCTGCACTTCCTCGCCGCCGTGCCGCGCATCGACGGCTCGAACGACGTCGAGACCATCGCCGACGGCACCGCCGACCTGGTCGGCAAGGCGAAGGCGGCCTGGCACGACACCCCGGCCCCCAAGGTACGGCTGCTGCCCCGCCTGCTGCCGGACACCCAGCTGGCCGCGATGGTCGACCCGGCGTCCCGGGGCATCCCGATCGGCCTCAACGAGTCGAACCTCGCGCCGGTCCGCCTGGAGCTGGATTCCGAGCCGCACCTGGTCGTCTTCGGCGACGCCCAGTCCGGCAAGTCCAACCTGCTCCGGATGATCGCCCGCGGGGTCGCCCGGAAGTACACCCCGGCCGAGGCCCGCCTGGTCCTGGTCGACTACCGCCGCAGCCTGCTGGGTGCGGTCGAGAGCGGACACCTCCTGGAGTACGCCACCTCGGGCCAGATGCTCACGGAGGCCGTCAAGGGCATCCGCGGCGCGCTCAACCAGCGTCTGCCCGGCCCGAACGTGACCACCGAGCAGTTGCGCAACCGCAGCTGGTGGAAGGGCCCGGAGCTGTACATCCTGGTCGACGACTACGACCTGGTGGTCACCGCCGGCAACAACCCGCTCTCGGGTCTGCTGGAGTTGATCCCGCAGGCCCGTGACGTCGGCTTCCACCTGATCATCGCCCGCCGTTCCGGCGGCGCCGCACGGGCGATGTACGAGCCGCTGCTCCAGCGCTTGAAGGAGCTGGACAGCCCGGGCCTGATCATGTCCGGCAGCCGGGAGGAGGGCGCCCTGTTCGGCAACGTCCGCCCGGGCCCGCAGCCGGCCGGCCGCGGCGTCCTGGTCCGCCGCAGCGACGGCGTCAACCTCATCCAGACCGCCTGGAACGACCCGGACGTCCCCGCCTGACGTACGCGTCCCGCAACGGGGGTTGCCACCAGCTCGGTGGCAACCCCCGTTGCGGATTCGGCTTATTTCATAGACGGCCTGCCTACACTGCGGATCTTCACCACGGGGGAGGGGACAGGTTTGCCTTCAGTAGAGACACAGGTGCTGCGGGACAGCGCTACGGCGTTCGCGAATTTCGCGGATGAGCTGAGCGGAAAGACTCAACAGGCGCTGGCGAAGTGTGCGCTGCCGGGTACCGCGATTCCGATCACGGACTTCGGGTTCAAGGAGATGTACGAGCAGGCCTATAGTGCGGCTGACCAGGGCTGTCGCGCGGTGAGTGGCATCCTCACCTCTGTCAGTAACGCGTTGGTCCGGGTGGCCAACCATTGGGACGGCCAGGACTCGGAGAATGCCAAGGCATTCGGTGAGAAGCCGATCCCGGCGCCGGAGTTCCCCTCGGCCAATCCGATGCCCAGTGGGGTCAGCGGTGGCGACGCCGCCCGGTTCGTGGCAGCCGAGGGCCTCGCCATCGGGACGGTGCAGTGGTTGACATACGAGATGTTCGTGGCATCGGCCCTGATTCCGGCTCTGATCACGCACTTCGCTGGCATCGCCGCACTCGCCAATCTGCGGGATCCCGTGCCGTACTTCCAGGCGGAGGGTGGTTGGTCCGAACTCGAGGCGATCCTCGCCGATGCCGCCGTACAGGTGCCGTTGCTCGCGAACAAGATCACCTCGGACGCCAAATGGGAGGGCGACGGTGCGGACGCCTTCAGCGATTTCATCGCCAATCAATTGGGCCCTGCTCTGGGGGCGCTGAAGGACTTGGTGGGCGATCTCAAGCAGAACTGCCTCGCCACCGGCTTGGTGATGTCCGCTGTCGTCGTGGGGTACATCGTCGCCACCATCGTCGCCACCAAGGTGATCGAGGCCGCGGCCGTCGACCCGGAACCGGTGTCCCGCGAGGCGATCGGGTGGTCGGGGGCGGCGGCCTGGGTCTCCGAGGTGCTCGTCTTCGTCGGCGAGATCGCCTTGCTCTACGCGGAGATGGCGGTCGCCAGCGCGACGGTCCAGACGTCATTGCGGACGGTCAGTACGTATCTCGGGCAGAAGGGCGACAAGCTGCACGTCAATTCCCTCGCCTTGAGCACGGAGAAGATGACCGCGATTCAGTCGTGGGAGAACGACGGGTGGATCAATCCCAAGCTGGCGAAGCAATGAGCCGTGGTATGCCCCGAAACACGTTCAACTGGCTGGCGTCGTTCCTCGGCGTCGTGACGTTCTCGGTCATCTCGATCTGCTCGATCGGCAGCGACCGGATGCAGGAACCTCCCCGGACCAGCGGCGGGGGTACCGTTTTCGCCTGCATGTTCGGTGCTGGGGCGGTGGCTCTCGCCATCTTCGCGAACCTTCGCTATCACTCTCGGCCGACGGCCACCGGCCCCGGCGCACAGCCGTTCGTCGTGCGGATGCGCCGCGCGATGGAGTGGCTCTACATGGTGGCTGCCCTGGCTCCGGTCATGTGCACCGTGTATCTGCTCTTCAACCCGGATTGGAGCCTGTGATGGAGGAACGTCTTGCCTCGTACGCGGCCGTCGGACGCCGCTACTCCCGGAGTTCGGAGGCGGGTGCGGCGGCCCGGATGCTGGAGGCGGCCCAGGAGATGCGGCGGGGGTTCGACGAGCTGTTCGCGGAGACTGTCGAGGCTACCGATGACGCAGGGTATGTGACCGCCACGGTGACGTTGGCCGGGCGGGTGGAGGCAGTGCGGATCTCGGCGTATGCGATGCGGGATCTCGATGCGGGTGCGCTCGGAGAGGCCTGCCAAGCGGCGGTTCTCGCGGCCCGGGCCGTGGCGAGTGAGCAGCTCAAGGAACGGATCGGGCCGCCGCCGGCCGATCTCGTCGGCGTCGATCCCACGACCCTGCTGCGCTACTAGGAGACGACGGTGAACACGAACGACCTGGCAGCGGAGATGCAGCGGTTCCTGGGTGACACCGAGGGGATCCATCAGCGTGTGGAAGGTGCCATCAGCGAGGTCCGCGAGGCGGACTTCACGGGTACGGCACTCGACGGCGGCGTGACCGTGACCGTGAGCGGGATGGGTGCTCTGCGCGGCATCGACATCCACGTCACCGCGAAGCGGGCATATGACAACATCACGCTCGGTGAGGCGGTGACCGAGGCGATTCGTGCGGCGGAACTGGCGGCGCGCGGCGCGCTGAACGACCGGGTTCTGGAGGCGTCAGGGGTGAGCGGCCTGTCCGGGCTGCTCAAGCCGGAGCAACTGGCCCGCCTGCGCCGGATCGTGCCGGAGGGGTAGCCCGGTACCGTGCCCGTTCGCACCCGGTCCCGGCGGATGCTCGCCGGGACCGGGTGCGCCGTCGTGGTGCCCGGGAATCCCTCGGTGAACCGGCCGGCGCGGTGGGGGGTATACGTCTGTGTCGGCGGACGGAAGGGGATGACGGTCGTCGATGGTGCGTACGGGCAAGGGTCGGTAACGTCCGCTTTGGTCCGCGTGCGTGAGCAGGTGGTTACATCCGGCATCCATGGAGAATCCCGGATGTTTCTATAGTCATAACCTTCATGATCTGGACAAAGGGACAGGAAGCGGCCCGGTATCGACCCGGGTGGTTCATGTTCTTGCCGTGGTCAGCTACGGTTGCTGCCACGGACGGCGGGGGCCCCGTGCTCTTTCATGGTTTCCCCGGCGTGTCCATCGAAAGATGCAAAGGGGTGAGAGAAAGATGACCGGTCCGCTCGAAGTCGATCACGCGACACTACACACCGCGGCCACCGACACGCGGAACACGCGTAAGGACATCGATGGCGACCTGCGCAAGCTCTGGGGGGTCGTCGACGACCTCGCCATCGCGTGGCAGGGCAAGGCTTCCACCGGGTTCCAGAACCTGATGACCCGCTGGAACGAGGACTCGGCCAAGCTGCTCACGGCCATGGACGAGATCGCCGACCTGCTCGACAAGACCGGCACCACGCACCAGGTCAACGACGAGGAGCAGGAGCAGATGCTGGACAAGTTCCACTCTGCCCTCAACCCCTGATCGGCATCCGGGAAAGGAATAGGTAACCGTCATGTCTCTGGTCAAGGTTGATCACGCGGCGCTGGAGTCGGCGCACGGTCAGATGACCGCCATCTCGAAGGCGATCGACGAGAAGCTGGACACCCTGCGCTCGGGCCTGCAGCGCATCGTCTGGGAGGGCTCCGACCAGGCTGCCTACCAGCAGCACCAGGCCGCCTGGGACGCCGCGGTGAAGGACATCAACTCGATCCTCAACGAGATCGGGAACGCGGTCGGCATCGCCCGCGAGAACTACGTCAACACCGAGATGAGCAACTCCAACCTCTGGAGCTGATGTAGGGGACGCCGCTGTGGCCGGGCTCGGTGTCGGGGGCGATAGAGAGGAAGGCGGATCATGGCGGAGAACCCGTCGTTGCCAACCAAGGTCGACCTGACCCAGCTCGACCAGGCGGTGACCTGGCTCGAGCAGATCCAGGAGTTCATCGAGACGTACTGCGTCGGTGGCATGCCACAGATCAGCAAGGAGCTCGGGTACGCGACGAGCATCGACATGTCCGACGTGGACTACAAGCTGCTGAAGCAGGCCACCGTGTTCGGCGGCTTCTACAGCGCGTACGGGATCCAGGCCAAGCACGACTCGTCCTACAAGGCGGTGCACGACAGCCTGAAGAACACGGCGGAGCACCTGGGCAAGGCGGCCGACGCCACCCGGAAGATCATTGAGAACTACAAGACCGCGGAGGAGCGCAACAACGCCGCCGCGGCGGACATCGAGCGTCTCCTGGAAGCCGGCCGCTACACGGCCAAGGACGCGCAGGCCGTTGCCGGCCAGGAGACGGACCCCACCCTCGGCGGCACCGAGACG
This sequence comes from Actinoplanes sp. NPDC051851, assembly GCF_040681165.1. Taxonomy (NCBI): domain Bacteria; kingdom Bacillati; phylum Actinomycetota; class Actinomycetes; order Micromonosporales; family Micromonosporaceae; genus Actinoplanes; species Actinoplanes sp. NPDC051851. The sequence continues at coordinate 161,964 of NZ_JBFAYF010000013.1, read as the reverse complement.
CCGGCGGCGAGTGACGACACCGGTATCTGGGTGTAAGGGGATGTCATGACCGACGACCTGACCAGCGGCTCGGTCCCGGACGCCTACAGCCAGTACACCACGCCCACCGACGCGACGGGCAGGAGTCAAGGGTACGCCTGGTGGCAGGCGGGTCCGGTCCTCGGCCTCATCGGCGGCGACCGGTACGTCGACGAGGCGAACCCGTCCTGGGAAGACGTGATCACCATGGTGGTCATCCCCGGCGAACCGGGGCACATCCGCAGCGCCGCGGGCGTCTGGCAGGTCATCTTCAGCCGCATCGAGCAGGCCAAGACCCTTCTCGACGACGGCATCGGCGACCTGGAGACGTGGGAGGGCGACGCCGGTGACAAGTACCGCGAGCATCTGACCAAGGTCTCGACCGGCCTGGGCGAGCTGATCGACAAGCACCGGAGCGTCATCACCAGCCTGAACGCCGCGGCGGACAACCTGCAGGCGGCGATCACCGCGATCCCGATCCCGGACGACATGGCGCACGAGGTGGAGGCCGCCAAGGCCAACTACTTCGATACGGGCCAGGTCACCGGCATCGGCCCGGACTGGATCTACAACGCCCTGCTCCCGATCTACAGCAACAAGTGGGTCGACGAGTTGCGGGAGGCGTTCAGCTGGGACTGGGCGAGCAAGAACCTCCGCGACTGGATCAGCGACGAGGACGACAAGGCGAAGAAGGCCTACCAGCAACTGGCCAGCCAGCACGTCACCACGCTGAGCAACATGCCCGAGGGGCAGAAGCTGACCAACCTGGACCCGGGCGACACGACGGTGACCTCGGTCCCGACGACGCCGGGCACGGTGCCGAGCGGCGTGCCCTCCACCGGCGCGTCCGACCTGAACACCAAGGGCTACACGCCGAGCACCACGGTGCCCACCTCCGGCACCGGCACCGGCACCGGCATTCCGAGTTCGAGCACGACCACACCCGACACCACCACTCCGTCGTACGACACGGGCACCGGCACGGGTTACCCCAGCACGGGTGACTACTCGGGGTCCGGCACCGATCCCGAGCTCGGCTCCGGTCTCGCCGGTGCGGGCGGCGGTGGTCTCACCGGCGCCGGCGCGGGCGGACTGGGTTCCGGTGCCGGCGGCGTCGGCGGCCTGCCCAGTTCGGGCGCGGGCCTCGGCGGGCTGTCGGGCGCCGGCGCGGGCAGTGGCCTGGGCGCCGGCGCGGCCGGCCTCGGCGGTCTGGCCGGCTCGGGCCTGGGTGCCGGGGCGCTCGGAAAGGGCGCGACCGGAGGCATGGGCATGGGCGGCGGCGGTCACGGAGGTCAGGGCGCCGGCGACGGCGACGAGCACAGCACCTGGCTGAACGAGGACGACGATCCATGGGGTTCGGACGATGATCTGGCGCCGCCGGTGCTGGGTGCCTAGGAGAGCTGATACGTGATTTCCCGTTGGCGCATGGCCGTCGCGGCCTCGGCTGCGACGGCCGTCGCTCTCGTTCCCACCCTTCCCGCAGCGGCCGCGGACACCATCCGTGGCCAGCAGTGGTTCCTCGCCGCGGTCGACGCGCCCCAGGCCCAGAAGGTCACCAAGGGTGACGGCGTCGTCGTCGCGGTGATCGACACCGGTGTCGACGCCGGTCACCCCGATCTCTCCGGCGCGGTCCTGGAGGGGAAGACGTTCGGGCTCGCGTCGTCCAGCAAGGCCGGGCGCACGGATCCGGACGGGCACGGCACCCGGATGGCGGGCATCATCGCGGCCCGCGGCGGCGGCAGCGGTCACGCGCTCGGCATCGCCCCCGAGGCGAAGATCCTCCCGGTCGCCACGAAGCCGGACAGCATCGACTCACTCGCCGAGCCCATCCGGTGGGCCGTCGACAACGGCGCCGACGTCATCAACATCTCGGCCGGCCGCCCCGCCGATCAGGGCACACCTTCCGACGAGCGGACCGCGATCGCGTACGCCCTGTCGAAGAACGTCGTCGTGGTGATCGCCGCCGGGAACGTCGACCAGACCGGGTCGGCGGTCAGCTCGCCGGGCAACGTCCCCGGTGTGATCACGGTCGTCGGCACCACCCGGTCCGACGATGCCTGGAGCGGTTCGGCGCATGGACCGCAGGCGGTGCTCGCAGCCCCGGCGGAGGAGATCGTCACCACCGCCGAACGGTCGAAGCACGACAGCGGCTACTCCGTCGGCACCGGCACCAGCGAGTCGACGGCGATCGTGAGTGGCGTCGCCGCGCTGATCCGGGCGAAGTACCCGAAGATGAACGCCGCCAACGTCATCAACCGCCTGTTGAAGACCGCCACCGACGAAGGCGACAAGGGCCGCGACGAGCTCTACGGCTACGGCCTGGTCAACGCGTCGAAGGCCCTGTCGGCGGACGTCGACTCCGTCCAGTCCAACCCACTGGCCGCGGCGACCACGTCCTCGACCGGCGGCCCGGTCGCCGAGGGAGACAGCACGCCAGGCGGCTTGCTGAGCACGTCGACGGCGCGCGGCACGCTGGTCGCCGTCGTGGGCGCCGTCATCGTTCTGCTGTTCATCCTGGTGATCCGGGCGGCCAGCCGTCGTCGCCCGGCCACTCCGCCGCAGGGCTACGGCTGGCCGCCGGGCCAGCAGCCTCCCGGTTATCCGCCGGCAGGGTACCCGCCGGTTCAGCAGGCTCCCGGTTATCCGCCTCCGGGCTATCCGCCGGTTCAGCAGGCTCCGGGCTATCCGCCGCCGGGTTATCCACCGCCGGGCTATCCGCCCGGGACGATACCCCCGCAGCAGTATCCGATTCCCGGTCAGCAGCCGCCTCCCGGTTATCCGCAGGGTGCGCCCGGCCAGCAGGCACCGTGGCCCCCCGGGCAACAGCCGCCGGAGAACCGATAGCCCCGGCATAGGGCGGAGACCTTTTCACGGAGGTTGTTCGCTTCCATCCGTGAAATGATCGTAGTACCGGGACATGTGGGGAGAGGGCGCATTGACGGGGGATTCGACCAGTAGCGCCGGCATTCCTAGTTCGTACGATCAGTACGAGAACCCGACTGACGCGGCGGGTAAGAGTCAGGGTTATGCGTGGTGGCAGGGTATTCCGATCGGGACTCTGGGCCCGGCGACGAACATGCTGGGTGGTGATCGGTACGTCGACGAGGGTGATCCTTCGTGGGAAGACGTGATCACGATGGTGGTGATCCCGGGGGAGCCGGGTCACATCCGGAGTGCCGCTGGTGTCTGGGAGGTCATCTTCAGTCGTATCGAGCAGGCGAAGGCGCTGCTGGATGACGGTATCGGCGATTTGAAGTCCTGGGAGGGCGACGCGGGTACGGCGTACCGGGAGCATCTGACCGGGGTGTCGAAGGAGATCGGTACCCTGATTGATCAGCATCGTCCGGTGATCACGGCTCTGAACACCGCGGCTGACAATCTGGAGTCGGCGATCGATAAGATTCCGATTCCGGATGACATGGCGCATGAGGTGAAGGCGGCGAAGGACGGCTTCATCAACTCGGGCAATGTGGCTGGTCTGGGTCCGGACGCGATCTATCAGACGTTGATGCCGATCTTCAGCAATAAGTGGGTCGACGAGTTGCGGGAGACGTTCAGCTGGGACTGGGCGCAGAAGAACCTGCGGGACTGGATCAGCAGCCAGGACGACGAGGCGAAGGCCGCCTACCAGCAGCTGGCCGGCGAACACGTCACCACGATGGACAACATGCCGTTGGGTGATTCCTTCAGTGCGGCTGAACCTGGTGCCGGGGAATACACGCCGGTCACGTCGGGGACCAGCCCTAGCGAGCCTAGTGGTGTGCCCAGTACGGGTGCGTCGGATTTGAATTCCAAGGGCTATACCCCGAGTACCGGTACCAGCGTGCCGGATGGCAGTACGGGTACCGACATACCGAGTTCGAGTACGACGACGCCGGGTACGACGAGCCCGTCGTACGACACCGGCACTACCTCGCCGAGTTCCAACGACTATTCCGGTTCGACGACCGATCCCGACTCTGGTAGTGGTCTTGCGGGTGCTGGTGGCGGTGGTCTGACCGGTGCTGGTGCGGGTGGCCTGGGGTCCGGTGCGGGTGGGCTCGGGTCCGGTGCCGGTGGTGGCGCGGTTGGTCTCGGTGGTCTGTCCGGTATGGCTACAGGTACCAGTGGTCTCGGTGCCGGTGCGGCGGGTCTCGGTAGCCTGGCTGGTTCGGGTCTCGGTGCGGGTGCGTTGGGTAAGGGTGCGTCGGCGGGCATGGGTATGGGTGGTGCCGGTCATGGTGGTCAGGGTGCCGGTGACGGCGAGGAGCACAGCACCTGGCTGAATGAGGATGGCGATCCGTGGGGTTCGGACAACGACCTGGCGCCTCCGGTGCTGGGTGTTTAGGGAGCTGACTCGTGATTTCCCGTTGGCGTATGGTCGCCGCAGCCTCGGCTGCGACGGCCATCGCCCTTGTCCCGGCGCTGCCCGCCTCGGCTTCTGTCAGGCAGGACCAATGGTTTCTGGACGAGATCAAGGCCCCGCAGGCTCAGAAGGTCGCCGACGGCAGCGGGGTGGTCGTCGCGGTCATCGATTCCGGGGTTGACGCCGGTCACCCGGATCTCGCTGGAGCCGTTCTGGAAGGCAAGACGTTCGGCAGCTCGTCCAGCCAGGCCGGTCACACGGATCCGGAGGGCCACGGCACCAGGATGACGGGGATCATCGCGGCCCGAGGCGGCGGTGCCGATCACGCCCTGGGTATCGCGCCGAAGGTGAAGATCCTGCCGATTGCGATCAACACGGAGGGCTCCGTCTCGCTTGCGGAGCCCATTCGCTGGGCGGTCGACAACGGCGCTGACATCATCAACCTGTCGGTGGGCCGGGACGCGAGCGAAGGTACGTCTTCTGCGGAGACGGAGGCACTCGCCTATGCGATGTCGAAGAACGTCGTCGTGATCGCCGCCGCGGGCAACGTCGAGCAGGGCAAGGAGGAGGTCCAGTCACCGGCGAATGTGCCCGGTGTGGTCGCGGTCTCCGGCGTGACCCGGTCTGGTGATGCCTGGAGCGGATCCGCGCACGGGCCAGAGTTGGCGCTGGCCGCGCCCGCGGAGGACATTGTCACGATCGGTGATCGTACGAAGTACGAGAGCGGATACTCGACCGGCGGCGCGACGAGTGACTCCGCTGCCATCGTGACCGGGGTCGCTGCGCTGGTGCGGTCCAAGTATCCGAAGATGAGCGCTGCTAACGTGATCAACCGTCTGCTGAAGACGGCGACCGACGAAGGCGACAAGGGTCGTGACGGCCTGTACGGCTACGGCGTGGTCAACGCGCTGAAGGCGGTCTCGGCGGATGTCGCGTCGGTCGACGCCAACCCGCTCGGTGTCGCGGACACGTCGGCGAGCGAGTCTGTGGCTGCTCCTGGTGACAGCACGACAGGCGGTTTCCTGGGTACGCCGGAGGCCCGCGGCGTTCTGGTGATCGGTGTCGGTGTCATCATCGTGGTTGTGTTGATCCTGGTGATTCGGGCTGCCTCGCGTCGTCGCCCGGCCGGCCCGCCGGGGTACGGTTGGCCGCCCGGTCAGCAGCCTCCGGGTTATCCGCAGGGAAGCTATCCGCCTGTTCAGCAGCCGCCGCCCGGTTACCCGCCGCCGGGGTATCCGGTCGGGCCGCCGGGTGCGGTGCCAGCGCAGTATCCGCAGCAGCAGTATCCGATTTCGGGTCAGCAGCCGCCGCCCGGTTATCCCCAGCCCGCTCCCGGCCAGCAGCAGTGGCCGCCCGGGGGTCCTGGGCAGCAGCCACCACAGAATCGATAGCCCCGCCGCGGGCAAGGCCGAGACCGATCACGGACGACATCGAGTGGATGTCCGCGAGTGATCGCAGCACCGGGTACATGTGAGGAGAGCGCATTGACGGGGGATTCGACCAGCAGCGCTGGTATTCCTGACTCGTACGACCAGTACAAGGACCCGACCAACGCGGCCGGCAAGAGTCAGGGTTATGCGTGGTGGCAGGGTATTCCGATCGGAACCCTGGGCCCGGCGACGAACATGCTGGGCGGCGACCGGTACGTCGACGAGGGTGATCCTTCGTGGGAAGACGTGATCACGATGGTGGTGATCCCGGGGGAGCCGGGTCACATCCGGAGTGCCGCTGGTGTCTGGGAGGTCATCTTCAGTCGTATCGAGCAGGCGAAGGCGCTGCTGGATGACGGTATCGGCGATTTGAAGTCCTGGGAGGGCGACGCGGGCACCGCCTACCGCGATCACCTGACCGGGGTGTCGAAGGAGATCGGTGATCTGATCGACACCCACCGGCCCGTGATCACCAGCCTCAACACCGCGGCTGACAATCTGGAGTCGGCGATCGATAAGATCCCGATCCCGGATGACATGGCGCATGAGGTGAAGGCGGCGAAGGACGGCTTCATCAACTCGGGCAATGTGGCTGGTCTGGGTCCGGACGCGATCTATCAGACGCTGATGCCGATCTTCAGCAACAAGTGGGTCGACGAGTTGCGGGAGACGTTCAGCTGGGACTGGGCGCAGAAGAACCTCCGCGACTGGATCAGCAGCCAGGACGACGAGGCGAAGGCCGCCTACCAGCAACTGGCCGGCGAACACGTCACCACGATGGACAGCATGCCCACCGGCTCGACGTATGGCGACACTAAGCTGGGTGACGGAACGTTCACACCCACCTCGTCGACTCCGTCCGGCAGCGTAGGCGGTGTGCCCAGTACCGGTGCGTCGGATCTGAGTTCCAAGGGCTATACCCCGAGTACCGGCACCAGCGTGCCGGATGGCAGCACGGGTACCGACATACCGAGTTCGAGTACGACGACGCCGGATACGACGAGCCCGTCGTACGACACCGGCACTACCTCGCCGAGCTCCAGTGATTACTCGGGATCGACGACCGACCCTGATCTCGGCAGCGGTCTTGCCGGTGCTGGTGGTGGGGGTCTGACCGGCGCGGGCGCGGGTGGTCTCGGTTCCGGTGCGAGTGGTCTGGGCTCCGGTGCTGGGGGCGGTACCGCTGGTCTCGGTGGTCTGTCCGGTGCCGGAACCGCTAGCGGTCTTGGTGCCGGTGCTGCTGGTCTCGGTGGTCTGGCCGGTTCTGGCCTTGGTGCTGGTGCGTTGGGTAAGGGCGCGTCGGCCGGTATGGGTATGGGCGGTGCGGGCCACGGTGGTCAGGGCGCTGGTGACGGCGATGAGCACAGCACTTGGCTGAATGAGGATGATGATCCGTGGGGTTCGGACAATGATCTGGCGCCTCCGGTGCTGGGCGCTTAGGAGCTGATTCGTGATTTCCCGTTGGCGTATGGCCGCCGCAGTCACAACTGCGACGGTCATCGCCCTTGCTCCCGCACTGCCCGCCTCGGCGGAGACGGTCAGAGGGAGTCAGTGGTTTCTGGCTGCCGTCAAGGCGCCGCAGGCTCAGAAGATCACTAAGGGTGGCGGCGTGACTGTCGCGCTTATCGACACCGGCGTCGATGCCGGCCATCCTGATCTCAACGGGGTCCTTCTGGCAGGGAAGACGTTTGGTGGCTCGACCAGCGACGCTGGGCATACCGACCCGGTCGGGCACGGCACCAGCATGGCAGGACTCATCGCGGCCCAGGGCGGCGGAGAAAATCACGCACTCGGTATTGCGCCCGACGCGAAGATCCTCCCGGTGGCGATCAACACGGGGAACGACATCTCGGTGGCCGAACCTATTCGCTGGGCGGTTGATCAGGGTGCTGACATCATCAATCTCTCGAATGGCCGATCCGACGGTGAGGCTCGTCCTGAGGAATTGGCGGCGATTGCATATGCCCAGTCCAAGGACGTCGTTGTCATCGCTGCCGCAGGTAACCTCGAGAAGGATGGCTTAGGGGTCAACGCGCCCGCTGATACCCCCGGTGTCATTGCGGTATCCGGAATCGGTGAGGATGGCTTTGGGTGGTCCGGCTCATCGACCGGTCCGGAGATCGCCCTGGCTGCGCCTGCAGAGCAAATCGTCACGACCGGCGAACGTGCGCAGCGGGAGACCGGCTACTCGATCTCCGACGGGACGAGCGACGCGACCGCGATTGTCAGCGGCGTTGCCGCGTTGGTTCGGTCGAAATATCCGAAGATGAGCGCCGCCAACGTCATCAACCGTCTGATCAAAACTGCGACTGACAAAGGTAATAAAGGCCGCGACGATATTTACGGGTATGGCGTGGTCAATGCGCAGAAGGCGTTGACGGCGGATGTCGCGTCTGTGGACAAGAATCCGCTGGGGGAGGTGGCCGTGTCGCCGAGCGCTACCGCGGAGGCGTCCGGTGGCAATCTGACCAGCGGGATCCTGAGCACTCCGGAGGCGCGGGGCACCCTGGTCGTCGGTATCGGGGTCATCGTCGTGCTTCTGATCGTTCTCGTGGCCAGGTCCGCCGGGCGCCGTCGCGCCGCGGGCCCGCCCGGGTACGGCTATCCGCCGGGGCAGCAGCCGCCCGGTTTCCCGCCCGCCGGTTATCCGCAGGCCAACTACCCGCCCGGTCAGCAGCCTCCGGGTTACCCGCCGGGGCAGCAGCAGCCCGGATACCCGGGACAGCAGGTTCCCGGGTACCCGCCGGGTTACCCGCCACCCGGGTATCCGGCAGGTCAGCCCGGTGCTGTGCCTCCCCAGCCGTATCCGCAGCAGCAGTACCCGATCCCGGGGCAGCCGTTGCCGCCCGGCTATCCGCAGGGGGCGCCCGGTCAGCAGGCGGCATGGCCGCCCGGGCAGCCGCCGCAGGACAACCGGTAACCGCAGACGGCAGAGGCCGCACACCGAGGTGTGCGGCCTCTGCCGTGGGGGAGTGAGGAAGCTGCCGGGGAGCCAGGGTCAGGCGGCGTTCTCCAGCTCGGCGGCCTCCTTGATGTCGGCGGTGCTCACCGAGGCGGTGGAGCCGAAGAGGGAGACGGCCTCGTAGTACGTCCAGGCCAGGGAGTAGCAGGCGGGCTGGACGACCGTCGAGTACGTGGCGCAGAGGCGCTTCAGGTCGGCGTAGAACATCGAGTCGAGGCGGTCCTTGTTGGCGTCGAAGGTGCCGATCGCCTTGTAGTTGCGGTAGCCGAAGTCGTGGTGGTAGCAGGAGAGCCGGAAGTCGAAGCCCAGCGGCTGGTCGGGGCTGGAGGAGCAGTAGTCGGTGCTCCAGTCGAACTCGTAGTCGGCCCATGCGGACTGGTTCTGGCGGGCGGCGTTCCACGAGTTGTAGCTGCTCACGGTCGTCTGGGTGAACGACGCGAGCACCTCGGCCTTGTCGGCGGCCACGGCATGGGCGGGGGTGGCCAGGCCGAGGGTGGTCACCGTGGCGAGTGCCACGGCGAGAAGGGTACGGCGCGGGGACATCCGGTCTCCTTATCGAACGACGTGAACCGTTCGGGTGATCGAAGTTACCGACGAGTCACCCGAACGGTCCTCAGTCTCGATGTCCCTCCTGGACGCCGACACTTGGTTGCATGTCGATTTATCAATCAGCGTGTAAACGGACGTTAATGATCAGTGGGCGTAGACCTCCACCTCGTACGTGGAGAGCCCGTAGGAGGTCGCCCGGGTCACCCCGGTCAGCCGTACGTAGCGCGCGGTCACCGGGGTGAAGCCGGTGTTGTCGATGCCCCCGTTGGAACCGGTCACGCTGGCCCGGGTGGTCCAGGTGCTGCCGTCGGTCGAGGTCGAGATGGTGTACGCGCTCGCGTACGCCGACTCCCAGCTGACCGTCATCCGCCCGACCGACTGGCTGGACCCGAGGTCGACCTGGATCCACTGCCCGTCCGCCCAGGAGCTGGCCCATCGGGTGGACGCGTTGCTGTCCACCGCGTTGGAGGCCGGATACCCCGACTGGTAGCTCGACGCCGTGGCGGTCTTCCCGGCGGCCAGGTTGCTGATCGTGTCGCCCCGCTTGGCCGGGAACGACACCACCTGCTGGTAGGTCGGCCGGTTCTGCCAGGAGATCAGATCGTGGGTGATGCCGCCGAGCGGGGACTGCACGATCGCGTCCGCGCACCACTGGTCGCCGGCCGAGCAGTAGTCGTCGGCCGGGTACGTGGTCGCCGCGGTCTCGGAGAGCGCCGCGGTCAGGCTGGTCAGGATGGCGCTGCGACAGGTGCTGACCGTGCCGCTGCCACAGTACTTCGTCGACCAGCCGGAGACGGTGTCACCCAGCACCGAGCGGAGGTCCTTGTCGACGTACCCCCACCAGCCGTACTGGAAGGACGATCCCTTGTGGGCGACCGACTCGTTGGCCGAGGTGGGCAGGTCGGAGACCGGCCCGGTCTGGCCGCCGGAGGGCGACTCGTTGATCTGGATGGCGTCGACGAGCGAGTCGAAGAGGCCGGTGCCCAGGTTCGACGAGAACTCGGCCTGGACCAGGCGCGGCCACCACGCGTCGAAGATCCGGATCGCGTCGGCGTCGGTGTACGTCTCGCTGCCGGAGGCGGTCTCCTTGCGCAGCGCGCCGTTGGTCAGCCAGGTGCGCAGCTTGGTCAGCGCCGCTGCCTGGGCGGAATCGGTCACCGTGGCGGTGTCGATGACCCGCAGGATCACCGGCAGCACCTCCTTGCCGCGCAGGTCGGTCAGGGCCGCCGCCTCGACCACCTTGAGCAGCGAGGCCCGGTCGTACTTGGTGCCGGCCGCGATCCCGGCCTTGATCGGCGTGTCCAGCAGCTCCGCGCGGTGCACCGAGCCGAAGCTGAAGTTGCCGTCGGCGGCCGAGTAGCCGAGCGCCTGCTTGTTGTTCCAGCTGACGAAGTAGTCCTGGTTGACCGCGGTCGGATGGACCGTGTTGCCGTTCCAGCTGGTCCACTCGTAGGCCGCCTCACCCCAGGTGGGCAGGTTCGGGTCGGCGGTGGAGGGGCGGACCGGCTGGGCGCCCGAGGTGTACATCGCGTTCTCGGTCGAGTTCACGTAGAACCAGTTGAACGCGAACGGGATGTTCGACGCGGAGTTCTGGAACGCCGCGGCGGTGCCCATCTGGTCCGGCTCGTTGAACATCTGGAAGCCGATCGCCGAGTCCGCCTCGTGCATGTAGGTGGAGCGGAGCCGGGCGAACGCCACCGGCACGCCGCCGACGGTTCCCCGCCAGGTCACCAGCCCATATTTGGTACGCCACGTGTTGAGGCGGTAGGAACCCGCCGCCGTGCCGTCCGCGGTGGTCGGCGTCCACGCGTTGGTGTGGCTCAGCGCCTCCATCGCGGTACAGGTGCCGTGGTACAGGTAGCTGGTCGAGGCGGTGGTCGCCGTGCTGCCGTCCGCGTTGCAGAGCTTCACCGCGTACGTGTCGGTGATGTCCTGGATCGAGGAGGTGGCGCTCCACGCGTAGTCCGGGCCGCGCCCGAGCAGCGTGTAGAGGTTGAGCCCGCTGAACGCCACACCCCGGCTGCTGATCCCGGGGCCCTGCAGCTCCTGGACCATGAGCAGCTGCGGCGCGAAGTACCCGGTCTGCGGCCCGAATACGGCGACCGGGTGCCCGGTGGCCGAGTTCGCCGCCGACACGACCGCCGCGTTGGACATGCCGCGCTGCGCGCTGCTGATGGTCAGCGTGGAGAGCGAGTCCGCGATCGCGGAGGTGGAACCGGTGGTCAGGGCCGAGCCGGTCTCGTCGTAGACCAGCTGCTCGGGGGTCGCCGTCCCGGCGTCGGGCATCGCCACGCCGGCCGCGTCCGGGTTGCCGGTGCCGTACGTGAACGTCTGCCCGTTGTGCAGGGTGAGCACCGTCTCGGCGTCGTTCTGCGACCGGAACTGCTGCCAGACCTGGTCGCCGACGGTGGTGCCGTACTTGGCCCGCGCCGCGATCCGGACCAGCGCCGACTGCATCTCGGTGCCCCCACCGCCGCCGAAGAGGCCGCCGATGACACCGGCGACCGCGATCAGGTCGGTCATCACGAAGTCCTCGGGACCGCCGGCGTTGGTGACCGAGTCGAGGTGCCCGGTCAGCACGTACTCGCCGGGGCAGTTCCGGGCGGCCATGCAGTCGTCGATGTACTTGTTGACGCCGGCCAGGTAGTCGGCGACGTCGGTGTAGAGCTGCGCGCCGCGGGTGCCGGACGCCTTCAGGGTGTCGAGCTGCGACTGCAGGTCCGCCTCGTTGTACGGCGAGTTCCGCCAGACGCTCTGCTCCAGCTCCCGGTTGCCCTCGGCGCCGCCGGCGAAGCTGGTCAGCGTGCCGCGCGCGACGTGGCGCATCAGGTCCATCAGGAAGAGCCGGTCCTGGGCGCCCGCGTATCCGGCGCCGTACATGGTGCCGGAGCGGGTGGTGCCGGTGACGTGCGGGATGCCGAGCGTCTTGTCCCGCACGATGGTGACGTCCGAGCGCGGGCTGACCGTGCTCGCCACGTCGGCGGCCGCCACGCCGTACGCGGAATCGTTGAAGAAGGTGTTGATCTGCCCGGATGTCAGACCGGTGTAGTTGTAGGCCAGGTTGGCGTAGGGCGCGAGCTGGTCGTCGGCGTGCGAGGGCTGGGTGCCGAAGACCTGGTGGGCCAGGATCGCCGCGAGGGTGGCGTCGCCGTTCTGCCCGGGCGGCAGGATGTCGGAGCACTCGCCGAGGCAGTAGTCGTTGCTCGCGTATGCCGCCTCGGCGGCTGGTGGATCCACCTGCGAGACCGCGACGGTGGTGAGGAGCGTCGTAGTGACAAGGGCACTGACCAGGGAAAAGCGTCGGCGCATGGGGACCGCCTTCGGGGGAACGCGTGACGCGAAAAAGATTCACAGATATTAAGACGTCGATGGCTTGGATGACCAGGGGACAACGTCGACGGCTATCTGTGGGCCGGTCGCACCACGTCCTATGGCCGGGCCCGGCGTGCCGGAGTACCGGGACACCCGTTGATGACACCGGGACGTTTCCGGTACGCGTGGCGCCTGCCGCATGTGGACCCGCTCGCGTATCTCGACATCGCCCACTTCGAGCGGCTGGTCGTCCCGATCCTGCAGAAACGCGGACTCTTCCAGCAGACCTATACCGCGCCGACATCGCGTGGTCGTCTGTTCGGGTGACCCGCCCCCACGCCGTCCTCGCGATCTGCTGTTCCAGTGTGGCCGTCGTGGTGCTGGACATCGCCGCCGTCAACGTCGCGCTGCCGTCGATCCGCCGCGACCTGCACGCCTCGGTCGCCGGCCTGCAGTGGACCGTCGACGCGTACGTGCTGGTACTCGCCGGTTTCCTGGTACTCGCCGGCTCCACCGCCGACCGGTGGGGCCGGCGCCGGGTGTTCCAGCTCGGCCTGGTCACGTTCGGGCTCGGGTCGCTGCTCTGCGGCCTGGCCCCGGGCATCGGCTGGCTGATCGCGGCCCGGGTCGTGCAGGCCGTCGGCGGCACCATGCTCAACCCGGTCGCGGCGGCGATCGTCGCGACCGCCTTCCCCGACCCGGCCGCCCGGGCCCGCGCGCTCGGCGTGTTCAGCGCGACGACCGGTTTTGCCCAGGCGCTCGGCCCGGTCGCCGGCGGCGCGCTGATCGGCGGCTTCGGCTGGCACGCCGTCTTCTGGGTCAACGTGCCGATCACCGCCGTCGCGATGCTCTGCGCCGCCCGTTACGTCCCCGAGTCGCGTGCCGCGCGTACCCGCCGCTTCGACCCGGTCGGTCAGCTCCTGATCGCCCTGCTGCTGCTCGGTACGGTCGCCGCCCTCATCGAGGGCTGGGCGTTCCCGGCCGTCGTCGCCGGGCTCGCCCTCGCGGGCCTGCTCGCCTACGAGCCACGCCGCGCCGACCCGCTGCTCGACCCGTACCTGTTCCGCCGCCCGCCGTTCCGCGCGGCCATGCTGATCTCGCTCTGCGGAATGTGCGGGTTCGGGGCGTTCCTCTTCGTCACCACCCGGTACCTGCAGACCGTCCGCGGCATGTCCCCGGTGGCGGCCGGGGTGGCACTGATCCCGGTCGGACTCGGGGTGGCGCTCGCCTCCCCGCTGGCCGGTCGCCTGGTCGCCGCCCGGGGCGCCCGGCTGCCGCTGGCGATCTCCGGGGCCGCTCTCGCCGCGGGCGGTCTCATGTCGATGGGGCGCGGACCGGGCAGCGCGCTTCCCGTCGTACTCATAAGCTTCTTGATGTTCGGCATCTCCCTCGGCATGCTCATCGCCCCGATCACGGCGACCGCGCTCTCCGGCATGCCGCCCTCGATGGCCGCGCTGGCGACGTCACTGCCGTCGGCCGCCCGCCAGACCGGCACGGCGCTCGGGGTGGCGCTCGCCGGAAACCCCGCCACCGTGTGGTGGCTGACCTGCGCCCTCGGCACCGCCATCCTGCTGTTCTCCCCGTCCGTCGACGACCGGCGCCTCGTCAGGTGAGCAATGCGTCAGAGGACGGCGGTTTCGAACACTCCCTGGGCGGACTCGTGGACGCAGGTGATGTCGTGGCGATCGAGGAGGTCCAGAAGATCGCTCGAGGGACGTGTGGGCAGGAGCACAGCGAGATTCGGTTCGGACGGAATGTGGCGGCTGTAGTCGAGGAGCTGCCCGACCGCCATCCGGATGTCCTCACGCCGCACCGTGCCCTTCACCTCGTACAGAACGTTGTCCGTGCGGTCGAACAGGTCGGTGTAGAGAGCACTCTTCTCGCCGGGCGACCTGATCTTGTAGCGCTCGCACTCGTGCCCGTCTGCCCTCAGACGGGCCGCGAATCGTTCGGACAGCTCGGCCTCGCGTTTCCACGCCTCCCGTACCTCGGACGGCTGCGGCGGCCGGGCGTAGCGTGTCTTCCGTAGTGACTCCAATGGGACTGGCTGGACCAGCGTGGATGGGCTCCGTTTGGGGGCGACATCGGGAACATGGTGCCACCACAGTTCCTCCAGCTCCTCGTCCGCAGGTGACGAGACCTTCTGGCCGGAGCCGAGTACGTAATTCCAATTGTGCCCGGGGACGGCTTCCAGAAGTTCCTCGATCGTGACCCGATCGGCGATATCTACGATGGTGTCCCAGACGATGTCCACATAGTGCGCGGTTCTGTCGGACTCGTCCCAATGGGCGTCCTCCACGACGTCACCTGTTGTGAGCCGTCCGCTTCCGACGATCCCTCGCTCCCGTACCTGGCGGAGGAGGAAGACCCGATCACCGCGGGCCATGCCACCACGTCGGGATCCGACACTCCACCGTCCCTCGATGGTGTCGCCGGCCTGGGTGACGGCCACGTCCTCCCGATACTCGTCGGGTGGATAGACGGAGTCGCTGGCATTCCAGGTAAGGATGAACGTCGCCACTGCACGAGGATGCATCATGCGGTCGGATTCGGACAGAGGGCCAGGAGACGGAGGGCTTATCCGTTGGCGGTTCGGCGAGGCGGTCCACCAGCATCTCCAACCGGATGGGACCGCCTCCGCTACGTCCGGGTCGCCGTCATCATCGCGGCGTTCGGGTTGCTGGCTGCCGTACTCGCCCTGCGCTGACCCCCGATGTGTGGAGATCCTGTGCAGATACGTTGTTCCTGATCGGAATCGGCCGTCGGTGGTGATTCGATGACTCGTATGTGGAAAACCGTGAAGGGCGTCGTCTACGCGATCTACGCGCGGCGTCTCACCCGGCGTCTCGCCGGGGCGAACCTGCCGCGACACATCGCGATCGTCATGGACGGCAACCGGCGGTGGGCTCGGCAGGAGGGATTCCCGGACGCCCGGATCGGGCACCGCTACGGGGCGGAGCACCTCGACGAGGTGCTCCAGTGGTGCGCGCAGATGGGCGTACGGCACGTGACCGCGTTCGTGGCCTCGGTGGACAACCTGCGCAAGCGGGACTCGGGGGAGGTCGGCAACCTGATGACCATGATCGAGGAGGTCGTCGCCGAGCGCCTCGCCCAGCCCGTGAGCAGGTGGCAGGTGCACCTCGCCGGCCGGCTCGACGTGCTGCCGGACACCACCCGGCACGCGCTGAAGCTCGCCGAGGAGGCCACCCGGGACAAGGGCGCGGACTTCCACATCACCATCGCGATCGGGTACGACGGCCGTGACGAGATCGTCGACGCCATCCGGTCGCTGCTGGAGGAGGAGGGCCGCGCCGGTCACTCCGTCGACGACATCGCGCAGCGGTTGACGGCCGACCGGATCGCGGCCCATCTCTACACCAGCGGTCAGCCCGACCCGGACCTCGTCATCCGGACCAGTGGGGAGCGGCGGATGTCGGGCTTCCTGCTGTGGCAGGCGGCCTACTCCGAGCTGCACTTCTGTGACGTGTACTGGCCGGGGTTCCGGAAGATCGACTTCCTCCGGGCGCTGCGGTCGTACGCGGCGCGACATCGGCGCTTCGGCGCGTAGGCCGGGGGCGCCCGGATCTCGAAACCTCCCCAGCCGCTCCCATCGCCCCTAGACTGTGATGGATGTCGATTGCGGCGCCGGGCTCCGGGACCCTCCCCGCCATGGCCCGCGCCATCGCCACCACCATCGTGGTCGCCATCCCGGTCTTCCTCGTCGGCGGCCTCGCCGTGCAGATCGGCGCCGACCTGCACTTCTCGGCCGCGGGGACCGGCCTCGCCACCGGCGCCTACTTCGCCGCGGCCGCGCTCACCGCCGTACCCTCCGGCGCCCTCGTCGAACGCTTCGGCGCCCGCCGCGTCTCCCGGTACGGCATCGCCCTCTCCGCCGCCTCGCTGATCGCCATCGGTGCCGCGGCGCACTCGCTCGCCTCCCTGATCGCCCTGCTCGTCCTCGGCGCGCTGGGCAACGCGATGGGCCAGCTCGCCGGCAACGCCAGTCTCTCCCGCCGCGTTCCGGTACGCCGTCAGGGCCTCGCGTTCGGCCTGAAGCAGGCGTCCATCCCCGCGTGTACCCTGCTGGCCGGCGCGGCGGTCCCGGCGGTGGCCCTGACGCTCGGCTGGCGCTGGGCGTTCGTGGCGGCGGGCCTGCTCTGCCTCCCGGTGCTCGCGGTGCCGCCGGATGACGCCGTACCGTCCAGGAAGGAGCGGCAGCGTGTCCCGCGTCCGATCCTGATCCTCGGGGTGGCCGCCGCGATCGGCTCCTCGGGTGCCAACGCGCTCGGCGCCTTCGTCCCCCTCTCGGCGGTCAGCCGCGGCGTCTCCCCACAGTTCGCCGGCGTCCTGCTCACCGTGGGCAGCGCCGTCTGCGTCGTCGCCCGCGTCGCCGGCGGCTGGCAGGCCGACCTGCGCCCGGACTCCCAGGTGGGCGTGATCGCCGCCCTGATGGCCTGCGGCTCCGCCGGGCTCCTCTTCCTGAGCTTCTCCGGTACGGCCACGATGACCTGGGGAGTGGTCCTGGGATTCGGTTTCGGCTGGTCCTGGCCGGGGTTGCTCAACTTCGCGGTCGTGCGGCTGCACCCGCAGGCACCGGCGGCGGCGAGCTCGGTGACCCTGACCGGTGCCCAGGCGGGCGCCTGCCTGGGCCCGCTCGGCCTCGGCACGGTCGCCCAGACGGTGGGTTACACCCGCATGTGGACCATCGCGAGCGTCGCTCTGGCCATCGGGGCGCTGCTGATGGTCGCGGCCAGTCGAGCCCTCATGAAGGGGAGCTGAAGAGGCGGGCCACCATCTCCGCCCGGGAGCAGACGTCCAGCTTGACGAAGACCCGGCGGATGTGGGTCGACACCGTCCACAGGCTGATGTCGAGCGTGCTGGCGATCATCCGGTTCGTCGCCCCCTCCGCGACCAGGCGGGCGATCTGCTGCTCGCGCGGGCTGAGCCGGTGCCGGACCGTCGGGGCCTTCACCACCAGGACGCAGCGGACGTTCGCGTGCTCCATCACCACCGCGACGCCGCCGCGCGGTTCCTCGGTCATCGCGAACCCGCCGTCCTCGGCCTGCCGCAGCATCTCGCGCAGGGCGAGGACGATGCTCTGGTGGGCGACGCCTGGCACTTCGGTTTCTGGCATCACCGCCACCACCCCCTCCGCCATGCTCGGCGAGGCGCGGGACCTCGGACAAGGGCCGTGCGGCTGGAATTCCCGCTCATCGATCGACTCCCCCGATCGCGGCGAGCAGGGCGGCGCACGTGTCGACCGCCGCGAACCACCCGCGTACGTCCATGTGCTCGTCCGGGCCGTGCGCGCCGCCGCCGGGTGTACCGAGTCCGAGCAGCAGGGGCACGACGCCGAAGACCCGGCGCAGATCACTCACGGCGGCGATCGAGCCACCGGAGCGGACGTACGCCGGACGCGTGCCGAACCCGGCCGCTGTCGCGAACTCGACAGCCCGCCGCAATGCCGGTCCAGGCACCAGGTGCTCACCCCGGTGCGCGGCCGTGACCTCGGCGTCCAGGCGTACCCGCACCGGAACGAGACGGCGCAGGCGGGTCCGCACCCGGGCGGCCACCGCCTCCGGGGCGACTCCCGGCGGAAGCCGGATGTCCACGTCGGCGAGCGAGCGCCCCGGCGTACCCCCGGAACCGTCCCCGGCGCGCAACCCGGTGACCGTCACGGCCGGGAGCAGCGCCACGCGGCGATCGAGGTCGCCCGCGCGCGTGGCACGGCCCCCGGCCCGGCGCCGCAGCTCCGCGCCCCCGACCCGGGTGACCGGCACCGGGAGCGGCCCGCGGGCCGGCGGCAACCAGCCGCGGGACGACCGCTCCAGGTCGAGCAGGACCCGGGCCAGCACCAGCGACGGGTCGACGAGCGCGCCGCCGAACCGGCCCGGGTGTACGGCCGGACCACCCGCGTCCACGGCCAGCCGCAGCGTGAGGTGCCCGCGCTGGGAGACGGTCACGGCGGGCCGGTCCATCGTGGCGCGCTCGGTGTCCGAGACGACGATCGCGTCCACCGCGCCGATCCGCCGCCGCACCTCGACGGCCGCCGCCGCGAAGCCCGGACTGCCGATCTCCTCGGCGCCCTCGGCGATCACCACGACCGTCACCGGCGGGCCGCCCGCCGCCCGCCAGGCGGCGAGCCCGGCCAGGTGCGCGAAGAGCTGGCCCTTGTCGTCGTTGGCGCCGCGCGCGTAGAGCCGTCCGTTCCTGATCACCGGGGTGAACGGCGGTGCGGTCCATCCCGGCCCGGGTGGCCGTACGTCGTAGTGCCCGTAGACCAGCACCACCGGGCGACGGCGGCGCCCGTCGAACCGTCCGGTCACCACGGGCGGGCCGCCCGGCGTCGGCAGGTGCTCGACCCGGGCGCCGAACCCGGCCAGCCAGGCACCGAGCCAGCGCGCGGAGTCGCCGGTGGAGGCGAGGGAGAGCCAGTCGGTGAGTTCGGCCAGCCGGGCGCGCGGCACGGTGCCGGCCAGCGGGGGGCGCGGCGCGGCGCCGGGCGGGATCACCGGCGGGCCGCGGGCCGGGTGCCCGAGCGCCCGCCCCGATAGGTCCCCAGCCCACCGCGCCGCGGATACACCGGCCCGCCGTGCCGCCCGGCCGGGGGCATCGCCGAGGGGGCCCGTTCCGCGTACGGCGTCGCGATCCCGGACTGTCCCTGCTGCTCCCACGGCAGCACCCGGTCGGTGCCGGTACGCCGCGCGAGACTCATCGCCTGTGCCGAGGTCAGCCACTCCTCCGACGGTTCGGCGATCTCCATGAGCAGCGCCTCGAACTCCCCGCGGGTGGTCTCCATGATGTGGTTCCCGGCCAGCCAGCGCAGCACGTCGCGCCCGTTGACCGCCATCCGCTGCCGGGGACTGCTCTGCAGCCGCTCGTCGAAGTAGCGGATCAGCACCTCGTCGACCACGTCCCACGCGTTGTCCGCGCCGAACAGGTCCTTCACGTCGTCCGAGCCGAGGATCCGGAAACACTCCTCCAGCAGCTGCATGACCTCGACGCGCAGCACGTTGAGGTGGCCGTACGAGGTGAACTTGAGGTTGTTGCGCAGGTCGAGACCGGAGCGCCGGACCACGGCGATCGAGCCGAAGCTCGGGTCGTGCGCGCGCTCCCGGATCACGTCGCTGATCCGCTTGTCCCGCCAGAAGAGCGTCACCTGGTTCACGAAGTGCGCGAACAGCATGTGGAAGTCGGTGTTCGGCCGGCTCTGCGCGGAGCCCAGGCCCTTGCCGTACCCCAGCACCCGCCGATAGGCGGAGATCCGGTCCTGCCGGGTGTACCGCAGCACGTCACGCCGGTCGAACTGGTAGAGCCGGTAGGCGCCCTCGCCGCCGGAGAGACGCACCGCCCCGGCCTCGAAGAGCTGCTTGAGCTTCTGTACGACACGGAAGACGCCGATCTTCTCGTGCTGGTAGATGTAGTACAGATCGCCGACCGCGACCACGCGCTCCGAGTTGACGTTCTCGTCGTACGGCGCGACCCCGGCCGGGATCTTCACCTCGCCGAAGCGCTGCGCCGCGTCCGGCCCGATGCCGACCAGTTCCGCGAGTCCCCGGTCCGGCGGTGTGGCCGCCGCGGCGTCGGCCGCCGCGCTCGCGTCGACCAGCTCGTCGATCTGCCGGTTCAGCTCCTCGGCCAGCGCCGGGTTGGAGACCAGACTGCCGGAGAGCCGCTCGGCGACCTGCCGGCGCAGCGCCTGGATCCGGTCCAGCCGATCCTGGTACTCCCGTTCCGAGAGCATCCCTACTCACCCTCTCCGCTTCTTGTCGGAGCCCTTGTCCTGGCGCCTCTTCAGCTCCCCCTTGACGCGCTTCATCTCCCGGCCCAGCTCCTCCAGGCAGGCTTCGAGCTCGGCGTCGCTCGGCGGTTCGGCGTCGTCCGCGCAGGGTTCCTCACACGCGTCCTCGCCGTCGTGCGGCACGAACGGTTCACGGGACGACGGCTGCCCGGCGAACCGCTGGTCGGACCGGACATCCGTCCACGTGGACGGCCCGTCGTCGAGTGACGCGTCGACCGCCGGGCGCAGCGCCGGCCAGGTCAGCACCGGCGGCGCCGACACGACCCGCCCGGTCTCGCCGTCGACCAGCGCGATCGGCACCTCCGCCGCCGCGAAGACGGCCGGGAACCGGAGGCCGCCCGTGTCCTGGAAGAGCCGATCCCGGTCGGTGCCGTCGAAGATCGCGGAGACCGAGTCGCCGGTAGCGGTGGCGCTGCCGGCCAGCGGGAGGACGAGGTCCTCCAGCCTGCGCCCACCGCGGGCCTGCACCACGAAGGCCGGGATGTAGCTGGGCCGCAGGTGCAGGCCGCGTACCTCGACCCGGAAGAAGTTCTGGTTCTCCTCGACGGTGTAGGGCGGCACGGTGCCGCTCAGGTCGGAGATCTGCGAGATGGTGACGTCCAGCAGGACGGCGCCGGAGAACCGCCCGATCCGGGCCACCGCGGTACCCAGCCGCTGCAGCAGGCCGCACAGCCCGGAGACCGCGATCCGGGTCCGGGCCGCGTACATCCCGGGCGGCAGCGGCGTGCAGCAGCCCAGCGGGAGGTAGCTGACCGCGGACGCCCGGCCGCACCGGCAGGCACCGGCACCGCCGCAGGACGGCGAGCCGCAGGGCACCAGCCGGCCCACCAGCGTCTGCCGTACGGTCTGCAGGATCTGGGCCAGCGTCGGCGCGAACGCGGTGGTCAGCCCGTCCCGCCCGGTGTCCTGGGCGATCCGCGGCCCGTCCTCGGTGAGGAAGACCCGCAGCCAGCTGAGCAGCCCGTCCAGCGTGAGCCGGGTGTCGGCGTTGAGGATGACCGTCTGCCGTTCGGCCGCCGAGACCAGCGCCGAGTCGAGCACCGCCTCGACCTCCTCGACCTGCTCGGCCGCGGCCGCCAGCAGCCGGTTGATCAGGACCAGCTCGGTGCCGAGGAAGCCGCGCCCGACGTCCTTGCCGAACGCCGCACGCTGCTCGTTCCAGGAGCGCTGCAGATCCATGACCAGGTCGACCAGGGTGACGAACGAGGTCCGGATCTTCTCCTCGTCGACCGTGTTCACGTTGTCGTCGGTCAGCCCGAACCGGTCACGCAGCGCGCCCAGCTGCCCGGGCACGTCGTCGGCGGCCGTACCGGGCTGGACCAGGGCCACCTCGGTCGGTGCGGCCCCGGAACGCGTCTTCCGGAACGCGGCGCGGGCCCGGGCGGACGGGACGACGGTGTCGAACGTCGCCGAATGTCCGGTGTCCCCGCCCGGCCGGTAGCCGCTGAGCACGCCGAACTCCGCGTCGACCAGCTCCACCCGCGGCCCGCCGGGCGTGCCCAGCTCCATCACCAGCCGCCGCACCGAGTCGCGGATCAGCGCCCGGTACGCCTCGCAGTCCTCCGGATCGCTGTCCGGCCGCAGCGGCTTCAGCGCGTCCAGGATCCGGGTGATCTGCTCGTGCCCGGCCTGCGCGCGGGTGTAGAGCGAGGCCTGCCCGCCGGTCACCCCGCCCAGATCGGCCTGGATGGCGTAGCCGCGCGGCACGTAACTCGCCTCGACGTGCCCCTCCACGGTGGAGAGCCGGAACGACGCGTCGAGCGCCGCGGTGAACGCCTTGGTGTCCTGCGGCCGGGGCCGCCAGCCGAGCACGTCGCGGATGGCGGCCGCCACCGCCGGGGTCTGGTCACCGGGCGACGACGGCGGGCCCCCGCCGGGAGCGGTGGTGAGCAGCGGGAACGCCTGATCGACGTCCACCACGGGGAGCTTCTTGGTCACGACGACCTCCTGGGCATCGAGGCGTGGCAGATCTCCTGCCAGCAGGCGTTCACGGCTTCTGCGGTACGGGCGAACGGCGCCTCGCACCGTTCGGCACTGGCCTCCACGGCGCCGCGCCACGCGGGCAGCCCGCCGCCGTGGCGACGGCTCGCCCCGCGCAGTGCGGCCACCGCGGCGTACCCGCGCATGTCCCGCCAGTAGCGGCGGTGCGCGTCGTCCAGGCTCGCGGCGACCTCGGGCAGCACCGGCACCAGCGGCGCGCCAGGCCGCAGCAGGTCGCGGGCGGAGGCCACGGATCCCTGCATCTCGATGACCCGCTCGGAGAACTCGTCCACCGCGGCCAGGTCGAGGCCTTCGGGCCGGTCCTCCTCGACGGTGAGGACCAGTTCGGAGACGGACCGCCACAGCTCGTCGACGCTGGTGGCGAGCTGGGAGGCCGCGGCGGGCAGGGTCAACGGGATCATCTCCTGGACAGCTCGACGTAGAAGTTGCGCATCAGCCGGTCGGCCGGGGCGAGCCCGCGGTCGAGGGCGGTCCGGACGGCACCGATCAGGAAGCGCTCCGGCACCACACCGGGGTCGACGCCGCGCGCGAGCCGCCCGGCCGCCTCCTCGATCATCAGCTGGTGCCGCGGTTCGAACGTGATCACCTCACGCAGCGCCCTACCGCCGAGCGACCGGAACCGCGTGTAGCAGACCGCCTCGACGACCAGCGGGATCACCGTCGGCCAGCTGTCGAGCAGCGCACGCGGCATGGACGTACCGCGGATGTCGGGGTAAAGCCGCCGCCAGGCCCGCCGGAACTCCCCGGCCCGCTCACCGAAACCCATCCGGGCCAGCAGCTCGCAGGAGAGGAACGTCCGCAGGTAGGGCGTCGGATGCACCCCGGTCGGCGCGTAGTGCAGCGCCTGCTCCGGACTGCGCCCGATCACGTCCATCAGCGAGGCCACGAACGACTCGCCGCCGAGCATCACCCCGAGCATGTCGCCGAAGATCTCCCGGTTCCACCGGGCCCAGACCCTTCCCACCGTACGATCGACGCCCGCGCCGTCCAGGCGCCGGACGATCGCGCGGGGCACCGCCCTCTCCAGCTCCAGCTCGTTCTGCAGGTTGTGCGAGACCTCGTGCAGGATCGCGCCCATCGTCCACGGGTTGATCAGCCGGTGATACGGCAGCTGGACCAGCGGGAACGGGTTGAGCTGCCGTCCCAGCCGGCGCAGCGGGACGCCCCGCCGGTAGGTGGCCGGCGAGAACCCGGTCCGCATGTACGCGAACGGCGGCGGCGCCGGGATGCTCCGCGCGTTGCCGAGGTGCATGAAGACGTGCTGATAGCAGTCGAGCGAGATCCGATCACAGGCCACCAGCCATTCCCCGTACGCGCTCTGCCGCTGCCCGAAGAGTTCGAGGTAGAAGTCCCAGACCCGCTCGACGGCGCGTACCCGGTCATGCGCGGCGGTCTTGAGCTCCAGCATCCGCCGGGTGACCGCCGGATCGAGCATCCGCCGCGCGTCCCGGGAGGCCGACTCCAGCTCCTCGACGATCGCGTGCAGCGGGCGCCGCAGCGTGACGAGCAGCCGGTTCACCGCCTGGACGTGACCCTCGCTCGGCCGCGCCACCCCGGTGCCGAACTCCTCCCGGGTGAAGTCGCGCAGCGCGTCCAGATGCCGGCGGACGTTCAGCGACTGACCGGACAGGTAGGACCGCAGGAGATCGGGTGCCGCGGCCTGCCCCCGATCCCGTACGGGAGGAACCGGCCGCGGCACCGTCTCAGCGGCGACGCCGGCCACGGCGGGGTGCCGGGCGCTTGGCGGGCCGCGGTGACGGGGAACCCCCGCCGCCGTGCCGGTCATGGAACCGGCGGTCGAAGACGCCTACCGCGTCGGCCGCCCGGCGCCGGTCCGCGGGCTGCCGGAGCACCCGGGAGGCGACCGTGGCGAAGGTGCGGATCACCGACTCGGGACGCGGCGGCCGCCCCGACGCCGCCTGGTCCGCGAGGCTCTGCGCGGTCCGCTGGAGGATGACCGGGACCGTGGTGAGGAACGAGCGGGTGGCCGGGTTCTTCCGCAGCTGACGGCCGAGCCGGCTGACGCCGCGGACCAGCGCGGGCGCGCTCCGGGACAGGATCTCCTCGGCCCGCGGGACCAGCCGGGCGGCCATCGGCACCATGGCACCGAGGAACGCCTCGGCCTCCGCCTCGTCGGCCGCCTTCGCCGCGCGGCCGGCCAGGTGCGCCATCAGCTCCGCGTCGCGGTAGATCCGGCGGACCGGGTTGACGAAGTCCTCGTCCTCCTCCTCGCGCTCGGCCTCCACCTCGTACTCGAACTCGAACTCCTCCTCCAGTTCGTCCTCGGCCTCGTCCTCCTCCTCGAACTCGAACTCGCCGAGCTGCGCGAAGTCCTCGAACTCGTCCTCCAGCTCGACCTCGAACTCGGATCGGCGGCCGTGGCCGTCCTCGCCCTGGATCGCGGGGTAACGGAAGTTCGCCGCGGAAGTCGTCATCGTCCCCACCCGTTCTCGCTGCTCATCGCCGGCGGCTGCTGCCGCTGACGCTCATCGGCCGGCCCGCCGTGACCGCGCCACGGGGCACCTTGACGTCGCTGACCACCCGGACGGTCCGGGCCGCCCGGCCGTCCCGCGCGGGGATCCGGATCGGCGTCACCACGCGGACCATGCCGGCGCGGGGCCGGGGGACCCGGGTGCCGCCGCCGACCGCGCGGCTGCGGACCGGCTGCCGCCGGATCATTCCGGTACGGCCCCGCAGCGGGCGCCGCGGGCGCAGGCCACGGCCGTACCGGGCGCGGCTGCCGTACCGTCCGCGTCCCCGGCCGCGGTAGCGCCGCCGGGCCCGGGCCAGCCCCTTGGCGTGCCGGCGCATCACCGCGGTCCGGGCCGGGCCACCGCCGAGCACCTGTGCCGTCGCGGCGCCCAGCGCCGTGCCGACCTCGGCCGGCGTGACCGGCTCGCCCGCGGCCGTACGCCGCAGCAGCGTCCGCGCGGCACCGTCCACGATCCCCGGCGTCAGGCGCACCGCCTGCCGGGTCCGCCGGTTGCCGTGCAGCATCCGGGTCACCACGGCCGCCCCGCGCAGCAGCGCCGGCAGCATCGCCTCGAGGTCCCGCCGGTCCCGTGCGGAGAGCGCGTTGTACGCCGCCACCCCCGCGAGCGCCTCGGCCTCGGCCTCCGACTCGCTCGACGCCGCCTGCGCCGCCAGATACTCGCCGAGCGCCTGCGCCCCGGTCAGCGGTGCCGACGCCATCTCCTCGAACTCGGCCTCGACCTCCGCCTCCATCTCGCCCTCCAGCTGCGAGGTGATGCCCCGGGCGAGCGCACCGGCGGCCGGCCCGCCGATCGCGGTGGCCACCAGCGGCCCGGCCGTCTTGGCGAGCTTCCGCAGGAACGGCGCGGCCTTCTTGAAGACGTTGCGGAGCCGGCCGAAGAACTCCTCGGCCTCGTCCTCGGCCTCGTACTCGTCCTCATATTCGGACTCGAACTCGCCCTCGTACTCCTCCTCGCCGTCACCGCCCCCGCCGCCCAGCAGCCGGCCGACGAGACCGCCGAGGAACGCCTCGTCCTCCTCCTCGCCCTCCTCTTCACCGAGGAGCCCGCCGATCGTGTTGGCGATGGCGCCGAGCGGGAAGAAGTCCTCGTCCTCCTGCTCCCACTCGTCTTCGTCCTCGTACTCGAACTCGTCCTCGTATTCCGACTCGAACTCGTCCTCGTACTCGGCTTCGAGCTCATCCTCGAGGTCGGTGGACTGACGCGACATGGGGTCCTCCTCGCTCGGCGCGGTTGTCCTCCCGACATGGCACCGCCCACCCCGCCGCCCCGGGAAGTCACACATCGGCGGGACCCGCATCGCGGGTAGCTCACCCGAGCTACACCGCTCGTGCGTCCTCCGTACGCCCACCCCACGGCCGTACCGTCAGGCGGTGATCTATGCATCCGATTTCGTCGGCCTCCTGCTCAAACAGGCAGGTGACCGCTACGTGTACGGCGTCGAGGCCACCGGCGACGACCCGGGCGCCTTCGACTGCTCGGAGCTCGTCGAGTGGGGCTGCGCCCGCCTCGGCGTCCGCCCGCCGATGCCCGACGGCTCGTGGATGCAGGCCCGCCACTGCCGCACCTACGACACCATGGTCCCGCTGGACGTCGCGATCCGTACCCAGGGAGCCCTGCTCTTCCGCTTCAGCAGCAGCCCGTTCAACGGCGCCCGCCCGTCCAGCGCCCACGTCGCCGTGAGCCTCGGCAACCAGAGCACCATCGAGGCCCGCGGCACCGACTGGGGAGTCGGCTGCTGGACGGTCGCCGACCGGGGCTGGACCCACACGGCCCTGGTCCCCGGCATCCGCTACGCCGCCCCGCTCCCGCCGCCCCCCGCCGATCCGGCGTCGGCCGCCCCGCCGTGGCCCGGCCGCTTCCTGACCCAGCCCCCGCTGATGCGCGGCGACGACGTCCGCCGCTGGCAACAGCAGATGACGGCCCGCGGCTGGCGCCTGACGGTCGACGGCGTCTACGGCCCCGACTCCGAGGAGGCCTGCCGCGCCCTCCAGCAGGAGTCCGCCCTCCAGATCGACGGCATCGTCGGCGCCACCACCTGGCGTGCCGCATGGACCCCCGCCCCGACGTCGAGCTATCCCGGCCAGCCCGGCTGAGAGCCGATGGTCCACCCCACTCCTGCTCCGCCGGCCGGCGAACCGGCGCTTCCCGCGGCGGCGACGTAGCGACTCGTGACGAGATGACGGGTGTACCCCGGTCGGGTGGGCCGGGCCGTCCCGCAGCGGATCGGAGCTGGGCTTGGAACCACATCCCTCGATCGGGGTGTTGACCCCACGTGACCGGAAGTCAACTCTGTGGCGCGGGTCCGGGCCGGATATGGCGCGGGCCACCAGAAAACGTGAGCGTCGGAGGGGCAGCGGAATGGGCCGCGCAACGGGGTCGGTGTCTGCCGAGGGTGGGCGTACGATCCGCAGCCGTATCGTCCGCATGCTGGCGCTGCCGCTGGCCGCGATGCTGGTGCTGCTCGCCGTGATCTATGCCGACGAGGTGGCCGGCTATCGCACCGCGGCCGCCACCGAGCGCCGGGTCACCGTCATCCTCGCCGTGCAGAGCCTGGTCCAGGACCTGCAGCAGGAGCGCGGCATCACCGGAGCGGTGCTGGGCGGTAACGCGACTCTCGGCGCCGAGGTCGACGCCGCGAGGAGGCGGGTGGACAGCCGCCGTACCCAGGTCAGGAGCGAACTCGGCGGCGGTGACGATCTGGCGGGGCAGGCCGCGGAAGCGGTCGGTGAGCTGGAGAGCGGCCTCGCCGCGGTCCGGGCCCGCGCGGACGCCCGGAGCGAGGGCCGCGACGCGGTCTTCAACGACTACAGCGACCTGATCGAGCAGGTCAGCGAGAACTACCGGCACCTGGAGATCGTCGACGACGACTCGTTGCGGCTCGGCGCCGAGTCGCTGGAGATGCTGACCGAGGTGAAGGAGGCGACCGCCCAGGAGTGGGTGTTCCTGGACGGCGTCTTCGCGGCGGGCCGGTTCCGGGACGGGGAGTTCGCCAGGTTCCTGGCGATCATCGCGTCCCGGGACCTGTCGTTGGGCGAGTTCGACGAGTTCGCCAGCCCGGAGTCGGCGGCGGCGAAGTCGCAGCTGCTCGGCTCGGAGGCGGCGCTGCGGGCGAGCGCGCTGGAGAAGGCCGCGCTGCAGAACCGGGTAGGCAACGTCCAGCAGTGGTGGGATTCGGTCACCACGATGCTCGACGACATGACGGTCCTGGCCGAGAAGATCGCCGCCGGCACCCAGGAGCGCGCCGTCGAGCTCCGCGACCGGGCCACCATGCGGCTGCTCGGGCTCTCCGGTGTCGTCCTGCTCTGCCTGGCCGGCTCGGCGTACCTGGCGATCGCGGCCACCCGGGCGATCGCCGAACCGCTGACCGGGCTGGCCGAGGCGGCGGACCGGCTGGCGGGGGAGCGGCTGCCCGAGGCGGTACGCCGGGTGGTCGCCGGCGAGGACGCCGGACCACCCGGTCCGGTGCCGGTCGAGCCGGGCGCCAGCACCGAGGTGCGCCAGGTCGCCGGCGCGTTCTCCCGGGTGCAGTCCACCGCGTACGCCCTCGCCGCCGAGCAGGTCAAACTGCGCCGGGCCAGCGCCGAGTCCCTGGCGAACCTGGGTCGCCGCAACCAGAACCTGCTCCGCCGGCAACTCGGCTTCATCACCTCGCTGGAGCGGGAGGAGACCACCCCGGCAGGCCTGGCGAACCTCTTCGAACTGGACCACCTGGCCACCCGGATGCGCCGCAACGCGGAGAGCCTGCTGGTCCTGGTCGGCGCGGCCAGCCCTCGGCAGTGGACCACCCCGATCCCGCTCACCGACGTGATCCGCGCCGCGGTGTCCGAGGTGGAGGAGTACCGCCGGGTGGTGCTGCGCCGGATCGACGAGGCGACCGTGCAGGGCTCGGCCGGCACCGGGCTCGCCCACCTGCTCGCCGAGCTGATCGAGAACGGTCTCGCCTTCTCGCCGCCGGACATGGAGGTGGAGGTGCACGGCCGGCGGGTCGGCGACGGCTACCTGATCGCCGTCTGCGACCAGGGGATCGGGATGAACGACGCCGAGCTGGCGCGCGCCAACGAGCGGCTGCGCGGCGAGGGCGACTTCATGACGGTCCCGGCGCGGTTCCTCGGCCACTACGTGGTGGGCCGGCTCGCGGCGGAGATGGGTATCGACGTACGCCTCAACCATTCGGCGGTGACCGGCGTGACGGCCCGGATCACCCTCCCGGCCGCGGTCCTCGCGGTCCAGGAGGCGATCGCGCCGCAACCGCTGGCCGTCGAGGTGGATTACATAGTGCTTCCCGAGATCCCCGGCAAGAAGTCGGAGATCCCCCGGCCCCGACCCCCGGCACCCGTCCTCAGCCTGGTCGAATCCGCGACGCGAACCGAACAACAATCCCGCCGCACCGCGAACGGCCTGCGGAAACGCATCCCCCGAGCGGCCCGTCCCACTCCGGGAACACCCCGGGCGGGACGCGAGGCCGCCGGCGAGCCCGAGGCCGTCCGTAGCCGCCTGACAGCACTGCGCGACGGGATCAGAAGGGGAGAGAACAGATCATGAGCGTCGAACCACTCACCGCCGACCGGCACCAGTTCAACTGGTTGCTCGGCAACTTCGTCCATCAGACCTCCGGAGTACGCGACGCCGTCGCGGTCTCCTCCGACGGCCTGCTGATCGCCGGCTCGGACGGGCTCACCCGGGCCGAGGGCGACCAGCTCGCCGCGATCGTCTCCAGCATGGCCAGCCTCGCCCGGACCGCCTCCCGCCGCTACGACTTCGACGGCCTCAAGCTCGTCATGATCGAGATGCAGCGCGGCTTCCTGGTGATCTCGGTGATCCCCGGCGGCAGCTGCCTCGGCGTGGTCTCCACCGCAGACGGCGACGTCGGCCTGATCGGCTACGAGATCTCCCGTCTCGCCGAGCGCTTCGGTGAGTTGCTGACGCCCGCCCTGATCGCCGAGTCGCGGGAGCACTTACCCCGATGAGGATGCGCGATGAGGATCCGGTGGTCCGCCCGTTCATGCTGACCGGCGGGCGGACCCAGCCGGTGCAGGACGGGTTGCGGATCGAGACGCAGCTGCATGCCGTGCCCGCCGCGCTCTCCGCGCCGCTGCGGTTCGAGGCCCGCCAGATCGTGGAGCTGTGCCAGCGGCCGATGTCGATCGCGGACCTGTCGTCGGCGCTGGTCGCGCCGCTCGGCGTGGTCCGGGTCATCGTCGCCGACCTGATCGCCGAGGGATACATGCTGGTGGAGGACGCGCGGGGCGAGCTCTCCGTCGCGCTCATCGAGAGGATCGTGGACCGTGTTCGGGCGCTCTGAACCGGCTGAGCCGCGTACGCCGGTCGCCGTGAAGATCGTCATCAGTGGCGGTTTCGGCGTCGGCAAGACCACCTTCGTCGGCGCGGTCTCCGAGATCGAGCCGCTGGTCACCGAGGCGGAGCTGACCGAGCGCTCGGCCGGCCTGGACGATACGTCGATCGTGCCCGCCAAGACCAGCACCACGGTGGCTCTCGACTTCGGCCGGATCACTCTCGACGATTCTCTCCTCCTCTACCTCTTCGGTACGCCCGGACAGGACCGTTTCGCGTTCCTCTGGGACGACCTGGTGGACGGTGCGCTCGGCGCGGTCGTGCTGGTCGACACGCGACGCATCGAGGACTGTTTCCCGGCCGTCGACTACTTCGAGGAACACGACATTCCGTTCATCATCGGCGTCAACGCGTTCGACGACGCCCGCCGTTTCGACCTCGCCGAGGTCCGGGAGGCGCTCGGCATCCCGGACGGGTTTCCGGTGGTGGAGTGCGATGCGCGCCGCCGCGATTCGGTCAAGACCGTACTGGTCGCGCTGACCGAGCGGGTCCTGAGCCGGCGTCTGGAGCGTGCCGGCGCCCGATGAAACTTGACTGTTCGGGTCAACTTCGTTGGGTAGACAGTCGGCATGAACGTCATCGGAGCAGGATTCGGGCGTACCGGAACTCTCAGCCTCAAGACGGCGCTGGAGCGGCTCGGTGAGGGCCCCTGCGCGCACATGGTCGACATGCTCGGCGACGACGAGCGCTGCCGGCACTTCACCCGGGCCGCCCGTGGTGACCGGGCCGGTCTCACGAAGGCCTTCGACGGTTATCGCGCCACCGTCGACTGGCCGGGCTGCTACTTCTGGCGCGAACTGGCCGAGCAACATCCAAAAGCCAAGATCATTCTTACCGTACGCGATCCGGAGGAGTGGTACGCCAGTGCCGAGCGCACGATCTGGACCATCTGGAACAGCCCGCTCCCGCCCGGCATGAAGGACTTCGTCGAGATGTGCGACGCCACCAACTGGACCGGCGCGTTCGGCGGCCGTTTCGGCGACCGCGATCACGCCATCGACGTCTACCTGCGGCACAACGAGGCGGTCCGCCGGACGGTCCCGGCGGACCGGCTCCTGGAGTTCGCGATCGGTCAGGGCTGGGAGCCGCTCTGCGACTTCCTGAACCGCCCGATCCCCGCCGAGCCGTTCCCGCGCCTCAACGACAGCAAGACCTTCAACGCCGACATGCCCGAGGTGGTGCGGCAGATGGAGGATGCGCCCGACCGGTAGCCTCGGCGGCGATGCTGCCACCCGACGTGCTCGCCGTCCTCGCCGAACTCGCCCCCGCCGCCGCCGAGCGACCCCTCGACGTCACGCGCGGTGGTCAGTCCCTGGTCTGGCTGGACGCCGAGCGCGCACCGCGGACCCGGGCCACCGACCGGCTCGCCGCGCTGGACGTCCTGCACCGGGAGGAGCGGATCCTGCACCGCGGCTGGGGCTTCCTGGCCGGCAGCGTCGAGATCGACGGGAAGAACCGCAAGATCCGCGTCCCGCTGCTCACCCAGCCGGTGCACCTGGAGCGCTCGCTGCCCGGCTACCGGCTGATCCCGGCCGGCGACGTCGAGGTGACGCCGCTGGTCGAGGACCGGGACCTGGCCGCCGCGATGGAGGCCGCGCCCGGCCTCGCCGCGCCGGGGTGGCTCTCCGCGACCGGCAGCCGCGCCTGGTTGCGCTCGGTGGCCGAGGCGACCGGCCTGCGCTTCGACGCGATCACCGAGCCGCCGCGCCGGATGCCCACCGACCGGCTGATCCTGATCACCGGTTCCGCGCTCTTCGTGGTCCGCGACGTCTTCGGCGGCGGCCTCGGCAACAGCCTCCGCAACTGGTCCGCCCGTGATCTGACCGGGACGGCGTTCGCCGCGATCTATGGTGTGAATCGGTCATCCGCTGTCGAGGACGAGACTCCGGTCGTCTCGCCGCTCCCGCTGAGCGAGGACCAGGAGGACGTCGTCCGGCACGCCCGGACCGCCCCGGTCACCGTGGTCTCCGGCCCGCCCGGCAGCGGCAAGAGTCACACGGTGGTCGCCGCCGCCCTCGAGGTGGTCCACCGCGGCGGATCGGTCCTGGTCGCGACCCAGTCACCGCACGCCGCCGAGGTGCTGGCCGGTCTGCTCGCCCGCTATCCGGGCCCGGTCCCGGTCCTCTTCGGCGACGCCGCGGCCCGCGACAACCTCGCCACCGACCTGACCAGGGGCGCCGATCAGGGCGTCTCCGCCGGCGTGCTGCGGGCCGATCGCGCGGCGGTCGCCTCCGCTCTCTCCGCGGTACGCGCTATCCGCACCGCGCTACAGGAGGCCCTGGCCCAGGCGGAGAATGCGGCCACGCTGGACACCTTTGCGCCCCGTCTCCCCGGGCTGGCCGCCGACGTTCCGGGCGCTTTCCACGACGACGTCGATCCGGCTCTCGTCCGAGATCTGCTGGGCAGGTCCGCGGCCGGGGGCTGGTGGTCCCGTCTGCGTGCCCGATCAGCCCATCGGCGGGCCCGGAGAATGGTGCGCCCGCTTCCCGGCGTACCCCGGGAAAGGGTTGAAGAAGCCCTCGCCGCGAGCACCGCGCAGCGCGCCGCGGCCCATCTCGCCGCGACCGGGGGCACCGATCTCGCCCGGCGATGGGCCACCCTGCACGCCGCCGAGGACGCGTTACGAACGGCGATCGGCGCGGCGATGCGCAACGACGCCCGCAGCGCCGCCCGCTGGGACCACGCGTCCCGCCGCGCCGCCGGAGCCCTCGCCGCCGCCCTACGGGCCGGCCGGAACCGTCGCCGCGAACTGCTCACGAAAATGGACGCGGCGCCCTTGGTCCGCGCCTTGCCGCTCTGGATCGGAACGGTCGCCGACGTCGAGGACCTGCTTCCGCCGTCCCCGGGCCTCTTCGACCTGGTCGTCATCGACGAGGCGTCACACGTCGACCAGATCCGCGCCGCACCGGTCCTCTCCCGCGCCCGGCGCGCACTGGTGGTCGGCGATCCCCGCCAGCTCCGTTTCGTCTCGTTCGTCAGCGACGTCGACGTATCCCAGGTCCTCGACCGGCACGGCGCCGACGAGCGCCTCGACGTCCGCCGGATGAGCACGTACGACCTGGCTGCCGGCGCCGCCCCGGTGACCTGGCTCGCTTCTCATTTCCGCAGCGTCCCACACCTGATCGGCTTCTCCGCGAAGCGCTTCTACCAGGACCGCGTCGCGGTGATGACGCGTACGCCCACCTCCGATTCCCTCGACGCGATCGACGTGGTGCACGCCCCCGGCGACGAGGTCCCCGCCGCCTTGCGCGAGATCCGTTCCCTGGCATCGTCGGGCCACCGCGGTATCGCCGTCATCTCGCCGTTCCGCGCCCAGGCGGACGCTCTCGAAGCCGCCCTGATCACCTCCTTCTCCGCCGCGGAGATCGAGGACCTCCGGCTCCGGGTCGGCACGGTGCACGCCTTCCAGGGCAGCGAGGCCGACGCGGTGGTCGTCTCCCTCGGCCTCGACGACACGGACGGCCCGAGCCGCCGGCGTTTCGTCACCGATCCCCAACTGTTCAACGTGATGGTGACACGCGCCCGAAAACGCCTGGTGGTGGTCCATTCCCTGACCGCACCGTCCGGCCTGATCGGCGATTTCCTCACGTACGCGGCCGGTTTCTCCGTCCCCGCCGCCCCGTTCTCCCCGATGGGCTGGGCCGCCCGGATCGCCACCGAACTCGCCCAGCTGGAGATCCCGGTGCTCGCCGGTTACACGGTCGGCCCGTGGACGATCGACCTGGTCGCCGGCGCACCGGCCCACCCGGTCGGCGTCCTCTGCGGCGTCCACCCGGACGGCGTCCCCGCGCACCTGGCCCGCCAGAGCGCCCTGCACCGCGCCGGTTGGCGGTTACTCGACGCCTTCCCGACCCGCTGGCACGGCGACCCGCGCCGCGCCGCCCTGGAGATCGCCGCCGCGACTCAGCCCAATGGCACGTATGTCCCCGCCGACTCCGGCGTCTCCCTGAGCATCACCCCATCAACCACCGAATCCACGGGTACGTCATAGATCAGCCGCCCGTCGATACTCCCGCCCGTCGGGAACTCGTCGAACAGATTCGACCGCGCCCGAATCTGCGCCGCGGCATCCGCGAGATACTCCTTCCCCTGCCGATCCCGCAGCCGCGCGAACGAGATCCCGGGCTCCCGCGTCGCATCACTCACATTGACGACCCTGATCCCCATCACGCAGAACCGCCCCACCGGTCTCCGCCCGCCGACATCGGCGATCCAGGCCCAGCGCTTCCACCGTTTCGGCTGCATGCCGCACCCTGTCGGCAGCCGTACCCCACCGGTTTAGGTTGTCCCCATGCCTTCTCACCTGACTCCCGGCACGTCCGGCGCCATCCGCCGTTTCGCCGGCTGGGTCGCCCAGGGTTCGGTCGGCCACCCGCTGCTGACCGGCATCGACTACTGGTCCGAGCTGGCCGACTCCCCGTCCCAGATGGAGACGTGTTTCGCCGTCTTCGCCAACGTCCTGGAGCTGGACGAGACCGGCAACCCGCTCAACGAGAAACACGCCGAGCACCGCGCCGCCGTCTTCCTCTACCAGTACTGCACCGGCTCGCTGCCCCCTGGGGAACCTGATCTGGAGGGCTGGGAGGTCGAGCTCCACTGACTTCCCGGGTCGGGGAGTGCGTTTCCGATGGAGTGAGTCGCGTACACCGGCAGTCGATCTCGGGCGGGGTGACCCGCAGTCGCGTCGGCCCCGCATCGTGTGGTCTGCGGCGCCGTGGTCCAGCAGTCCTGAGGCGATGGGTGCACGCGGTCGGCGCTGGCGGGGCGGTGGGTGCTCACGATCAAGCGGGTGCAAGGGCTGCGGGCGTACACAATCCGTGATCGTGTGCGCCCGCAGCCGTCATGGGGGCGCCGGAAGGACACGGGCGCCGATTGTGGATCCCTGCCGCCCGCCGCGGAGCATGATCGTGAACCCGGACCGCCCCGTGCCCGCACCCGGTAAGTCGAAGATCATGAGTCGATATGGATCTTGGTGGAGCAAACCGTCTGGAGAGGGGCCCACCCCATACCGGGGGAGTCCCCCATCCCAACAGGCATCCTGCCGGAAACTTGGTGATCTTGGAGGGCCGTCTGTGGATAACTCCGTGTCGGGTGAGCTCACGAGCAAGGATCGGCACGACCGCGGCGAGGACCCTGACCGGCATTGACCAGCATGCTCAGGGCGGCTCGCGGGGCGCGGGCGGCGCGGCATCGTACGGCACTATGCCGTTGACTGATCCCGATCTTTTCACGGCGGCGGCACCGACTGGGGAGCGGGGGTGGGAGGCAATCTACGCTGGGAGGATGAAGGTTCTGTCCATCCAGTCGGCGGTGGCCCATGGTCATGTCGGCAACTCCGCGGCCGTGTTCCCGTTGCAGCGTATCGGGGTCGAGGTCGTCCCGGTCCATACCGTGAACTTCTCTAACCACACGGGGTACGGCGCCTGGCGCGGGCCGCTGATCCCGCCGGCCGATGTGGCCGAGATCCTCCTCGGGGTGGAGGAGCGGGGTGTGTTTCCGGAGATCGACGCCGTGCTCTCCGGGTATCAGGGCGGGGTGGGCATCGGTGACGTCATCGTCGACGCCGTCCGCCGGGTGAAGGCCGCGAATCCGGCGGCCGTGTACGCGTGTGACCCGGTCATGGGCAACGCCAAGTCCGGCTGTTTCGTGGCGCCGGAGATCCCGGTGCTGTTGCGGGACACCGTGGTGCCGGTCGCCGACATCATCACGCCGAACCAGTTCGAGCTGGGCTTCCTGACCGGTACCGAGCCGGCGAGCATCGAGTCGACGCTCGAGGCGGTCGACCTGGCCCGGGCGATGGGGCCGTCGACCGTGCTGGTCACCAGCGTGGAGCGGCCGGACCGGGACGAGGGCACGATCGAGATGCTCGCCGTCGACGGTGCCGGTGCCTGGCTGGTGACCACGCCGCACCTGCCGTTCAAGGCGAACGGGTCCGGCGACGTCACGGCCGCCCTGTTCACCGCGCACTACGTGGAGACCAAGAGCGCGGCGGTGGCGCTGGAGCGGACCGCGTCGAGCGTGTTCGATCTGCTGGAGGCCACTTTCAGCTCCGGGAAGCGCGAGCTCCAGCTGATCCAGGCCCAGGAGTTCTACGCGTCCCCGCGCCTGCAGTTCGCGGTCAAACAGGTCCGCTGAGCCCGGGCGGCCGGTCCGGCCCGATATCCCGTCGCGCCTCGAACGGCCGTACGGGTATCGCGGCCGGGCTGGCCGCCAGGGGCTGGCGCAGCGCCTGGACCGGGCCGCCTTCGGTCACCTGCTGCGCCCGGACATCGTCGACGCGGCCCGCCGTCGTGCCCGGGCAGGCGGTTGATTCCGGCAGTATCGACCCGTGCGGGCGGTACCGTCGGTGAAGAGGACCCGCGACTCGTACGCCCAGAGAGATCCGACAGCGATGGTCAAGACCACCGAGGAACCGCAGCCGTGGACCGCCCCGACCGCCAGCGCGTCGCTCGGCGGCGGTCCGACCCGGGCCTGCCGGGTCTCGCGGGAGAGTGACGGCACTCTCCGGCTGGACCTCACCGGGTTCGCCATGGTCGGTGTCGACGTGGTCCTGCTCTGGACGCAGAACGGCACCGGTTTCAGCATCGTGGGCACGGTGGTGACCCCGCCCGCCGGCGGCATGCCCGGCGTGTACGTGCGGGTGGACAAGAACGTGGGTGCCGTCGACCGGCGGCGCTCCCGGCGCGTCTCGGTGCAGGTGCCGGTCGTGCTGATCCTGCCCTCCGGCCAGATGTTCCCCGGCCTGGCGATCGACCTGTCGCTCGGCGGGGCGCGCGTCATCGTCGACCTCGACGTCGACGACCTCGGCGACGCGGCGCTGCTCGACCTGGTCGACGGCCTGGCCCCCGGCCAGCTGGTCACCCTCGAGGTGCTGCTGCCGGACGGCCCCGCGGACTTCACCTGTCACGTGCGCGGCAGTGACGAGGTCGGCGACGTCCGCCTGCTCTTCGTGGACGTGGACGCCGAGGCCCGCGCCCGGCTGGACGCCTTCCAGCGGACCCAGTGACCCGCTCATTCGCATAGGCCCGCCGCGGTCAGCGTGATGTGCCGGGCGAGCAGATCCGCCGCGGCGTCGATCTCGCCGGCCAGCGCCGCCTCCTCCAGCGCGCGATGCTCGGCGAGATGGTCGCGCGGGGGTGCGAGATCGGTCGCCCACGCCCGGACCAGCTCGCTCGCCAGCCACAGCCGGTCGAACGTCTCCAGCATCACCGCATTGCCGCAGCCCTCCAGCAGGGCCCGATGAAAGTCCCGATGGGCTCCGTTCCAAACCTTTTCATCGTACGTCGAAGTGCGCGCCAGCCGATGATGAGAAGCCTTGACCCGGGCCTCCCACTCCAGATCCCCGCGCTCGACGGCGAGCCGCAGCACCGCGGGTTCGAACGTGGCGCGGGTCTCGGCGAGGTCCTGCCAGCGGCGGTCGGACGCGGCCGGCACGGCGAAGCCCCGGTTGGTGAGCCGGTCGGCGAGCCCGTCCCCGACCAGGCGGACCAGCGCCTCCCGGACCACGGCGAGACTGACCCCGTCCGCGCTCGCCAGCTCCTGGGGTTTGAGCGCCGCGCCGGGCGCGAACCGCCCGCTCAGGATCCGCTCCCGGAGCGAGGCGTAGACCCGCTCCGACAGCATCTGCTTCGCTTCGACCATGCCGAACATCGTAGACCATCTGCTCGATAATCGATTTTGCGTGCTACGGTCGATCCCACCTGATCGTTCGTGGAAGGACTCAGCACGATGAACGACCCGTTCGCCCGTCATCCCGAGACGGGTACCTTCACGGTCACCAGCACCACCGTGGCCGACGGCGAGGCGTGGAAGTCCGCGCAGTACTCGGGCGCCTTCGGCGTCCCCGGCGGCGAGGACGTCTCGCCCCAGCTGAGCTGGTCCGGCGCCCCGGAGGGCACGAAGAGCTACGCCGTCACCGTCTACGACCCGGACGCCCCGACCCAGTCCGGCTTCTGGCACTGGTCGGTCGCCGACATCCCGGCCTCGGTCACGTCCCTGCCCGAGGGCGGCGACCTCCCCGAGGGCGCCTACCAGCTCCGCAACGACGCCGGCCAGCCCGGCTTCATCGGCGCCGCCCCACCCGCCGGGCACGGGCAGCACCGATACTTCATCACCGTGCACGCCCTGAGCACGGAGAAGATCGGCGTCGGCCCGGACGCCACGCCGGCGGTGCTCGGCTTCACCATGCACACCCAGACCCTGGCCCGCGCCACCATCGTCGCCACCGGCGAGATCCCGGCCGCCTGACGCGCGGTTCCCTCTCCGCTCCGGCGCACCGCCTTCGGGGCATCGCGCCGGAGCGGAGAGGGATTGCGATGCATCTCATCATCGGCTCCGCGGTGCTGACGGGTGCGATGACATGTCGCAGTGCAGCATGATCTCCGACTCGGGAGTCAGCCAGTGGGCCTGGGGGTCAGACGTCGAGTTTGAGGTCCGGGTAGCGGCCGACGATCGAGCGCATGCGCCACTTGTGGGGGAAGGTGGCGAGCAGGGCGCCGTCGCGGACCCGGGTCATCACCTCGACGTTCGACTCCTTGCGGAGGATCTCGCGGCCGGCCTCGTCGGTGCGTGCGGCGATCTCGTACGGGAGGTGGTTGAGGGTGACCTTGACGTTGAACTCGGCCTCGAGGCGGTGGGTCGCGACCTCGAACTGCATCGGGCCGACCGCGGCGAAGACCGGGACGCCGTCGCCGCGCTGCTCGGAGCGGAGGACCTGGACCACGCCCTCGCCGTCGAGCTGTTCGATGCCGCGGCGGAAGCGCTTGTAGGTCGAGGTGTCGTTGGCGGTCACCGCGGCGAAGTGCTCCGGCGGGAAGGACGGCAGCGCCGGGTACTGCACCGCGGTGCCCACGTAGAGCGTGTCGCCGATGCCCAGCGTCGTGGCGTTGACCAGGCCGACCACGTCGCCGGGGTAGGCCTCGTCGATGGTGTCCCGGCCCTGGCCGAAGATCTGCTGGGCGTACTTGGTGGCGAACGGCTTGCCGGTGCCGGCGTGCGTGACGATCATGCCGCGCTCGAACTTGCCGGAGTTGATCCGGACGAAGGCGAGCTGGTCGCGGTGCGTACGGTTCATGTTCGCCTGGATCTTGAAGACGAAACCGGAGAACGCGCCGTCGACGGGATGCTCGCCGCCGGCCACGGTCGGCCGGGCGGTGGGCGGCGGGGCCAGCTCGACCAGGATGTTCAGCAGCTGGCTGACGCCGAGGTTGGCCACCGCCGCGCCGAACAGCACCGGGGTGCTCTTGGCGGCGAGGAAGTCCTTCTCGTCGAAGTCGGCGCCGGTCATCTCGAGAAGCTCCAGCTCCTCGGTCGCGGTGGTCCAGTCCGCGCCGAACCGCTCGGCCGCTTCCTCGGCGCTCATCTCCTCCTCGATGGCGAGGTCGGCGCCGCCGGGCGCGCGCTCCATCCGGACGAACGCGCCGGTGCGGCGGTCGACCACGCCACGGAAGTGCCCGGCGATGCCGACCGGCCAGGTCAGCGGGGTCGGCTTCAGCCCGATCCGCTGCTCGATCTCGTCCATCAGCGCGAGCGCGTCGAGGCCGGGGCGGTCCCACTTGTTGATGAACGTCATCACCGGGATGCCGCGCTGCCGGCACACCTCGAACAGCTTCAGCGTCTGCGGCTCCAGGCCCTTCGCCGCGTCGAGCAGCATCACCGCGCTGTCGACCGCGGTCAGCACCCGGTAGGTGTCCTCGGAGAAGTCGGCGTGGCCGGGCGTGTCCAGCAGGTTGATCACGACGTCCCGGTAGGAGAACTGCAGCGCCGCCGAGGTGACGGAGATGCCGCGCTCCTGCTCCATCGCCATCCAGTCGGAGACCACGCCCTTGCGGTCACCCTTGCCGTGCACCGCGCCGGCCTGCCCGATCACCCGCGCGTGCAGCGCCAGCGCCTCGGTCATCGTCGACTTGCCGGCGTCCGGGTGCGAGATCACCGCGAACGTCCGCCTCCGGCCCGCCTCCGCGGCGACACCCGTTACCGACGACAGCACGTTCTGACTCACGCCCGACTCCCCATTCCACTGCCCAATCCCACTGCTCGGAACCCCGCCGAACTGTATCCCGTCGCCCGCCGCGCCCCTGCGGGACGCCCTGCCCGAGTGACCCCGGCCCCGCTGCCCGATAGTGGACGCCATGAGCTGGTGGCGACGGTCCCGTCCCGTGTACGCCGTCGAGGGGGTCGAGCCGGTGCGCAGTGACGGGTGGGACGTCTATGCCGGGGAGAGCCTGGCCGGGCGTCCGGCGGTGGCCGCCGCGGTCGCCCGGCTGCCCGCGGAGCCGGTGCTGGCGGACCTGCCCGGCTACCTGGCCGTCGCCACCCGGGACGGGCGGGAGTGGGCGCTCAGTCTCGAGGACGGGATGCTGATCGTCTTCGACCTGTCGCGGCCCGGCACCGACACGTTCGAGCAGGTCCTGGCCGCGGCCCCCTGGACGACAACGGTCGAGCGCGTGGATCGCGAAGCCTTTCTCCTCGGTACGGGCGAGAGCCTCCCGGCCGACCTGATCCTGGCCGGGTGCGTCGACGCCTGCGGTACGGCGTACCGGAGACTGCACTTGATCTAGATCTTTGCGCGGTGGTGGGACAGGGTGGTGGCGATCGCGACCAGGAGGGCGGGGGCGCCCAGACGCCAGCCGGCCAGGATCAGGGCGCTGAGAGGGCTGTCGAGCGCGGCCACCTCGTCGGTCACCGTGATCAGGCCGGCGAAGAGGGCCAGGCCCGCGGCGAGCAGCACCCGCTCGTCGATCAGGGTCCAGAGCAGGACGGCGGCGAGCAGCGCGTTCTGCAGCCAGCCGGGCAGCAGGTAGTCGGCGGACCAGGCCAGCCCGAGCAGGATCGGCAGCGGATTGCGTACCGGAGAAGGGGTTCCGGGAAGGAGCAGCAGGACGGCGGCGAGGGTGTAACCGGCCACCGCCGGCACACTGGACTGATCGGTGGCGCACAGCACGAGAGCGCTCGTGGCCAGCGCGAACGCGGGCAGCCGGGCGCCGAACACCACCGCCGCGGCGGCGAGTCCGGCGCAGACCCAGGTGGCGATCATGAGCGTGCTGAGCAGGACCGTGCCGTAGCGCAGGTCCGGTAGCGGGGCGGTGGCGCTCGCCGTCAGCAGCATCAGTGCGGCGGCCCGGGCGGCGTAGAGCCAGCGCCGCGTGACCGGCTGACCCGCGCCGGTCCGGGCCCGCAACCCGCCCACGATCAGCGAGGGCGCCTCGGTGTGCCAGGGGCGGCCGCTCTCCTCGAGGACGCCGAGCATCTCGTCGCGCGGGTGCCCGGCCGGGTAGAGGCGGACCAGCAGGTCGTAACCGGTCATCCTGTTCGTGGTCACGCGGGCCTCGCTCGCAGCACGACCCGGGCCGCCTCGGCCATCCGCGCGGCCTCCGCCAGCAGCGCGTCCTCGCCGTCCGGGGTGAGCGCGTAGTGCCGCCGGGCGCGCCCGTTCACCACCTCGTCGCGGACGACCTCTACCAGGCCCTCGCGCCCGAGCCGGTCGAGTGCCTGGTAGAGCGTGCCGGTCGCGAGCGCCACCCGCTCACCGGAGAGCTCGGCGACGCGCTTGATGATCGCGTAACCGTGCCGGGGCTCCTCCCGCAGGGCGGCCAGGATGAAGTAGGTCGGCTCCCTCATCCGGCCACCATAGGTAAACTACTTACATATGTAAAGAGGCTATCCGAGTGTGTATCGCCGCGGTGGCCGAGCGG
Organism: Actinoplanes sp. NPDC051851; assembly: GCF_040681165.1. Classification (NCBI taxonomy): domain Bacteria; kingdom Bacillati; phylum Actinomycetota; class Actinomycetes; order Micromonosporales; family Micromonosporaceae; genus Actinoplanes; species Actinoplanes sp. NPDC051851. The sequence continues at coordinate 120,006 of NZ_JBFAYF010000013.1, read as the reverse complement.
GCCACCGACGTGACCCTGCTGGTCGACAACGCCGGGGTGTCGACCTACACGAACCTGCGCTTGGGTACGGAATGGCTCCGGTGTCACCCGCGTGCGTGCCTGCCGGTGGCTGCGGCGTTAACGAGGGCGGGGGTCGGGCCGATGAGAGGTTTGTGAGCGATGTCCTCTACGACGGCGCCCGGACGCGTGTGGTGCGTGACGGGGAAGTGGTGCGGAAGCAGCCGTTCGGAGCGGATGCGCCCAAACGGCTGAGCAATGAGCTCGCGATGTTGCGCCGCCTCGCCGGGGTGCACGGGGTGCCGCAGCTCGCGGTGGATCAGGAGGCCGGGGCGCTGCGGCTGCTCGGTGCCGACGGGGTTCCCCTCGCGGAGCAGGCCAAACCCTGGGATGTCGCCGCGCTGCTGGAGCTCGGGGACGGGCTCGCCCGGATCCTCGCCGCGGTGCACCGGCGCGGCGTCGTGCACCGGGACGTGAGCCCGGCCAACGTGCTCATCCCGGCCGCCGGACTCGGCGGCGGTGGGATCGGCGGCGGCGAGTCCGGCGGTGTGCCCAGCGGCGGCGAGTCCGGCGGTGGGCCGACGCTGATCGATTTCGACCTGGCGGGTGTGCCGGGGGCGGAGTTCGACATGCTCTCCGGGACGCTGCCGTACCTCGCCCCCGAGCAGTCCGGGCGGACCGGGCGCGCCGTCGACCACCGGGCCGACCTCTACGCGCTCGGGGCCACCCTCTACGAGCTCGCCACCGGGGAGCCGCCGTTCGGGCGGGACCGGGAGCCGCTGCACCTGGTCCACGACCACCTCGCGAAGCAGCCCGAGTCGCCGAGCCGGATCGATCCGCGGATACCCGGGCAGCTGTCGGCGATCCTGCTGCGACTGCTGAGCAAGGAGCCCGAGCAGCGGTATCAGAGCGGCGAGGGGCTCGCGTACGACCTGGAGCGCCTGAAGAGCGGGAACACCGGGTTCCTCCTCGGCGAGCGGGACTTCCCGATCCGGTTGACGCCGCCGGTCCGGCTGGTCGGGCGGGAGGAGCCGGTCGCCCGGCTGCGGGCCCTCCTGAACGCGGGGGAGCGGGGACTCGCGCTGGTCAGCGGGCCGCCCGGCGTCGGGAAGACCGCGGTCATCGAGCAGATGCGGCCCGTCGTCACCGCGGCGGGCGGGCACTTCGTGACCGGGAAGTTCGATCAGTTCCGGCGGGATCAGGGCGCGGACGCGGTACGGCAGGCGTTCACCGCGCTCGGCGGGCAACTGCTGGCGGAATCGGATTTCGACGCCGACGAGCTGCGGACCGCGCTCGGGGTCAACGCCGGGCTCGCCGCGGCCGTGCTGCCGACCTTCGCGGCGCTGCTCGGGGTGCCGCCCGAGGAGGTCGACGACCCCTGGCACGCGACGGCGCGGATCCGGCAGATGGGGCGGGACATCCTCCGCACCGTGGCGAGCCCGGCGCGGCCGCTGGTCATCGTCGTCGACGACCTGCAGTGGGGTGGCCCGGCGGCGAGCGGCTGGCTCGACGACATCCTGGAACACCCGGATCTGCCGGGCGTCCTGGCGATCGGCGCCTATCGCGAGGCGGAGGTCGACGAGTCCCATCCGCTTGCCGCCGTCGTCTCACGGCTGCAGCGGGATGCGGGCAATACCGCGTACATCAGACTGGAGAACCTGCCGGCGGCCGAGATGAGTGAGCTGCTCGCGGAGATGCTGCGGATGTCGGTCGTCGAGACCGAAGGTCTCGCGGCGGAGCTGGCGGTACGCACCGGCGGGAACCCGTTCGACACGGTGGAGCTGGTCAACGCGCTGCGCGGCGAGGGCCGGCTGGTGCCGGAGGGCGATCGCTGGATCTGGGACGCGTACGAGCTGCGCCGCTTCGTCGGCAGCACCGACGTCGCGGACCTGCTCGACGCGCGGATCGAGGCGCTGCCCGAGGCCACCCGGGAGCTTCTGGAGATCATGGCGTGCCTCGGCGGGGAGGTCGGCCGGGAGCTGCTCTGCGCGGCCGCCGGGATGCCGGACGTCGACGTCGCGCTGGCGCCCGCGGTCGAGGACGGCCTGGTCACCGCCGAGGGTTTCCGGCACGACCGGGTGCAGCAGAGCGCGTACCGCAGGATCGGGCCGGAGCGGCACGCCCGGCTGGCGCACGAGGTGGCGGTCCGGCTCGCCGGCACTCCCGGATGCGAGCTGGCCGCGGCCACCCAGTACCTCGTGTGTCTGGATCTGATCACCGAGCCGGACGACCGGCACGCGGTGGGTCTGCTGCTGCGCGAGGCGGGCGCGATCGCCCGTTCGTACACCAACCACGCGGCGGCCGGCACCTTCCTCGCGGCCGCCGTCGCCCTGCTCGGCACCGGCGACCCGGACCGGCGGGAGACCCTGGCCGCCTGGCACACCGCGCTGTGCGTTCTCGGGCGCTTCGACGAGGCGGACGAGGTCTACGCGGAGATCGATAAGCCGGGCGCCGATCCGGTCCTGGTCGCCGCGGTCGCCGCCGAGCAGGTGGTCAGCCTGGTCAACCGCGGTCAGATGCTGGCCGCCCTCGACCTCGGGCGGGCCAAGCTCGCGGCGCTCGGCGTCGATGTCCCGGAGGATCCGGGCGCGGCCGTGGCGGCCGGGTTCGCCGGATTCCACGCCTGGCTGGCCGACGGCGACGCGGAGAGTGACCTGCGGCGGCCGACCATCACCGATCAGCGGCTGCTGGTCACCGCGCGGCTGATCGACCGGCTCGGGCCGGCCGCGTTCTACGCCGACAAGACGACGATGGCGTGGCTGGTGATGCTCGCCGTCGACCTCTGGTGGCGGCACGGCACGGCGGCCGAACTGGTCGGCGCGGCAGCCTTCATCAGCTTCATCACCGCAGCTCAGGGCGACTTCCGCAGCGGCTACGAGGCGAACCGGCGGCTGATCGCGGTGGGCGCCGCCCGGGGCTGGGAGCCGGCCGTCTCGCACGCCCGGTACCTGCACGCGCTCGCCGGGCTGACCTACTTCGAACCGGTGGAGCACGGGCTGCGGACCGCCCACGAGGCCCGCGACGGGCTGCTGCGCGGCGGCGACGTGACCGGTGCGGTGTCGACCGCGTTCGCCTCGGTGCCCCAGATCCTGGACTGCGCCGACGTCGACACCTACGCCGCCGAGGTCGGCACGGTCCGGGCGATGGCCGAGCGGATCGGCTACGGCGTGATCATCCAGGCGGCGGCCATTCACGGTCAGCTGGTTAGCGTGCTGCGGGGCGAGGCGGATCCCGGTGATCTCGCGCCGCCGCCGGGCCTGGCGGAGAACCCGCCGCTGCACTGCTGGTTCGAAACGGTCCGGGCGATCGCCGCGGCGGTCTTCCTCGACGACCGGGCGCTGGCCCGGTCCGGCGCCGCGGCGGTCGCGCTCACCCCGGCCGTCCCCGGCACCTACGTGGTCCCGCAGGCCCATCTGATGGGCGCGCTGGGTGCCGCGGTCCGGCTTCGGGAGTCCGGTTCCGACGTACGGGCCCGGGCTCTCGCCGATCTCACGGAGTGTCGCGACTTCCTCGCCGCCCGCGCCGCCGACCAGGTGCGCAACTACGGGCACCTGCACCGGTTCGCCGAGGCCGTCCACGCGTGGGCCACCGGTGACCACCTGACCGCCGCCCGTGCCTTCAACATCGCGCTCACCGACGTCGCCGGCGTGGACCGGCCCTGGCACGCCGCGCTGATCGCCGAGCACGCCGCCCGGTTCCACCTGGAGCAGGGGATGGAGCACACCGGCCGCCAGCTGCTCGGCACCGCGCTGCGGGCGTACGCCGCCTGGGGCGCGCACGGCAAGACCGTCCGGCTCGCCCGGGAGTACCCGTTCCTCGCCGAGGGCCGGGTGGACACCTCACACAGCGTCAACCTGTCGATCGAGGCGATCGACGTCGTCGGGATGCTCGAAGCCGCCCGTGTGCTGAGTTCCGAGACCGATCTGGATAGCCTGCGCACCACCGTCGAACGGGTGCTCGGCGCGATGACCGGGGCGACCTCCGTACGTCTGCTGATCGCGGACCCGGAAGCCGGGGGCTGGACGCTGCCGACCGCCGCGGGGCTGCCGTCGCAGGCGCTCGCCGAGGTGGTGCCGATGTCCGCCGTGCACTACGCCGAACGGCTCGGCGAACCGATGCTGGTGGACGACGCGGCGCGCGACGACCGGGTGGCACGGGACCCGTACCTGACCGGGAAGGAACACTGCTCGCTGCTGGTCGTGCCGGTGCACGGGGCGATGCTGGTGCTGGAGAACACGCTGATCCGGCGGGCGTTCACCACGGCCCGGCTGAACGCGGTGACCATGCTGGCCGGGCAGCTCTCGGTCTCGCTCGACAACGCCCGGCTCTACGCGTCGCTGGAGCGCAAGGTCGCCGAGCGTACCGCGGAACTCGCCGTGGCGAACCAGCGCCTGGAACTGCTCACGGTGACCGACCCGCTCACCGAACTACCGAACCGCCGCCACCTGACCGACACCCTCGACCAGGAGTGGGGGCGGGCGCAGCGCTCCGGCGAACCGATCGGCCTCGCGATGATCGACATCGACGAGTTCAAGAAGTACAACGACCACTACGGCCACCAGGGCGGGGACGACTGCCTGCGGCTGGTGGCCGGTGCGCTGCGGACCGGGGTACGCAGCACGGATCTGGTCGCGCGCTACGGCGGCGAGGAGTTCTGCATCGTGATGCCCGGCGCCGCCCCGGCGAACGCCCTGGTGATGGCCGAGCGGGTGTGCCGCTCGGTGGCCGACCTGCGCGAGCCGCACGAGGCCTCGGCCATCGGCATCGTCACGATCAGCATCGGCGTGGCCTCCGCGGTCCCGTTCCCGGGCGCCGTCCCCGACCAGTTGATCAAACTGGCCGACGAGGCGTTGTACGAGGCCAAGCGGATGGGCCGCAACCGCGCGATGGGCCACGAGTCCGACGTGTGATCTCTCGCCCGCCGCCCCGGCACCCGCTTGATCGTGTGCACCCGTGGCCCCGTCGGTGCTGTTCGTGTGCGCGCGCCGCCCGGCCCGCGCTGTTCGTGTGTGCGTGCCGCCCGGTCGGCGGTGTTGGTGTGTGCGTGCCGCCCGGTCGGCGTTGTTCGTGTGTGCCCGCGGCTCGGTCGCTGCCGTTTGGGTGCGTGCGTCGCCTGGCCCGCACCGGATGGGCCGACAGGACGACCTCCGTGCACCGGCTGGGAGGGTGGGCTCGCGTTGTTCGGCCGGCGTGCGGGTAATCCCGCGGCGCCGGCCGGGAGCGGGGGTCAGCGGAGGGCGGTCAGCAGCTTCTGGTGGGCCGCGTCCAGGTCGGCCGCCGGGACGTCGTGCTGGACCTTGGCGAAGTCGAAATCGGACATGGACCAGGCGGGGAAGACGTGGATGTGGGCGTGTGGCACCTCGAAACCGGCGACGATCAGGCCGACCCGCGGGGCGTCGAAGGCGCGCTTGAGGGCCCGGCCGACGGTGTGGGCGACGGTCATCGCGTGGGACCAGACCTCGGGGTCCAGGTCGGTCCACTCGTCGACCTCGGCGCGCGGGACGACCAGCGTGTGCCCGGCGTTGAGCGGGGCGATGGTGAGGAACGCGGCGACCCGGTCGTCGCTGTGGACGATCCGACCGGGCAGTTCGCCGTTGATGATCTTCGTGAAGACGGTGGCCATGCGCTCCATTCTGGCCGGGTACGCAACCCGGGCGACATCGCATTGACACACTTCGCTGGTGCGCCGACGATGGGAGCGCTCCCAATCATTCCGTCGCTTCCAGGGAGATCGACGTGCCGAAACCCCTTCTCCGGCGCGCGCTCGCGAGCACCGTCCTGCTCGCCGCGCTCACCGCCGTATCCCCTCCCGCCGCCGGCGCGGCAGCACCGGCAGACAGCACGATCGCCGACAGCATGGTCGTCGACAGCACGGTCGTCGACAGCGCGGTCGCCGACAGCACGACCGTCGCCGTCGACGTCGATGTGCGCGCCGGGCTCGCCGCCGTCGGTGACGTCGCGCTCGGTGTCAACCACGCCGTCTGGGACTCGCAGCTCGGCACCCCCCGCCGTCGCCGGACTGCTGAAGGACGCCGGAGTCACGATGCTGCGCTACCCCGGCGGCTCGTACGCCGACATCTACCACTGGGCCGACAACAGCGCGCCCGGCGGCTACGTCGCGCCGGACACCGACTTCGACACGTTCATGGCCGGCGCCCGGCGGACCGGCGCCGAACCGATGATCATCGCGAACTACGGGACCGGGACCGCGCAGGAGGCCGCCGACTGGGTGCGCTACGCCAACGTGACCAAGGGTTACGGCGCGAGGTACTGGACGATCGGGAACGAGAACTACGGCAACGGCCACTACGGCGCCGCCTGGGAGGCCGACGAGCACGCCGACAAGAGCCCGAAGGAGTACGCCGCGACCGTCGTCGCCTACTCGCGGGCGATGAAGGCCGTCGACCCGACCATCAAGATCGGTGCGGTGCTGACCATGCCGGCGAACTGGCCGGACGGCCTGGTCGGCACCGGCGACGCGGGTACCTGGAACCAGGAGGTGCTCACCCGCGCGGGTTCGGCCATCGACTTCGCCGACGTCCACTGGTACCCCGGCGGCGCCACACCGGCCGAGACCCTCACCAGGACCGCGCACATCACCGACGCCGTCTACCTCCTGCGGCAGCAGATCTCCGCGTACGCCGGAAGCAGCGCCGACCGGATCGGAATAAGCATGACGGAGACGAATGTCGAGGTCGGGCGGAACACCACGCCGGGAGCGCTCTACCTCGCGGACGTCTACAGCGGCCTGCTCGCCCAGGGCGTCTTCACCGTCCAGTGGTGGAACGTCCACAACGGCCTCGGCACCGTGTCGACCGTGGCCGGACAGACGGACTACGGTGACTACGGGCTGCTGTCCAGCGGAAACTGCACTTCCGACGGTACGGTGTGCGAACCGGCGCTGAACACGCCGTTCGCCCCCTACTACGCGCTCTCGATGGTCGGGGACTTCGCGCAGCCCGGTGACCGGTTCGTCGGCACCGGCACGGACGACCCGCTGGTCGGCGCGCACGCGGTGCGCCGGGCGAACGGGGACCTCGCGGTGCTGCTGATCAACAAGGATCCGGACGCGGCGCGGACCGTCGCGCTGCACGTCAACGGGTTCACGCCCTCGTCCGCGGCGCCGGTGGTGGAGACGTTCACCGGTGGGGCGCCCACGTCGTCCGAGGGCGGGGAGGCTCTGCCGCCGTATCTGCCGCCGTACTCGATAAGCCTGATGACCCTGCACCCGGCCGACGCCGCCAGCACGGTGCCGGTGGCGCCCGGAAGGCCGTCGGTGACCGTGACCGATCACACCGCGACGCTCTCCTGGACGGCCACCGGGACGGGCGTGAAGTACGAGGTCTACCGGCAGAACGGTGGCGCGGCCGAGCAGCTCGGCGAGACCACCGGGACGTCGCTGACCGTGGGTAACCTGGAGCCGGGCCACCGGTACACGGTGAACGTGCTGGCCCGCGACGGCAGCGGGCGGGTGTCGGCCCCCTCGGCACCGCTGACCTTCGTCACCGGGACCCCGGCGACCTCGTCGTGCACGGTGCGCTTCCGGGACACCAGCGACTGGGGGAGCGGGTACGTCGGCTCCATCGACGTCACCAACAGCGGGGCGACCCCGATCACCGGGTGGACCCTGACGTTCAGCTGGCCCACCACGTGGCAGGACCTGAGCGGGGGCTGGAGCGCCACCTGGGAGCAGACCGGCCGGACCGTACGGGTGACCAGCGACGGGGGATTGGCGGCCGGCGCCTCGGCGAACGTGGGGTTCGTGGGCTCCTACAGCGGCCCGAACGTCCTGCCGTCGGTCTTCACCCTGAACGGAACGGTCTGCACCACGGCTACGTCGTAGACGCTCGCCGCACCATCTCGGTGCCGGCCGTCTCCGCTTTCATCCCGCCGAGCAGCCCGGAAGGATCGAGTCCGGCCGGGCGCTTGGCCACCCGCTCGGTGGTCAGCGCCCGGCCGGCACGTGGCGTGTCCCTCAGCCCGGCTGGGCGTCCCACCAGCGAGGCGTGAGGTCGTCCGCCTCGTCGGGGCTGCTGAAGTGGAACGGGACGCCGAAGTGCCGGGCGACGGCCTGCCCCTGCTCGGCGGCCCGCTGTGCCTCCGGCCACGGCGGGACCTCCCCGGTGAACAGGCGCATGTCGCCGCCGTCGCGGTACGTCGTCAGCGGCGTCTCGTCGAAGCGGGCGTGATCGCGGCCGGGCCGTCGCACGATCACCTGCAGGCGTACGAACCAGCCCTGCGTGTCGCCGTCCCACGTCGCCTCGACGGCGGCCAGGGGATCGGTGACCAGGGCGGCCGTCGCGATCAGCTCCGCCACCGTGGGCGGCGGTGCCGGTGGCGCGAGACGGCCCTGCTCGTCGAGCTCCGCACGGCGGGCCACCAGTAGGTCCTGGGCCTGGTACAGCCCGGGGACCGGCTCCAGCCCGCCCTCCAGGCGCATCAGCCGGACGCCCTGGAGCAACCGGCCGGCGATCAGCAGGACGTCGAGCCGGTCGCGCAGATCCTCGCTCAGCGCGTCCCACCGCGGATCGGGCCGGTCTATGCTCCCATGTCACCACACTCGATCAACCGGAAAATCGTCGTACCCACGGTCTAGTGTCCGCGGCATGGCGATTCCCTCGCGTGTGCCGATCGCGCACGAACCCGGCTACCGGACCGACACCATCGGCACCTATGACGACGGGCAGTTCTTCGGGTCGGTCACCGCGGTGCTCGTGCCCGGCGACAAGCGCTGGTATGCGGTGCTGCACCGCTTCGACGCCGGGGGACGCCACCGCGAGTCGGAGATCCGGGCCGCCGGGTCGCCCGGGGAGGCGTCGGAGCTGCTGACCGGGTGGCTCGGCGCGCTGCCGGGGCGGGCCTTCGGGGACATCGCCGTCGGCCTGTTCCAGGTGGAGGTGGACGGCCACGTGTTCGGGCTGATCGACGGTTCGGAGGAGTACGACGGCGAGGACCACGCCGAGCTGGTGCCGGACATGCTGGGCTTCGACGACCCGTGGGACGGCCTCTACGACACGTGAGCTCCCGCCACTGCGATCGTGGTGGGATGGCCGCGATCGAGGGGAGGGCACGGCTCAGGCCTTCTTCTGGTGGAGGCGCTTGTAGACCGGGGCCAGCTGTTTGTGCAGGCAGGTGTAGGTCTCGAAGATGCCGTTGTAGGTCTCGTGGTCGGCGCCCGGCGTGAACACGTCGTCGTTGCGGGCGAGGTCCGAGATGTCGGAGAAGGAGATCATCCCGGCGCCGACCGCACCGATCCAGCCGGCGCCGCGCGCGTTGACCGTGACCGGGTTCGCGTCGCGGCGGATCTCCACGCCGAGTACGTCGGCGAAGATCTGGCACCACGAGCTGGAGCGCGCCGCCCCGCCGGTGATGACCATCGTGGAGACCGGTGCGCCGAGGAATCTGTTGACCGGGGCCATCATCCAGCGGGTGTTCAGCGCGACCCCCTCGAAGACCGCGCGCAGCAGGTCCGAGCGGTTCGTCTCCAGGGAGATGTTCAGGAAGCCGGCCCGCAGGTTCGGGTCGTCGACCGGGGCGCGCTCGCCGTAGAGCCACGGCATGTAGAGGACCCCGTCGGAGCCCGCCGGCACCGACGGGATGATCTTGTCGAAGGCGTCGAAGATGCTGCCCTCGTCGCGGGTGACGTGGCCTGCCGAGACCAGCGGGTCGTCGAACTCGACGATCTTGTCGCGCAGCCAGGTCAGGTTGGCGCCGGCGGTGGCCTGCAGCGCGGTCATCAGGTAGCGGTCCGGGATGGCGCACGGGATCGACGCGATGCCGCTGAACACGTCGGTCTTCTTCGCCGGGACGTGCGCGGCGATCCACGACGAGGTGCCCAGGTACAGGTGCGGCTCGTTGTCGCGGACCGTACCGGCGCCGATCGCGGCCGCGGTGTTGTCGATCGCGCCGGCGACGACCCGGATCGAGCAGGGGAGCCCGAGGTGATCGGCAGCACTGGGGGCGAGCGTGCCGATCACCTCGGTGCATTTCACGATCGGCGGGAACTTGTCCCGGTCGATCCCGCTGGCGGCGACCAGCGACGGGGCGTACCGGATCGCCTCGGGCTTCCGGTTGTCGGTGACCCAGGAGGTCAGGATCGAGTCGACGGTCGCCACCGTGCGGCCGGTGAGCTTCAGGTTGATCCAGTCGAGCACGTTGAGGAACGTCGCCGTCCGGGCGTACACCTCGGGCATCTCGTCGCGGATCAGCAGCATGTGCGCCGCCGGATCCTTTCCGGTCACCGACGGCATCCCACCGGTGAGCCGCAGCCACCGTGCGATCCTTCCCAGACCCATTCCCTGGTACGCCGGGAAGCCGCCGAACTGCTTGCGCAGATGCGCCGCGCCTCGCATGTCCAGCCACGAGACGCATCGGGTGAGCGGGTTCCCGTCCGCGTCCACCGCGATCGTCCCCTCGCCCTGGGTCGAGGAGCAGATCGTGGTCACCGCCCGCACGTGGTCCGGGTACGCCCGCCCGAGGTCGGCGACGACCTCGGCGAGCGCGTCCCACCAGGCGACCGGGTCCTGCTCGGCGCCGCCGCCGGGCAGGACGTGCAGCGGCACCGGGCGCTCGGCCCAGCCCGTGACGGCGCCGTCGGCGGCGACCAGGGCGGCCTTCATCCCGGAGGTGCCGAGGTCGATCGCCAGGACCTGAGGGGCGATGGTCAACGTCAGACCCCCTCGACCAGCGCGAAGACCTGGTCGAACCGGTTCAGAGCGTCGTCGATGACCTCGTCGGTGTCGGCGAGCGAGGTGTACATCCGCGACCCGGCGAGGGTGATGATGCCGTGCGCCGCGTACGCCGCGCCCATCTGCTCCATCAGCACCTTGCGGCCCTTGTTCTCCTTGAGCAGCTTGACCGGGTTGCGCATGTCGAGCAGCATCACGCCGCTGCACTCCAGGTGGACGATCGACCCCTGGTTGTACGCGACGTACGGGAGACCGTACTTGTCGATCAGCTTCTGCAGGCCCCGGGTGAGCCGGTCACCGGCCCGCCCGGCGATCACCGGCGCGTTCGTGCGGGCCATCTCCTGGATCGCGAAGTACCCGGCCGCGCAGGAGAGCGGGTTCGCCGAGAGCGTGCCGCCGACCTGGATGTGCGCGCCGCTCTTGCCGTCCAGCCCGGAGCCGAACGCGCTCATCACCGTCGTGCTGCCGCCGACGCCGCCGGCCATCGGGTAACCGCCGGAGACGGCCTTGCCGAAGACGGTCAGGTCCGGGGTGACCCCGAAGTAGCCGGCCGCGCCGCCCATGCCGCTCCGGAAGCCGGTGACCACCTCGTCGAAGATCAGCAGGGCGCCGAACTCGTCGCAGAGCTTGCGGACCGCGGCGTTGTACCCGTGCGGCACCGGCCGGGTGCCGGACTCCGGGCCGAACGGCTCGACGATCACCGCGGCGGTGCCACCGCGCAGCCGGTTCTCGATCAGCTTGCGCTTGAGGGTGCCCAGGTCGTGCGGGAAGGCCTCCCGGGTACGCCCGGTGGCCCCCCACGGGATGCCCTTGGCGTTCATCCGGAAGCTGCCCGGCACCCGGAGCCCGTAGACGACCGTGTCCGACCAGCCGTGGTACGCGCCGCCGACCTTGATGACCATCTTCTTGCCGGTGTGCGCCCGCGCCGCGCGGACCGCCGCCATCACGGCCTCCGTGCCGGAACCGAGCGACCGGTACATCTCGATGTGCGGCATGTACCTGTTGATGATCTCGGCGAGCTTCAACTCGTACTCGTGGAAGAGGCCGGTGACCGGACCGCTCTCCTTGACCACCGCCGCGACCTGCTCGTTGACCGGGCCGTAGTTGCTGCCCAGGATGGTCGGGCCGCCGGCCTGCAGGAAGTCGATGTAGACGTTGCCGTCCCGGTCGGTCAGGTGCGCGCCCTCGGCCTTATCGATGGCGAGCGGGAACGGGTAGTTGAAGGCCAGGTTGTGCTGGACGCCGCCGGGGATGCGCTTCTTGGCCCGGTCGGTGATCTCCCTACTGGCCGTGCACTTGGTCTCGAAGTAGTTGAGCACGTCGAGCAGCGCGTCGTGCCGCAGCCCGCGGACCGGCTGGGCGACGAGAGCCTTGAGCCGCCGCATGGTGTCCTCGACGTCGAGGTACTCACTGATCATGTAGCCGTGCTCTTCGGTCTCCGCCGCGATCTCCGGGACGTCGGCGACCGACGGCAGCTCCTCGTCCTCGGCGACCCGGATCGGCTCCACGGCGTCGACGATCTGCGAGGCGATCCGCTTCTCGTCCTTCTTCAGCTTCGAGAAGGCGATCTCGCGGATGGTGTCCGGGATCGTGTAGACCTTGCCGGCCTCCGAGGTCAGCGCCATCAGGTAGGCGATCGACACCTTCTCCAGCAGCGCCATGTTGAAGACGGCCCGCGACGGGTCGGTGCCGACCGCGACCACGCCGTGGTTGGCGATGATGAAGGCGTTGTCGCCGCTCTTCACCTTCTTCTGCACGTTCTTGGCGAGGAAGCCGGTGCCCGACGGCGCGTAGTCGATGATCGCGACCTCCTTGCCGAGGAAGCGCACCTGCTCGTCGGTGAGCGCCGGGATCGGCTTGCGGAGGAAGGCCAGCGCCGAGGCGTACGGCTGGTGGGTGTGCACGATCGCGTTGACGTCCGGGCGCTCGCGGTAGATGTTCGCGTGCATCCCGCACTCGATCGACGGCACCAGGCCACCCGCGCCGCCCTCGTCCGGCACGTGCTTGCCGTTGAAGTCGACGATGCAGACGTCCTCGACCCGCATCTTGTCGTAGTCGTAGTTGCTCGGTGTGACGGCGTACAGCTCGTGGCCCGGGATGCGCACCGAGACGTTGCCCTCGGTGGCCTTCAGGTAGCCGCGGTCGAGCATCGTCCGGCACATCTCGACGACGTGGGAACGGGACATCTGATATTTCACGGTGTCATCGTCATGCGGAACGCCGAGCGAAGCACCGTCGTGACGGCAGCAATCTGAGGCCGTACGTTTATAACGCGGTGACAAAATCGCGGGCGATGACCACCGATCCGGCGACGCCCTGGCGTCGTCTCCCCACCGACCTGGCCGGCGCCATGCGACCGCGGCTGCCCGACGCCGTGCGGTCGATCGCCGGGGCGGTCACCGAGACGCTGCCCGATTTCGCCGCTTCCGGCGGGGAGAAGTTCGAGCGCGACGTGCGGACCGCCGTGCAGGTCGCCCTGGAGCGCTTCATCGACCTGGCCGGCACCGGCGAACCCGCGCTGCCGCCCGGCATCCGGGAGGTCTTCGTGGCGCTCGGCGCCGCCGAGGCCCGGGAGAACCGGGGGCCGGAGACGCTGCTCGCGGCCCTGCGCACCGCCGCCCGGCTGATGTTGCGGGCCGCGTCGCAGGCGCTCGCCGAGTCCCGCCAGGTCAGCGTCGACGAGATCATCGACCTCTCCGACGCGACCAGCGCCTACGTCGACGAGCTCGCCACCGCCTGCACCGAGGGACTCGCCCGCCAGCTGCGCGAACAGGCCGGCGAGGGGGAGCGGCGCCGCCGTCAGGTCGCCGACCTGCTGCTGCGCGGCGGCGCCTCGCCGGACACCGCCCGGGACGCCGCCGCCGTGATCGGCTGGCCGGTCCTGGACACCGTGGTCCCGGTGCTGCTGCCGCCCGACCAGGCGCGCGACGCCCGGTTCCGGTTCGCCACCGACGGCGTGGTCGCCGAGCGGGGCCACGACGCCGTGCTGCTGCTGCGGGCCGGGCCGCGGACCGACCGGGCCGCGCTCACCGAGGCGCTGCGCGGCCGGAGCGCGGTGGTCGGCCCGCCCGCGCCGTGGACCGAGGTGCCCCAGTCGGTGCTGCTGGCCGAGCGCACCGGCTTCGGCACCGGCCGGGAACCGGTCTTCGTCGAGGACCACCTCGCCGCGCTGGCCCTGCGGGGCGAGCCGGGCGCGCTGGCCGTGCTCGCCGCGCGGCGCCTCGCGCCGCTGGCGGGACTCCGCCCCGGCCAGCGCGATCAGCTGCTGCTCACCCTGGAGAGCTGGTTGCGCCACTGGGGTTCCCGTACGGCCGTGGCCGCCGAGCTCTTCGTGCACCCGCAGACCGTCAGCTACCGCCTGCACCGCCTGCGCGACCTGCTCGGCGACGACCTGGACGACCCTGCGGCCCGCTTCGAACTCCAGCTGGTCCTGGTCTCCACCCGTCCCCGTGTCTGATACCGGTCACTACTCCGCTTTTCGGTCCATGCCGTCCGCCAGTCCCGGGCGATGACTGAGAATGACGACACGCACCCGGCCCTCGCCGCCCTGCACGGCTGGTGGGAACGGCTGACCGGCGGCGAGAGCGCCGGCACGGCCGAACTCGACGCGCTGATCCGGGACGGCGAGCGCGCACCCCGGGGCGAGGCCCTGGCCCGGCTGCTCGCGATGGCGTACCACGCCCGCTGGGACGCCGACCGTACCCACTTCGACGACGCCGACCGCGCCATCGGCCTCTGGCGGGAGGTTCTCGGCGTGGCACCGGACGACCCGGGCGCCGCCTACTTCTGCGGGACCCTGCTCACCTACCGGGCCGAACGTACCCGGGCGCCGGAAGACATCGCGGAGGCCGAGCGTCTCGCCGCGATCGCCACCGGCGCCTTCGACGACGCCGACTCCTGGTACCTGTCCGGCTGGATCCACCTGGTCGGCGCGACCGCCACCGGGGACGCCGACGGCCTCGCCGAGGCGCTGCGCCGCTTCGCGACGGCGAGCAGCCGCGACCCCGAGGGCGACATGCGCTGCCAGATCGTCCGTGAGCAGCTGCGGACCGCCTTCGGCCTGTACCACGAGGGCCGGCTCACCCCGGAGCGGTTCCGGGTGTACGCCGACCGGGGCCGGGAACTGCTCGACGATCCCGGCGACGTCTCGGTGCCCATGCAGACGCTGCTGGCCGGCACCGTGGCCATGGTGGAGATCGGCACCGCGGTCCGGGAGGACCGGGCGCACGACTTCACCCTGGTCCGGGACCTGGTCGACCGGTACCGGGACGTCGAGCTGCCCGACCCGCACCTGCGCGCCGAACTGGACGCCGCCCGGTCCCAGCTGGACGGCATCGCCGGGACCGAGGGCGACCTCGACCGCGGTGTCTCCGCCGCCGGCCGGTTCGCCGCGAGCGACCGCTTCTCCGACGGCCGGCGGGCGAACCTCACCGAGAGCCTCGCGCTGGCCCGGGCCAACCGCGCCGTCCTGGAGGGTGACCTGGCCGCGCTCGCCGAGGCCGTCGCGCAGCTCCGTGCCGCGGCCGACCCGGCGATGCGCAGCCTGGCCACCATCATCGAGGCGGCGGGCGAGTCGAAGCGGATCGCCTCGGGAGGCGACGAGGCGGCGGCGAAGGCCGTACTGGAGAAGGCTCTTGACGGTTTGCCCGCGGATGATCAGGTGCCGGTCACGATGCGGGGACTCCTCGCCGGGCTGCTCGGCGGTGGGGCCCCGGTCGCGGACGGCGGCGCGCCCACCTCTCCGCTCGACGCGGCGGGACGGCTCGGTGCCCTGCTCGCCGAGGTTCGCGACGCGGCGGGGCGGGGTGATCTCGTCGCGCTGCGGCGGCTCGCGGTCGTCTCGGCAGAGATCCTCGAACACATCCCGGAGGACTACCCGGCGCTGCGGATCACGGCCTGCGACAACGCGGGCGTGGCCGAGTTGGAGGTGGCGCGCCGGGATCGGGCCGACCACGGCGCGGCCGAGCGGGCGACCGGGCATCTCGCGGCGGCGTGTGCGCTGGCCGGCGGGCCGCATCACGCGCTCTGGCCCCAGCTGGCGGTGGAGCACGGAATGAGCCTGCGGTACGGGGCGAAACCCGACCTCGCCGGGAGCCGGGCCGCCGGGCGTTCGGGGCTGCTCGCGTACACGTGGGCGGCGATGATCCAGGCGGACACCGGGCGGGCGCTCGAGTCGGCTGTCTGGGTGGCGCGGCATGTGCGTACCGTGGCGGGCTGGTGTGTGTCGGACCTGGCCGGCGGCGTTGCCCGGGCCGACGGGTCCGACCGGGCGGCCGGGGCCGATCTGGTGGCGGTCCTGGACGCGGGGCGGGGGCTGGCCCTGCACGCGGCGACGGCCTCCCGGTCCATGCCGGACCGGCTGGCCGGGGCGGGGCATCCGGAGCTGGCGGCCGCCTGGCGGGCGAACGGCGGGGCGGGCGGCGCACCCGATGACAACCTGCGGGTGCGGGCGCTGCACGCGCTGACCGCCGGCTCCGAGGTGTTCGGCACGCCGGAACCGGACGAGATCCGGCACGCGCTGACCGCGACCGGGTCGGACGCGCTCGTGTACCTCGTGCCCGCCGGCGAGGCCTGCGCCGGGATGGCCGTGGTGGTGCCGGTGGCCGGTCCCGTCGCGGTCCTGCCCCTGCCCGATCTGGACCCGGGTCAGGTGCCGATGCTGCGCGGTTCCGCCTCCGTCGTGCGGGATCCTGGGCCTTCCTCCTCCGTCGCGCGGGATCTCGGCCCCGACCACGGTGATGACGGGGACGGTGCGCTCGACCGGGTGTGCCGTTGGGCGTGGCGGGCCTGCATGAAGGCGCTCGTCGAGTACGCCGGGGGATGGCGGCTGCGGCGGCCCGCCCGGCTGGTGCTGGTGCCGACCGGGATGCTCGGGCGGGTTCCCTGGCACGCCGCCCGCCACGACGACCACACCGGACGGCACTACGCGATCGAACGCCTCGTCGTGTCGTACCACGTCTCGGCCCGGATGTTCTGCGCCACCGCCGGCCGGCCGCTGCGCCCGCCGCGGTCCGCGCTGATCGTCGGCGACTCCGCGAGCACCCCGCCGCTGCCCTACGCCGTGGCCGAGGCCCGCGCCGTCCACCGCGACTTCCACCCCGGGGGTACGCTGCTCGACCGCGCCACCCCGGCCGACGTACTCGACTGGATCGCCACGCCCGGCCGGGGCCCGTCGCTGCTGCACCTCGCCTGCCACGGGCACGTCGACCCGGCCCGCCCGGCCGAGGCCCGTCTCGCCCTCGCCGGCGGCGACCTGCCGGTGCTGCGGCTGCTCGCCGACGCCCGGTCCGCGGGTCTCGACCTCGACCGGGTGGTCCTCTCCGCGTGCTCCACCGGCGCCGTGGGCTCCCAGCACGACGAGGCGGTCAGCCTGGCCACCGCCTTCCTGGCGGGCGGCGCGCACACGGTCTTCGGTTCGCTCTGGCCGGTCCCGGACCCGGACACGGCCCGCCTGATGTACGCGCTCCACCACCACCTGACGGTCTCCGGCCACCCACCGGCGGACGCGCTCCGGCTGGCCCAGCTCGCCATGCTCGACCCGGCGGGTGCCGGGCTGCCGGAGATGCCGCCCGAACTGGCCACGGCGGGCGGCGGCACCGACCACGCCTGGGCCGCCTTCGTCCACCTGGGCCGCTGACCGACACGAGATGCGTGTGCCGCGCGCCGGCCTCGTCCTATCGGGCTCAGCGAGGGTGTCTCCCCTCGCTGGATGCCCGATGATGACGCTGGAGTGTCAGGAGAACTCCTCGGTCTCTGCCGAGGCCAGCGCGACAGCGCCTTTCGCCATCAGGCTGGCCTGAATGATGAAAGATCCGTTTCGGCTCTTCGGCAGAGGAACCCAGAATGACTTACTCCCGGTGGCGTGATCGCTGCCGGGTAATAGCTGGAATCCGAGATTGTGGTCGCGCCATCGGCCGGAGAGGCGCTCGCCCCCGTTCGGGCGTACCACGCTCCAGAACAGGCTGATCGGTTCGCCCCGTAATCCCCGAAGATCGAATTCTGCGCTGACCTCGACGCCCACCGGCTTCCCGTCGCGCCCCCGGCGGGTCTCGCCGGACTCGAGTAGGCTCTCGAGCCTGGAAATCTCGATGTCTCTCGCTTCTTCGGGGGAGATTCTCCGAGTCTCTCCCGAAGGCGTGGTCTCCAGCAGCAGAGTCTCGCCCAGAACCTCAGCTCTCGCCGGGCAGCACGATGGGCTGGTGCCTCCGCCGGAAGGAGCATCGGAAGGCATCCGCGACGCCCACGATGGTGACGGGATCGGTCTCGTGCCTTCGGTGGACAGGCTGCCCTTCCTGGACGGCGATCGAGTCGAGTTCGGGCCGCCGCTCACCTGGTCGCGCCGCCTCGACGGTGAAGGAGCCGTGCTCAGACCGTTGGCTGCCTGAGCGTGCCACCTCGACGACGGCGGAGCCGCGATCGGACCATCAGCGGACGGAGCCGCCGCCTTCACCGTTGGTGGCGTCGGACTCGGGCCACCGACGGGCGGGATTCCCGTCACAGGCCGGGTCGGGGCGGAACCAGGGCCGGCCCCGTGATCCCGGCCGCCACTGTGTGAATAGGGGCGGAGTCCGTCGGTGTCCGGATGATTCGGCGGTATGCCGCTGGCGGGATCCCGGGCTGTGGCTGAGGGAAGGGCTTCCAGGTACATGCCGGCGTGGCTGAACCGCGAGTCGTTCGAGCGATTCTGGTACTCGCTGAGAGGTACACCCTGGACGATCGACAACTGCAGCGTGGCGGCGTCCTCCGCGTCGCCAGGTGGAAGCAGCGCCAGGATAGTGGCGATCGCCCCAGCCAGAGCACCGATACCGAGGAGGCTCCGATAGACCAGCTTCGGAACGTGCCATCGCTCGGGAGCGGGCGATGGCGTCGATAGTTCTGGAACAGAAGCGCGGCCTCGCGCCGTGACGGGTACAGGCTCGGGACCGACATCGTTGTTCATGAGAGGCCATCCGGTACTCAGCTATATGGGGTCTAAGTCACGATAGTTATACTTTCTATTTAAAGTGTAGAAAATGCGTTTCTGGGAACCTTTGCGGCGGTGCTGAGCCAGCCTGATGGTTTTCACCCGGTCTGCCGGGTTTGTGTCACGGGTCGCCGGACCTGCCTCCCGAACCGGGAGACATCGTCTTCGTCTGAATGGCGTCGGCCGCCGAGCTGCGGCGGGACGAGGGGTCGCCGCCACGGGGCGGGGCGCTGACGGTCGTGTCGTGGTCAGAGGCGGGTGGTCTCCGTGGCCGCGTGCAACTGGGCGATGAGGTGGTCGTACTCGGCCGCTGCGGTGGGGGAGGTGTCGCTGAGGCCGCTGTGGGTGGCGGTCCGGCTGCGCAGGAAATGGCGCAGGACCGGGACGAGGACGGCCTCGGGGATGGTGTGCAGGGCGCCGAAGGTGCGGGGGGCCGGGGGCGCCGGCAGGGCGGCGAGGCTCCGGCGGATGTGGTGGATCGTCGCGCGGAGGGCGGCCGGGTCGTCGGCGAGCGCGGCGGGGCCGCCCGCGGCGTGCACCGCGCGGCCGAGCGGGACCTCGAAAGCGGCGTGGGTGCGGAGCCAGGCGTCCATGTGGGGGGAGGGCTTCGCCCGGAGGCCCGCGGTGCGGAACGTGTGCACGATCCGGGCCAGCCGTGGGGTCGGGCGGCCGTCGGGCTCGCCGATCGGCATCGCGACGCGGCGGGTCAGGAAGCCGGGCGGACGGTGGCGGACCACGTCACCGTCCATCGTGCCGCCGACGTTGGGGAAGCCGAGCAGGGTGCGGCCGGTGCCGAGGACCGCGTCCAGTGGTGCGGCGCCGGCGGCCCAGTTGAGCAGGAACAGCACGTCGCCGGAGACCGGGGCGAGGGACTCCAGGACGGCGTCCACCTGGTGGGTGCGGACCGGGACCGCGATCAGGTCGTAGCCGTCGGCCGGGCGGTCGACCACCGGGACCCCGACGCTGCGGACGGCCGCGTCGCATCCCGGCGCGAGGCGCACGCCGTGTTCGCGCAGGGCGGTCAGGCGCGCACCCCGGGCCAGGAGCGTGACGTCCTGGCCGGCCTCGTGCAGGCGGGCGGCGAGCACGCTGCTGACCACCCCGGCGCCGTAGAACAGCATCTTCATGGTGGGCCTCATTCAAACGTTCGTTTCAAACGATCGTACGTTAGAGTACGCAGCCATGGCGCAGACCGACACCCGGACCCGGATCCTCGACGCGGCTGAGCGGCTCTTCGCGGAGCGCGGATTCAGCGGGACCTCGGTGCGGGCGGTGACCGAGGCGGCCGGGGCGAACCTGGCGGCGGTCGGCTATCACTTCGGGTCGAAGGCGGACCTGATGGCGGCGGTCGGGCGGCGGGTGATCGAACCGATCACGGCGGCACAGGGTGCGGCCCTCGACCGACTGCTCGACGGCGTTCCGGAGCCGTCGGTCGCCGAGCTGGTGGAGGCGTTCGCGAGGCCGCTGTTCGACGACGAGAGCGAGAGCGGCGGCGAGAGCGGGAGCGAGAGCGGGAGCGGCGGCGAGGCCGGGAGCGCGCGACGATCCCGGCTGATCGTGGCGATCCTCGTCGACCCGGCGGAGGAGATGCACGGCTGGATGGGGGCCGCCGAGGAAGCCGTTCAGGACCGCTATCTGGCGGCATTCACGCGCGCGCTGCCCGGGATCACCCCGGAGGAGCTGGTCTTCCGGACCCGGGGGATCCTCGCGGTGATGGCCGTGGACCGTATCGGGGGACGGACTCAGCCCCCGGCCGCGGGCGAGGCGAACCGGCGGTGGGCGCTCACCTTCCTGGCGGCGGCGATGAGCGCACCCCCGACCGGGCCGGCGCGATGAGCGTGCGGCCGGCAGCGCGCCGTTGACCGGGCGGCCGGGCGGCGGGTGGCGGGCCGTCCGGTCAGCGGATCACTGGTCGCCGTTGTGGGGGTCGGCGGAGTCGGTCTCGCGGCTGCGGCCGTCCATCGGGACCGAGAGCACCGCGCCCGGGTGGCGGTCCATTTCGGCCAGCGTGGATGTCGTCAGGTACGGCGGGTGGCCTCGCACCACCCGGAGCTGGCCGGTCTCGTCGAGGGCGGCGAACCACGAGCCCGACTCCGCGGCCGGGCCGCCGCGGCGCCACAGGACGGTGTGCGGGGCCTCGTCGCCGTCGGTGATGCGGAAGGTCCAGCCGGTCTCGGTGGGTACCGGGAGGGGCTCGGGGCTGAGCAGGCCGCGCAACCGGCGGGCGTTGACGCCGGTGCCGTGGACGAACCAATGTGTCCAGCCCTTGGCGGCGTACGGGAAAACGGTCTTGTCTCTGTGCTGTCCGCTGGCGTTGCCCATCGGGAGGCGGATGCGGGCGGCCTGGTCGAGGCGGTCGCCGGTGGCGGGCAGGTCGACGCCGGTGTCGGTCAGGACGTGGACGGGGCGGCGGGCGTACTCGTTCTCCGGTCCGGTGTGCCAGAGGTGCAGGGTCAGGTCCAGCTCGGTGTTGATCTCCAAGCGGGCGTCGACCGAGGCGAGCCAGGCATCGTCGGAGCGATCGTTCTCGGTCGAGGGCATGGCGGGGGCGTAGGCCTGCTGCTCGGCGGTGTTGGCGACGTTGTAGCTGCCCCAGCGGGCCGGGAGACTGCCGTCGATCACCCGGTGCACCACCACCTGGCCGGGGAGCTGGTCCAGGTCGGCCCAGAGCAGCCGCTCGTCGCCGGGGCCCGCGCGGAACGGCTCGTTGGCCTGGAAGATCGTCTCCGGGCGGGCGCCGCGGACCAGGGTGAACGCGGCCGGCAGGGTCTGGAAGACGTTGTCCACGTCGACCCGGATGTCCAGGCCGCCGCGGCGGATCACGTCGGCGGCGCGCTCCGGGCGGTTGGCCAGGATCCGCATCCGTTCCGCCCAGGCGGCGCCGGTGGAGGCCGCGCTCTTCGCGCCGGCCGGGTCGACGCGCAGCACCGTGGGATCCCACCGGCGGTCCGGGTCGGCGGCGAACGCCTTGGCGAACTCCTCCTCGAAGACCTCGCGGACCTGCCGCAGGCCGCTCGCCTTACCGGCCAGCACCAGCCGGTCCACCTGGTCGTCCGGGCTGGTGAACCGGCTGCGGACCAGGGCGACGGCCAGCTCGGCGAGGCGGGCCACCGCGGTACGCGCGATCGCGTCGAACCCGTCCGCCGTCAGGGTGACCGGGCCCAGCTCGCCGAAGGAGCCGGTGAAGTCCTCACCCTGTCCCAGGTACTCGATCTTCGCGTGCTCGGCGATCGCCCACAGCTCCCGGAACGCGGCCCGCCGATCGGGGTTCTCCCGGTACCGGGTCGGCACGATCCGCTCCACCTCGTCGCGCCACGGCGGGATCGGCGCGTTCTGCGGCCAGGCCTGCCCACCGCTGAGGAAGCCCAGCTCACGCCCGGCCAGATCGGCGGAGGCCAGCGCCGCCTTGAGCCAGTGGAAGACGCACCAGGTCAGGTAGTCGCCGCCGCGGTTCGCCAGGCCACTGCTGCCGCGCAGGTCCGGGCTGTACTCGAAGAGCCGTCCGCGCTGGGCGGGCGGCAGGTCGGGCAGGTCGACGGTGACCTCGCGCAGGGTCAGCTTGAACAGCGCGATGTCGGTGGTGCCACCGCCGATGTCGACGACCAGCAGGTGGTCGGTGCAGATCCGGTCCGAGCCGGTGCTGGTGTGCATCCGGGCGAGCAGCGCGTCCACGCCGAGCTCGGGGGAGCTGCCCAGGTCGCGCATGGCGAAGTAGAAGCCGGCCGCGATCGCCTCGTCGTAGCGGGTGTTGATCTCCGCGACCGGCAGCCCGGTCGCGGCCGCCACCAGGCGTTTCAACCGGGTACGCGCGGCACCGGGCAGCGAGGTCGGATAGGTGACCAGGACGCGGTTGCGCAGCGGCGGGTCGTCGGGGCGGGCCCGCTGGATGAAGGCGTTGGTCCGGTCCAGCAGGGACGCGACCGCCCGGGCCACCACCTCGTCGGTGTCGAACCCGGCGGCCGCGAGCTCCCGGGACGGCAGCGCCGCGAAGTGCCGCTTCAGCCCGTGGAGGGTGATGTCCCCACCGGCGAAGCCGCCGACGTCCACGGTGTACGCGCCGGGCGTACCGGTCACGGTGATGATGCTCGGGATCTCGGTCGCCGAGCCGTGCAGCTGGACCGGTACGAGACTCCACAGCTCGAGCGCGGCGGACCCGAACGTGGCGGCGTAGAGCTCGTGCAGCCGTTCGATCAGCCACTGCCGGTACGCCGGGGGAGCGGTGCGCACCCGGTCCTCGAGGACCTCCAGCGCCACGTAGAGATCGCGCTGCCGGACGACCTCGGCACAGGTCGACGCCCACGCGTCGGCCAGCCACGGCGGCGCCGCGATGTCGGGCAGGCCGGCGAGCGCGGCCTCGAGCTGCACCGCCTGGCTGGCCGGGAGCAGCGGATCGGGCGCCACCCGGGTGTCCCAGAGCGTCACCGTGCAGCCGCTGGTACCGAAATCGATCACCGCGAGGCCGTCGTAGCCCGGCTCCTTCGTCCCCGGTGCCGGCACGGCGAACGGGGTCCAGCTCAGCGCGATCGAGCGGCGCAGCGGCACCGTCTCGGCGGCCCACCCGTTCGCCGCGCCGGGGTCGCTCGACCGGATCGAGGCGGTCAGCGTGACCTGCATCTGTTCGGCGTCCCCGACCCGCAGGACCCCGCCGGGCAGGGTGTGCCCCGGGGGACCGACCATCACCTCGCGGGCGTTCCACAGTCCGCCGATCTGCTCGGCCAGCGCGGGCGGCGCGTCCTCGGCCCGGCACTCCAACTGGTAGAGGTAGACGGGATGCCCGGTCGGCCGGAGCAGCAGTTCGGGCAGCACCACGGTGCCCTCCTCCACCGGCAGGTGCAGCCGGGTGGCGGCCGGGTCCCCGGGAGCGCCGTCGACGGCGAAGCTGAGCTGCAGCGATGCGGTCACAGGAGAACCCCGTCGTCGTCCAGGTCGTCGTGCGTCTCCGGCGGGGGCGGCGTCAGATCCATCGGGTACGCCGTCAGGAGGAAGTCGTCGACGCGCGGCACTTTGATCATCGGGTCGAGGGCCTCCCGGATCGCCTGCGTGCGGGACTCCAGCCGCAGGTAGAGCGCGGTGCAGGCGGCGCGTTCGGCCGCGAGCGCGCACTCGTGGCGTACGCGGGCAATTTGAATCTGATGTTGTTGATGCCGGTCCGGGAGCGCCCAGGGCAGCGGCACGCCGGCCCGCAACGGGAACAACTCGTGCGGCTTCGGCTGATCCGGAGCGGACATGGCGGCGCCGAGCTTCTTCAGCCACTTGGCCTGCAGCGCGCGGCTCCACCAGACCCGGACCTCCTGATGGCCGTCGCCGAGCCGGTCCACGAAGCCGGCGATCACCCGGCGGGCCTCGTCGAGATGCGGGGCCAGCTCGGTGTTGCGGCGGTCCAGCCAGTGGCCCACCATCGCGTCCGCGGTCGCCACCGCCCGGGCGCGCACCGCCTCGACGGTCTCCTCGAACGGCTCCAGCAGCTCGTCGGTGATCCGGGGCACGTCGGCCACCTCGAGCCGGACCCGCTGCTCCTCGGCGATCACGCTGCCCTGGAGCACGTCCCAGATCGGCCAGGCGAAGACCGCTTCCAGAGCCTGGGCGCGCACCACCGCGAGACCGGTCCGCCCGTCGGCCATCGTGAAACGGGTCGAGAGTACCTCCACCTCGCAGCGGTCCCGGGTGCGCCGCAACTCGGCACGCGCCGTCCCGCGCAGCAGTTGCCGCAGCTCCTGGCGTTGCCGGTCGTGATCGTCGGCGGCCGTGGCCTGCCAGCCCACCAGCTGCCCGCGGACCTGCTCGACCAGCGCGGTCAGCTCGGCGACCCGCTGCCGCAGCCGTTCGGACTTGCGGTCGAGGCCGTTACGGGCGGCCTGCTCGGTGATCAATCGGCGCAGTCGCCCGAGCCCGCCGTCCGCGCCGAACTCGGTCAGCGCGGTGGCCACCCCGGTCTGCGGCTCCACCCGGGACGCGATCGCCCGCCACGCCGAGGCGCCCCGGCAGAGCATCGTCCGCCAGCCGGCCTCGTCGATGCCCTGCGGCAGCGGCACCGGCGGCGGGCCGGACGGGCGCAGCGCCCACGCGGTGACCACCGAGGTGAGCGCGACCCGGTCGCCGTCGCCGCCGCCCACCGCGGTCTGCCAGGCGGCGTGCAGATCCTCGTGGTCCGCGTGGCCGATCAGATCGTTCTCGGTCAGCGGGCCGAAGCCGGACTCGAGGTCGGTGGCCCAGGTGGTGAGCTGGTCGAACATGTTGACCACGGCGATCTCGTGCCTGCCGCCGGCCCGGGAGAAGTCCCGGCGGATCTCGCCGATCGCGGCGGAGTCCGGTTTTATCGGCTGGGAGAGCAGGACCAGCGCGTCCAGCCGGGGGAACTCCCGCTCCAGCAGCATCGCGTCGCGGACCCGGGTCGGCGCGGCGCCGCGTCCCGGGGTGTCCAGCAGCACCACGTCGTCGCCGAGCCGGTCGCGGTCCAGCGGCCAGTTGGCCGGGTGCACCTCGACGGTCAGCACCACCCGGTCGACCAGGCGGCTGACCGGGGCACCCGCTCCCGGGGGCGGGCCGGCCCAGGCGGGTTCGCCGCCGCTGTCGCCGGCGATGGTCAGCAGGTGCTCGCGGACGGTCTCCCAGCCGGCCCGCTGCGGCGGCGAACCGATCACCCGGCCGTGCACCCGGACCGCGTCCCGCAGGGCGATCAGCTCGCGGATCGTGTCCTGCATGCCGTGCACCGGCCAGAGCGTGTCGCGGCACCAGGCGGTCAGCGCGTCCCAGTCGCCGGTGTCCGGTTTCGCCAGCCCGCGCCGGGCGGCCTCGGCGGCCAGCTCCTCGACGAGGCGCTCCCGGTACGCGGCGACCGCGCCGCTGTCCAGATAGTGCACCTCGGCGTCCACATCGGGGCCCGGCGTGCCGGTCAGCCGGGGCCGGATCTCCGTGATCACCCCGGTGGTGGCCCGCCGCTTGGCCGGGAGGAGGTCCGGGCGGCCCAGCAGCACCGAGATCAGCACGGACTTCCCGGTGGTGAACTCCCCGGCCAGCCCCACCCGGACCGGCTCCGCGGCCACCTGCCTGACCGCGGCCGCCGCACGTTCCACGGCACGCAGCGCCCGCTGGTCGACGTACCGTCGCGCCGGGTGATCGGCGACGAATCCCTCCTGCTCGACGGCCTCGTCAAGAAGGCGAGAAATACGCTGTCGCTCGGTCATCCGCCCCCCATCGCGGTTCCGTATCCGGGTAGCCCCGGCCCATCCTCCCGGCCACTCCGAAACAGAACCAAGCAATTCCACTCGATCGGGGGTGGCATCCTCAGGGGATGCCGTCGCTGACCCTGCGCCCGATGACCGACACCGAATTCCAGGACTGGCGCGCTCACCTCGACCGGGCGTTCGCCGACGCGAAGATCGAGGCCGGGACGTGGGATTCCGGGGAGGCGCTGGGGCTCGCCCGGGAGGGCAACGACGCGCTGCTCCCCCAGGGTCTGTCCACGCCCGGGCACCTGCTGTTGAAGGGCGTTCTGGACGACGGCACGCCGGTCGGGCAGGTCTGGATCGGACTCGGTCATCCGCGGGGCGTGCTCGGGTGCGCGTACCTCTATGACATAGAGATCAGCGAATCACATCGGGGTTCCGGGCTCGGGCGGGCGCTCGTCGCGGCGACCGAGGAGGCGGCCCGTTCGGCGGGCGCGACCGCCCTGGAACTGAATGTCTTCGGCACCAACACGATCGCGATCGCGCTCTACTCCTCCGCCGGCTTCTCGGTGATCACTCAACAGATGCGGAAAACCCTTTAGCGGTACGCCCATTCGGCTCTCCCTGTTCTGGCTGTGTGTCAGCCAGGGCCGTGCGCGCCGGGTCTGGCCGGTGCACCACCTCCGGGTGCGGGCGGGCGAAAGTGTCGTACCCCCGGACTAGCGTTCGCGTCGACTGGAGGACGAGGTCGGGGGAGGACCGATGTACCGGCAAGGGGATGTGCTGCTCGTTCCGGTGGCGGCGGGTGCGGTGCCGGACTGTGTGCCGGTGCCACGGGACCGGCGCGGGCGGATGGTGCTGGCGCGCGGCGAGGCCACCGGGCACGCGCACGTCGTCGGTGGGCCCGGCCTGCGGCTGCTCGCGGACGTGGACGATCCGGAGCGGATGTTCGTCGAGGTGCCGGCGCACGGGCGGGTCACCCACGAGGAGCACGGGCCGATCTCGCTGCCGGGCGGGCACTACCGGGTGATCCGCCAGCGGGAGTACATCCCGGGCGCGTTCCGGCCGGTCGCGGACTGAGGGGGAGCGACGATGAGGCTGACCCACGCGCAGGAGGCGATGGCCGCGGCCGTCGAGGACCAGTGGCTGGCCGCGGCGGTCGAGACCGGCCCGGGTGACGATGAAACTGCGGCTTCCGGGGTACGGGAGGCGTACCGGCTCGCCGGGCTGCCCGCTCCGGAGCGCGTCTACCGGTTCGGCTCGCCACGCGCCGGTGCCGCGGCGGTCGCGCTGCTCACCGGGCGGGAGGTGGGCGACGAGGCGCCGGGCTGGCTCGCCGAGGTGCGTGCCGAGCTGCTGCGACAGGGGTGGACACCGGGCGACGTGGCCGGGGCGTCGGTGCGGCGGCAGGTGCGTACCGAACCCTGGGCCGCCGCACGGAAGGCGGCCGCCGCGGCTCTCGGGAACGACGGCTGGGCCCAGCTCAGCGCGGCGGCCGGGCGGCGCTCCTGGGCCCTGGTGATGGACCTGATCGCGGCGCGGCTCCGGCTCCGGCTGGGCGAGGACCTCGCGGCCGACCTGCCCAGCGACCCCGGCCCGACGGCGAACGGCCGTGCGGCGAACGGTCCGGCGGCGAGTGGTGAGGCGGCGGGTGGCCGTGGCGCGGGTGGTGAGGCGGCGGGTGGCCGTGGCGCGAGTGGGCCGGTCCTGGACGGGCGGGCGGTGCGGATGGTCGTGCTCGACGCGATCTACGGGCAGCACGACGGGACCTGGCTGAACACCTTCGAGGCGGCGGACCGGCTCTGTCCCGGGGCCGGGCTGATGAGCGGGCTGACCGGGCTCGCCACGGTGGCCCGGCACACCGGCTGGTGGTGGGCGAACGAGCGGGTCGCGGTGGTGACCGAGCGCCCGGTGACGCTGGCCCGGGACAACGTCGGGCGGCTGCACCGGGGCGAGGGCGCGGCCATGGAGTTCGCCGACGGGTACGGGCTCTGGGCCTGGCGGGGCATGCCGATCCCGGTCGAGCTCGCCGCCGAGCTGCCGTCGCTGACCGTGTCCCGGATCCGCCGGGAGAAGAACGCCGAGATCCGCCGGGTGATGCTGGAGCACTTCGGGTACGAGCGGTATCTGCGCGAGGCCGACGCCCGCACGATGCACACGGACGAGACCGGCACGCTCTGGTACCTGAGCCTCGACGGCGACGAGCCGCTGGTCATGGTGGAGGTGGTCAACGCCACCCCGGAGCCGGACGGGACCAGCCGGGTGTACTGGCTGCGCGTCCCACCCCGGACCAGGACGGCCCGCGAGGGTGTGGCGTGGACGTTCGGCCTGACCGCGGAGGAGTACCAGCCCCTGATCCAGACCTGATCCCGGCGAACGGCTTCCGGCAGGCGCGGCTTCCGGCAGGCGCGGCTTCCGGGGTGCCCGGCTGCGGGCGGTGGTCAGGGGCGGAGTTCGAGTTCCAGCTCGTGGCGGAGCGGGATGCCGTCCTCCTCCAAGGGGATGGACGGCTTCAGCTCGCGGGCGCGGGTGACGGCGTCGCGGTGGAGGGCGACCAGGTCGAAGCCGCGGCGCTGGTAGAAGCGCAGGGCGTCGACGTTCTCGTTCGTGGTGATCAGCCACAGGCGGGTGACGGCCCGGTGCCGGGCCAGGTCGCGGATCCACGCGAGCAGGGCGGTGCCGGCGCCCGAGCGCTGTTCGGCGGCGGCCAGCGCGAGGATCTCCCAGCCGCCGGTGCCGTCGTCGCGGTAGGTGAGGAGGCCGATCGGGCGATCGTCACGCCACGCGATGGCCGCCGCGTCGCCGCGGGCGTCGAGCAGCTCGCCGTGCACGGCCATCCGGGTGCCGCCGAACGCGTCGCCCAGGGTGGCCAGCAGGAATGCGTCGTCGGCCGGGGTCGCGGGACGAACAGTCGGATTCATCGGGACATAATCGCTTGGCCGAGGGCTCCGGGTGGGCCAAGGTATCGAGAATGACAGATCAGCACGTGGTCGGATTCGGCGGGATGTGGGCGCGGCCCGAGGAGGATCCGCGGGGGATGGGGAGCCCGGTCGGGGAGCTGGCGACGATTCGGGAATACCTGACGCACTTCCGGCTCACCCTCGGGATGAAGTGTGACGGGCTCACCCCGGAGCAGCTGGCCACCCGCTCGGTGCCGCCGTCGACGATGAGCCTGCTCGGGCTGGTCCGGCACCTGGCCAAGGTGGAGCACCACTGGTTCCACCGGTGTCTGCGCGGCAACGGCGAGGTGCCGCAGATCTACTGGTCCGCCGAGCGCCGGGACGTCGACTTCGACGGGGCGGTGGCCGATCCCGCGGTGGTCGAGGACGCCTTCGGCACGTGGAAGGCCCAGGTCGCGGCGGCCGACGCGTGGCTCGACACCGCGACGGACCTGGGCGCGACCGTGGTGCTGCCGAACGGGGACGAGACCACGGTTCGGGACATCCTGATCCACATGGTCGAGGAGTACGCGCGGCACTGCGGTCATGCCGATCTGCTCCGGGAGTGCGTCGACGGGCGTACGGGGCAGTGATGGGCGTACGGGGGAAGGAACTTGATCTGTCTTGTGGCAGGTGTCTCGGGACGGGTGGGTGATGGCCGGGCGCCGGGGGCGGATGGCAGGGTTCTGCGGATGGACCTGACCGTGATCCTCGGCCCGATGAAGGGCGGCAAGTCGCTGGAGATGATCAGCCTGCTGTCGCCGCTGCAGCACGCCGGCATCCCGCATCGTGTGTACCAGTCGGCGCGGCACGGGCGGGACACCGCGGTGACCTCGCGCTCCGGCGGGAGCCTGGAGACGGTCAAGGTGCACACGCTGGCCGGGGTGGCGGGCGAGGGCATCGAGTGGATCGGCGTCGACGAGATCCACATGTTCACCGTGGCGGACATAGCGGAGCTCGGCGTCGCGGTCCGGCGGGGGATCAAGGTGGTCGTGGCCGGGATCGACCTGGACCACCGGGGGCAGCTGTTCGGGCCGGTGCGGGCGCTGTTCGAGTTGGCGCCGGAGAAGGTGATCTACCGGCGGGCGGTCTGTGACGTGTGCCGGTCGTTGGACGCCACGCACACCCAGGTGCTGGAGCACGGGAAGCCGTTCATCCGGGAGCTGGCGCCGTCGACCGCGCTGCCGGACGACGGGACGTACACCTACGAGGCCCGCTGCCGCCGGTGCGTGGTCCTGCCCTGATTCGTGGTCCCTGCCCTGATCCTCGATCCGCCGGAAAGTGTCGGTGGTGGCTGCTACGTTCTCGGCACCTGAACTACGGCCGAGGGGGTCCGCGGTGTCCATCCACCATTTCCTGACGACGTTCGCGGGGTTGCCCGTCGTGCAGTCGGAGGACGAGGACGCGAGGCCGGCCGATCCGGCGGCGGTCGCCTGGCGGATCGACATGGAGGACTTCGAGGCCTCCGAGGAGGAGTTCGAGGCGGCCTTCGAGCGGATGCTGGAGCGGTCCGGTCCGTCCGGGCCGACCGCCCTGATCATCGGCGAGTGGGGTTCGGCCTACGACACCCCTTTCCCGTACGGGCTACTCCTGCGCCACGCGTCCCGCCTCGCGGCTCTCCGCGCGCTCTTCATCGGCGAGCTGAGCGGCGAGCAGTGCGAGATCTCCTGGATCCACCAGGGTGACGTGACACCGGTCCTGGAGGCGTTCCCGCTGCTGGAGCACCTCTGGATCCGTGGCGCGCAGGATCTCGAGCTGAGCCCGGTGCGGCACGAGGGGCTGCGCGAGCTGGTGTTCCAGTCGGGTGGGCTGCCCGCCACGGTGGTGCGCGCCGTCGGGGCCTGCGACCTGCCGAACCTGACACACCTGGAGCTCTGGCTCGGCGTGGACGAGTACGGTGGCGACGCCCGCGCGGACGACCTCGCCCCGATCCTGGCCGGGCGCGCGCTGCCCGCCCTCACCCACCTCGGCCTGCGCAACGCGGAGATCGCCGACGAGGTCGCGGCGGCGGTGGCGGCGGCACCGGTGGTCGCGCGGCTGAGCTCCCTCGACCTGTCGTTCGGGGTGATGGGTGACGTGGGCGGCGAGTCGCTGCTGACGGGGCAGCCGCTGACCCATCTGAAGACGCTGGACCTCAGCCACCACTTCATGTCGCCGGATCTGGCCCAGCGTCTCGTCGACGAGCTGCCCGGCGTCGCGGTCGACGTCTCCGACGAGCAGGAGGAAGAGGAGTGGGGGCGGTACACGGCCGTCTCCGAGTAGTTTTCCTCCGGCGAGTGCCGGAGTGGGGCGGAGATCGCGGCCCTTCCCCGACTCCAGCCACAACGCCACCGACCCGTCCGGCCTGCGGGCACGGCCGCCCGGCGGGCTCGCGACCGAAACCTGGCCGACCGAAACCTGGCCGACGGAATCGACGATCCGCGGGCGGCGCGTGTTTCGGACGGGCACTCGCCGCGGGATCCGGCGTCCCACCCGGGCGGTCCAGAATTGACCAGCAGGGTCACGGCTGGGAGCCGGTCATCGCGGCCGCGCACCGCGGGGAGTGAGCGCGGGGAGAGCCGGCGGGACGGGAAACACCGGGAGGCCCGGCTGCTGCACGACGACGCCGGCCCGGCCGCGGGCGTCATCGAGGACGACCGGTTGCGGCTGCTCCTCACCCGCTGTCATCCGGCGCCGGGGATGGAGGCGCGAGTCGCCCTGGCGTTGCGGATGGTCGGTGGTCTGACCGTGGCGGAGATCGCGCGGGCGCCCGGAGGCCGTGCCGGGCCGGAGTTCTCCGGGTCAGTCGGCGAGGAGGAGGTGGGCGTAGCGGTCGCGGATCAGCTCCAGGACGAAGACGGGATGGCGCATGGCGGTGTTCAGGTCGCGCCAGATGCGCTGGGCCGGGCTGGCGTCGGCGAATCGGGCGGCGCCGGCCACGTCGAGCAGGCTCTCCGCGGAGCGGCGGATCTGGCGTGCGGCCAGGGCGCCGTCCATCCGTACGCGGACCTCCTGGAGTGGGGTCAGCCGGGTGCCGCTGTCGACCAGGCGTGCGGATCGGGACGCCTGGAGTACCGCGTTGTCGATCAGCAGGGCGGCGTCGGCGATCGCGTACCGGAGGGCGGGTACGGTGGCGGCGCGCTCCCGCAGGAGCGGCAGGACGTGATCGTAAACGGCCATGCCCATGCCGAGGAGCGGGCCGGCGAGCGTGCTGTCCAGGCCCTGCGGGCGGGGGAGGCCGGGCGTCGAGAGGAAGAGCACCTGGTCGTGCGGGACGAAGACGTCGTCGGCGATCACCGTGTCGCTGCCGGTGCCGCGCATGCCGGCCATGTGCCAGGTGTCCTCGATCGGCAGATCACGCATCGGGACCAGCGCCAGCCCACGATCGGCCGGGGAGCCGGCGGCGGGAGCGACGCGGGCGGTGGGGGAGGCCGGGGAGCCGATGGCGTCGGACGGGGCGGCGCGGACGATGTCGAGGACGATCCAGTCGGCGTGGTGGGCGCCGGAGGCCCAGCCCCAGCGGCCGCTGATCAGGTAGCCGCCGTCGACCGGGCGGGCCGGGGCGCCCGTGCCGGACGAGCCGCAGACCGTCGCGTCGGGGTCGGCCTCCCAGACGCGCCGCTGCACGGCCTCGGGGAAGAGGCCCAGGGCGAGGCCGCCGCTGTAGTAGACGGTCAGCACCCACGCGGCCGACGAGCAACCCCGCGCGACCTCGGCGGCGATCGCGGTCACCGCGCGGGATCCCGCCTGCGTTCCTTCCAGGGTACGCGGCGTCGCGAGCCGGAAGAGCCCCGCCTTGCGCAGCCCCGCAACCGTCTCCTCGGGGAGTCTGCGCAGCGTGTCGGCGTGCTCGGCGTTCAGCGTGGCGGCGAGCGAGGAGGCCGTGGACACCAGCTCCGCCTCGTGGTCCGGCAACCCGGCGACAAGCGCGTCAAGACGGTCGTTTCTGATCATGGCGGGCAGCCTCACACGGACCGGGCGCAAGCAACCAGTCCCCGCTGAGGGGGGTGCCACGAGGGCCAGTATCGTCGATGCGTGGCGAGCACCCCGATCGGCGATTATCTTCGTGCCCGGCGGGAGCAGGCCAGGCCCGAGGCGATGGGCATCACGGTCAACGGCCACCGCCGGGTGAAGGGCCTGCGCCGCGACGAGCTGGCGTTCCTCGCCGGGATCAGCACGGAGTACTACACCCGCCTCGAACAGGGCCGCGACCGCAACCCGTCGGCGAAGGTGCTGGAGGCGATCGCCCGCGCCCTGGACCTGGACAGCGCGGCGGCCACCCACCTGCACGAGCTGGCGTTCGCCCCGTCGCGCCCGTCGCGGCCCGAGCGGGTGCGCCCCAGCGTGATCCGGCTGCTGGACTCGTGGGAGCACACGCCCGCGTTCATTCAGGGCCGCTACCTGGACGTGCTCGCCGCCAACCGGCTGGCGACCGCGCTGTCACCGCTCTACACGCCCGGCGTCAACCTGCTGCGGGCCGTCCTGCTGGACCCGGCCGCCGCGGCGCTCGCCGCGTCGCCCGAGATCCGCGCGCTGATCGCGATCCTGCGCGGCACGGCCGGTGCCGAGCCCGCTGATCCGCGCCTGACCGAGCTGGTCGACGAGCTGACCGCGGCGAGCGAGGTCTTCCGCCGCTGCTGGGGCCGGCACGAGGTGGTGGCCCGCCCGACGACCGGGATCCATCACGTACGGCATCCCCGGGTGGGCGAGCTGGAGCTGCACTACGACAAGTTCCTCGTCGCGGGTGACGAGGACCAGATGCTCGTCGTCTACCAGGCCGAGCCGGGCTCCCGGACGGCCGAGGCGCTGGCCGTACTGGGATCCTGAGCGGATGGTGGGCACGGTGCGGCGGGATGTCATCGACCGTGTCGTCGGGCGGATTCCGGTGTTATGTGACGGCGGCTGTCCCCGGGTGGGTGTGGACGGGCCTGACGGATCGGGGAAGAGCGTGTTCGCCGGGGAGCTTGCGGCGGCGGTGCGGGCGGACGGCCGCCCCGTCGTGCACGTGTCGCTGGACGACTTCCACCATGTCCGGGCGGTGCGCTATCGGCAGGGGCGGGAGTCGCCGAACGGCTTCTGGGAGGATTCGTACGATTATAAAAGGTTTTATAGTTATGTTCTGGAGCCCTTCGGGTCGAAAGGGGACCGGCGCTATCGGGCTGTCGGGCACGATCTGGTCAGCGACGCCGTGCTGGATCCGGAGCCGCTGAGCGCCGCGCCGGGGACCGTGCTGATCGTGGACGGGCTCTTCCTGCACCGGGACGAGCTGGCCGGGGTGTGGGACCTGTCGGTCTTCCTGGACGTGCCGTTCGCGGTGACGGCGCGGCGGATGGCGGTGCGGGACGGGACGAACGCCGATCCGGATCACCCGAGCATGCGGCGGTACGTCGGGGCGCAGCGGATCTACTACGCCGCCTGTTCGCCGCGGCGGCGGGCCGACGTGCTGATCGACAACGCGGACGTGGACGCCCCGCGGATCCTGGTGTGAGGGCCGGGCCCCGTGGTCAGGGTTTGTGGCCGACGCCGACCGCGGCCAGGCGGAGCACCGGGTGGTCGGCCGCCCGCGGGGTGCCGGGCTCCGGCCGCCACTCGCTGGCCGTGACGATGCCCGGCTCGATCAGCTCCAGCCCGTCGAAGTAGGACGCGATCTGGTCGAGCGGGCGGAACTGGCCGCGGCCGGTGCCCTGCTGCAGCTCGGCCTGGGCCGCGGCGACGGTCGGGTCGTCGGTCGCGAGCAGGTGGTGGATGAAGACGTAGCTGCCCGCCGGCAGCGCGGCCCGGTACGCGGCGAGGCTGGTGGCCGGGTCCTCGTCGTCGGTGATGTGGTGCACGATGCCGCAGAGGAGCAGGGCGACCGGGCGCGAAAGGTCGACGTGCCGGGTGAGCTCGGGGTGGGCGAGGAGCTCCGCGGGCCGCCGGAAGTCGCCCTCGACCGTGAGGGTCTCCCGGTTGCCCGCCATCAGTGCGCGCGAGTGGGCGAGGACCACCGGGTCGTTGTCGACGTAGACGACCCGGGTCTCCGGGGCGATCTCCTGGGCGATCTGGTGCACGTTGCCCGCGGTCGGCAGGCCCGATCCGACGTCGATGATCTGCCGGATCCCGGCCTCGGCGACCAGGTAGCGGACCACCCGGCGGAGCGCGTCGCGCTGCTGCTCCACGCCGAGGCAGACGGCCGGCATGGCGGTCTTGATCCGGTCGCCGAGGAGCCGGTCGGCCTCGAAGTTGTCCTTGCCGCCGAGCAGGTAGTCGTAGAGCCGGGCGATGTTCGGCCGGGTGGTGTCGATCGGGGGCCGGTCGTGGTTGCCGGTCGACGGGTCTCCGGCGATCTGGCTGCCCGGCATGGTCTCCTCCGCATCGTTCGCGCATATCGTTTCGCGCCGATGTGCCACGGCGCCGGAACGTGCCGCTACGATAGCCGCCTCTGATCCACTGTGTACATCGCCACCGTTCTTCCAAGGAGCCAGCGATGGAGCTGAGCGTCAACGGCAAGACCACGACCGTGGACGCCGGCCCCGACGAGGCGGCGACGGATGTGCTGCGCGACCGGCTCGGCCTGACCGGTGGCAAGGCGGCCTGCGGCACCGGGACCTGTGGCGCGTGCACGCTGCTCGTCGAGGGGACGCCGGTCGCCGGGTGCCGTACCCCGGCCGCCGGGATCGAGGGCCGCGCGGTCACCACGGTCGAGGGGCTCGGCGGTGCCCACCCGGTGCAGCGCGCCTTCGTCGCCCACGACGCCATGCAGTGCGGCTACTGCACACCGGGGTTCGTGGTGGCGGCCGCGGCCTTCACCGACCGGTGGCGCGCCGAGCACGGCGACGTCGCGCCGGACCGGGCGGAGATCGCCCGCGCGATGGCCGGGAACCTGTGCCGGTGCGGCGCGTACGAGCCGATCCTCGCGGCGATCGCGGCCGCCTGCGCGGGGCGGCACGACCACGACGATCCGGCGCCGGTCCGGGTGGAGGCCTGGGCGAAGGTCACCGGGCGGGCCCGCTACACGACCGACGTACGGCTGCCGGGCCAGCTCGACGGGGTGATCATCCGGTCGGCGCATCCGCACGCCCGGGTCGGTACGGTCCGGGTGCCCGGCGCCACCGTGGTGGACCTGCTCGGCGCGGACCGTACGGTGCGGTACGTCGGTCAGCCGATCGCCGCGGTCGCCGCGCCGACCCGAGCCGCCGCGCTGGCCGCCGCCGCGACGGCCGAGGTGGAGTACGCGCCGCTCCCCGCGGTGCTGACCACGGTCGAGGCGGAGAAGCCCGGCGCGCCCGCGGTCTACGACACGAAGGCGTCCCGGCGGACCGCCCCGCGGTCGAACGAGGCGCCGCTGAGCCCCGCCGCGTGGACCGGCAACCTGCGCGGGCCGTCCCAGGCGAGCTGGCGGGCGGGCACCGCGGTCAAGCGGATCGACGAGGCCCGCGAGCGCGGCGACGACCGCCTGGTCGCGGCGACGTTCACCACGGCGGCCCAGGCGCATACCGCGATGGAGCCGCACGCCTGCGTGGCCCACTGGGACGAGCACGGCGACCTGCACCTGCACCTCTCCACCCAGGCCGTCGGCCGGGTCGCCGCCGCGGTGGCGAAGCGGTGGGACCTCAAGCCCGGCCGGGTCCACGTCGTCGCCGACCACGTGGGCGGCGGCTTCGGGGCCAAGGTCCACGTCACCAGCGAGCTGGTCGCGGCGGTCGAGCTGGCCCGGGCCGCCGCGACACCGGTCCGGGTGGTCCTGGACCGGGCCGAGGAGCTGGTCGACGGCGGCAGCCGCCCGGCCACCCGGATCGAGCTCGCCGTGCTCGCCGACGCCGCGGGCGATCTCGCGGCGATGAGCATGGACGCGTGGGGCGACGGCGGGACCGCGATCGGGTGCAACTCCGCCGCCCTGGCCCGCTACATCTACGGCAACGCGCCCCGCCGGCTGCGGGACTACGACGTGCTGACCCACCGGCCGCCGGGCGCGCCCTTCCGCGGTCCCGGCGGCCCACCCATGGTCTGGGCGCTGGAGCAGACGGTCGACGAGATCGCCGAGCGGGTCGGCGAGGACCCGATCGCGCTGCGCCGGCGCTGGGACGGCAACCCGAAGCGGCGCGCCCTCTACGACTGGGCCGCCGCGCTGCCGGCCTGGACCGGGCGGCAGCCGGCGGGCTCGGCGACCGGCCGGTTCCGCCGGGGCGTCGGTGTGTCGGCCACCAACTGGCTCTACCTGCTCGACCCGGCCGCCGAGGTCGAGCTCGTGGTCGAGCGGGGCGTGGTGGTCGCCCGGTGCGCCACCCAGGACATCGGCACCGGCAGCCGTACGGTCATCGCCGAGCTGATCCGTGCCGAGCTGGGGCTGCCCGCGGGCCGGGTGCGGGCCGAGGTCGGCCGGACCGGCACCGTGCCCGGCCCGGCCTCGGCGGCGAGCAGCGCGACCCCGTCGCTCGGCCCGGCCGCCACCGACGCGGCCGCACGGCTGCGCGCCGCGCTCCCGGACGGCCCGGTCGAGGCGGCGCTGGACGCGTCCGAGGGCCTGCGGGTGGTCGGCCGGCGGCGCCGCGACCGCCTCGGCTACGTGACCCCGTTCCCGATCGGCGGGCTCGCGATCGGCCGCGGTTTCGCCGGGGCGGTGCACCTCAGCGAGGTCGAGGTGGACACCCGGCTCGCGACGGTCCGGGTCACCCGGGTGTGGTGCGGGGTGGCCGCCGGGCGCATCTACTCGGAGCGGCTGGCCCGGGCCCAGTGCGAGGGCGGCGTGATCCAGGGCGTCGGCTACACCCTCTTCGAGGAGCGGCACGTCGACCCGGCGACCGGGGTGGTCCTCTCCGACACGCTCGACGACTACCGGATCCCGGGGATCGGGGACACCCCGGAGATCGATGTTCACTTCCATCAGGAGGGCTGGGATCACGTGACCGGACGCGGTGTCGGGCTCGGTGAGATCTCCACGGTCGGCATGGCGGCGTCGATCGGGAACGCGGTGTACGCCGCGACCGGCTGGCGCCCCCGCGACCTGCCGATCCGCTCGGACCGGCTGCGGGAAGGGCTCGGCCGGTGAGCCGCCCGTCCACGGTGGCCGAGGTCGTCGAGGCGCTCGCCGTCTCCGGCGGTGACCTGCGCGCCGGCGGGACCGAGGTGCCGGTCCGGCGCACCCCGGTCTCCTTCGTCGACCTGCACGGGGTGCCCGCGCTGCGCGGCGTGACCTGGGGCGACGACGGCGCGGCCCGGCTCGGCGCGACCACCACGATCGCGGAGATCGCGGCCGACGCCCGGCTCGCCGCGTCCTATCCGGCGTTGGCCGCGACGGCCGCCGAGGTGGGCACCCCGCAGATCCGGGCGGTCGCCACCGTCGGCGGGAACCTCCTGCAGAGCAACCGCTGCTGGTACCACCGCAATCCGCTCTTCTCCTGCCACCGGACCGGCGGGGACGGGTGCCCGGCCCGCGCCGGGGTGAACCTCTACTCCGCGGTGATCGACCAGGGGCCGTGTGTGGCGCCGCACCCGTCGTCGCTGGCGACCGCGCTGCTCGCGTACGGCGCCGGCGTCGAGGTCCATGGCCGGGGGCGGATCACGCTGGGCGAGCTGTACGGCGACGGGTCCGATCCGACCCGGGACCACACGCTGGCGGACCGGGACGTGCTGGTCGCCGTCGGCCTTCCGGCGCCCGTCGCGGGGGAGCGTGCCGGTTATCTGCGGGTCGCCGCCCGCGCGGACGGCGACTGGCCGCTGCTCGAGGTCGTCGCCCGGCTGGTCGTCGCGGAATCGGTGATCACCGTCGCGGCGGTGACGGCGGGCGGGGTCGCGCGCACCCCGGTGCGGCTCGGCGGGGTGGAGGCCGCGCTGATCGGCCGGGCGGCCGACCCGGAGGTGCTCCACGCGGCGGCGGCTCACGCGGGTGAGGGCTGCACCCCTCTGGCGCAGAACGGATATAAGGTGGGCCTGCTCCGGGACGCGACGCTGGAGGTGCTGATGAGGTCGCTGCCGTGCGGATCGTGAGCGTCAACGCCTGGGGCGGCGCGATGGCCGGCGAACTGCTCGGCTGGTTGCCCGGCTGCGGCGCCGACGTCCTCTGCCTCCAGGAGGTGACCCGGACCCCGGGCCTGACCGGTGAGACCCGCTTCGCCGACGGGGAGCGGACCCTGCCGCAGCGGGCCAC
Source organism: Actinoplanes sp. NPDC051851 (assembly GCF_040681165.1). NCBI lineage: Bacteria > Bacillati > Actinomycetota > Actinomycetes > Micromonosporales > Micromonosporaceae > Actinoplanes > Actinoplanes sp. NPDC051851. Next base: position 81,148 of record NZ_JBFAYF010000013.1, on the reverse strand, counting down.
CCTCCTCGACGACGTGCGCGGCGCCCTGCCCCGGCACCAGCCGTTCTTCGTGGCGAGCGACTCCGGCCCGGTGCACGACGACGCCGGCCACCGCTACCGGCAGGACTTCGGCCTGGCGACCTTCCTCGCCGAGGACCTGCCCGTCACCGGTGTCGTGTCCGATTTCGTCCACGGTGAGTTCACCGATCACCCGGAGTGGCCCGCCGACCGCCCCCGCGCCGCCCTCGCGCTGCGCACCGTCGATCACGCGGGCCGCACCGTCTGGGTGCTCCAGACCCACGGCCTTCGTGATCCCCTCGGCAAGGGCGACACCCCGGCACGTCGTCATCAGGCGGAAAGGCTTCTTTCTCTGGTACGCCGTATCCGCGACACGAAGGACATCGTGGTGGTCTGCGGCGACCTGAACCTGCTCCCCGACAGCGAGACGTTCGAGATCCTCTCCGAGGCGGGCCTGACTGATCTGGTGGGTGCCGCCGACACCCGCACGTCGCGCTATCCGAAGCCGATCCGGCACGCGAGCTACCTCCTGATCTCCGATCCCGCCGCGGTAAAGCACTTCGAGATCGTGAAGGAGCCCGAGGTCTCCGACCACCGCGCCCTGCTCCTCGACCTCTGACTTGCTAATCTTGATCATGACCGGCACCGCCACATCTCTCCCGGGCAGCTCTGACCCGCGCGGCTTCTTCCCGCTCGGCGCGGCGACCACCCTCGCCGCACTGGCCGACGACCCGCACCCGCGCCTCGCCCTGCTCCGCGCCGACGAGCCGGTCTCCTGGCTGCCCGAGCTGGGCGGCTGGCTGGTCACCCGCCGTGACCTCGCTCTGGACGTGATGCGTGACGCCGTGACGTACACCGTGGACGATCCCCGGTTCTCCACCGCGCAGGTCGTCGGCCCAAGCATGCTCTCCACCGACGGCGCCCCGCACGCCCGCCACCGCGAGCCGTTCAACGCCCCGTTCCGCCCTCGCCGGGTCCACGACGGTTTCGCCGCGTTCATCGACCGCGAGACCGACCGCCTGGTCACCGCCCTGGAGCCGGCCGGCGCCGCCGAACTGCGGCGCACCTTCGCCGGCCCGCTCGCGGTCGCCGTCATGACCGAGGCCCTCGGCCTGACCGGCGCCACCCCGGAGACGCTGCTCTCCTGGTACGACGCGATCGTGCAGGCCGTCTCGGACATCACCGCCGGTCACGCGGCGTCACCGGCCGGCGCCGCCGCCTACGCCCAGTTGCGCGCCGCGGTCGAGGCCACCATTACGGACCGTGACACCGCGTCGCTGCTGGTCACCGCCGCCGACCGGCTGACGCCCGACGAGGTCGCGTCCAACGCCGCGGTGATGATGTTCGGCGGCATCGAGACCACCGAGGCGATGATCACCAACGCCCTGCTGCACCTGCTGGCGCACCCCGCCCAGCTCGCACTCGTCCGGTCCGACCCCGCCCTGCTGGAGAACGCGATCGAGGAGTCCCTCCGCCTCGAGCCGGGCGCCGCCGTCGTCGACCGCTACGCCACCCGCGACACCGTCCTCGGCCCGGCCACGATCCACCGCGGCGACCTGGTCAGCGTCTCCCTCACCGCCGCCAACCGCGACCCGGCCGTTTTTACCGATCCAGACCTTTTTCAGGTACGCCGGGAGAACGCGCGCCTCCAGTTGGCCTTCGCCCACGGCCCGCACCACTGCATCGCCGCGCACCTGGCCCGCCTGGAGACCCGCATCGCCCTCCACCACCTGCTCACCCGCCTCCCGGCGCTGCGCCTCGACCCCTCCCACCCGACGGCGCCGCAGGGCCTGGTCTTCCGCAAGCCGACCACCCTGCACGTCCTCTGGACCTGACCACCCCGAGCGCCCATCGCATCGCCAGGCAGATCGTGGCTGGTGGCGGTCGATATGTGGGCGCAGCTTGCCACGATCTCGATGGTTCGGGCGTGTGCGGTGATCAGACGCGGCCGCGGATACGGCGGGAGAGCTCGGTCGCGTGGTGGCGGACCTGGTCGACCAGGTGGGGGCGGTCGCGGTCGGTGATGTGGGCGGCCGGGTAGGTGACGGCGATGCCCGCGATCGGCCAGCCGGAGCGGTCCCGGATGGCGACCGCCACCGACACCAGCCCTTCGGTGACCTCGCCGTCCTCCAGGGCGTAACCCTGGCGGCGCTCGCGGACCAGGATGGCGCGGAGTTCGGAGAGACGGGTGGGGCTGGCGTCGCCGCGGTCGGTCGGGGAGGTGCGGTCGGCGAAGGCGGCGCGGCTGGGGAAGAGGGCGCGGAGCTGGACGTCGGGGAGGGCGGCCAGCTGGGCGCGGCCGCTGGCGGTGATGTGGCTGGGGAGGCGGACGCCGACGTTGGTGACCAGCGGCGGGCGGCGTGGGGCGCGCTCCTCGACCAGGTAGATGACGTCGCGGCCGTGCAGGACCGAGAGGTGGGCGGACTGGCCGACCCGGTCGACGAGGGCGGCGAGGATCGGGGCGCCGAGGCGGGCGAGGGGCTCCTGGCGGGCGAAGCCGGAGCTCATCTCGAAGGCGGCGATGCCGATGCCGTAGCGCTCCACGTCCGGGTAGTGGATGACGAAGCCGTGCTCCTCCAGGACGCCGAGGAGGCGGTAGACCGTGGAGCGCGGCAACCCCAGCGTCGTGGTGATCATCGCGGCGGGGACCGGGCCGCGCTGGGTGGAGAGGTAGCTGAGGATCCGCAGCGTCTGGTGCGCGGCCGGGGACTGGGGGCGGGATGGTGTTACGGCCACCCGTCGAGTCTCACATGTGGGACAGCGGTTCCCTCGGTGACCTCCCGCGGCGCCGTCCGGGTGTGTTCGGATGAGTCATGGCCTTCACCTCTGTCTCTCCCGGCCGGACCGGGTCCGTGCTGCTCGGCGCCGGTGCGCCCAGCGCCGCGGACGTGGTCGCGATCGCCCGGGACGATGCGCATATCGACGTCGACAAAGAGGCCCTCGAAGGGGTGGCGGAGAGCCGTCGGCTGATCGAGGCGCTCGCGGACGACAGCGAGCCGCACTACGGGATCAGCACCGGGTTCGGGGCGCTCGCCACCACGTTCATCTCCACCGACCGGCGGGTCCAGCTGCAGCAGAGCCTGGTGCGCTCGCACGCGGCCGGCTCCGGGCCGGAGGTGGAGCGCGAGGTGGTCCGGGCGCTGATGACGCTGCGGCTGTCGACGCTGCTCACCGGGCGGACCGGGGTACGGCCGGTGGTCGCCGAGACGTACGCCGCGATCCTCAACGCCGGGATCACCCCGGTGGTCCACGAGTACGGCTCCCTGGGCTGCTCCGGCGACCTCGCCCCGCTGGCGCACTGCGCGCTGGTGCTGATGGGCGAGGGCCGGGCCCGCAACCGCGACGGCGAGCTGCTCGACGGCGGGGAGGCGCTCGCCGAGGCCGGGATCGCGCCGGTGCTGCTCGCCGAGAAGGAGGGCCTCGCGCTGATCAACGGCACCGACGGCATGCTCGGCCAGCTGGTGCTCGCCCTCGCCGACCTCGACATGCTGCTGACCACCGCGGACGTCTCCGGCGCGATGAGCGTCGAGGCGCTGCTCGGCACCGACGCGGTCTTCGCCGCGGACCTCCAGGCGCTCCGGCCACAGCTGGGGCAGGCCGCGTCGGCGGCGAACTTCCGGCGGCTCCTCCAGGGCTCCCCGCTGATCGCGAGTCACCAGGGCCCGGAGTGCACCCGGGTGCAGGACGCCTACTCGCTGCGCTGCGCGCCCCAGGTGCACGGCGCGGCCCGGGACACGATCGAGCACGCGCGGACGATCGCCGAGCGGGAGCTCGCCTCGGCGGTCGACAACCCGGTGGTCACGCTCGACGGGCGGGTCGAGTCGAACGGGAACTTCCACGGCGCGCCGGTCGCGTACGTGCTGGACTTCCTCGCCGTCGCGGTGGCCGACGTGGCGAGCATGTCGGAGCGGCGTACCGACCGGATGCTCGACCCGAACCGGAGCCACGGGCTGCCGCCGTTCCTCGCCGACGAGGTCGGGGTGGACTCGGGGCTGATGATCGCCCAGTACACCGCGGCCGGGATCACCAGCGAGCTGAAGCGCCTCGCGGTGCCCGCCTCGGTCGACTCGATCCCCTCCTCGGCGATGCAGGAGGATCACGTCTCGATGGGCTGGGCCGCCGCCCGCAAGCTCCGCAGGGCCGTGGACGGGCTCGCCCAGGTCCTCGCCATCGAGATCATGACGGCGGCGCGAGCGATCGACCTCCGCGCCCCGATCCAGCCCGGGCCCGCCACGGGCGCGGTGCTGAGTCTCGTACGGGAGAAGGTGGCAGGTCCCGGAACCGACCGCTTCCTGGCGCCTGACATCGCTGCGGTGACCACCGCTGTCCGTTCCGGATCTGTTGTCCACGCTGCCGGCCTGTGAAGAGAGGCATTCCCCTCATGACCGATTTCTCCAAGGGCGCCCGGCCGGTCCGGGCCCCGCGCGGCCCCGAGATCACCGCGAAGTCGTGGCAGACCGAGGCCCCGATGCGGATGCTGATGAACAACCTGGACGCCGAGGTCGCCGAGCGCCCCGACGACCTGGTCGTCTACGGCGGGACCGGGCGCGCGGTGCGGAGCTGGGCGGCGTTCGACGCGATCGTGGCGACGCTGCGCGACCTGGAAGCGGATGAGACGCTGCTGGTCCAATCCGGTAAGCCGGTCGGCGTGTTCCGCACCCACGAGTGGGCGCCGCGCGTGCTGATCGCCAACTCCAACCTGGTCGGCGACTGGGCGAACTGGCCCGAGTTCCGGCGCCTGGAGCAGGCGGGGCTGACCATGTACGGACAGATGACCGCCGGTTCGTGGATCTACATCGGCACCCAGGGCATCCTGCAGGGCACCTACGAGACGTTCGCCGCGGTCGCCGCCAAGCGGGGCGCGACCTCGCTCGCGGGCACCCTGACGCTGACCGGCGGCGCGGGCGGGATGGGCGGCGCGCAGCCCCTCGCGGTCACGTTGAACGGCGGCGCGATCCTGGTCGTCGACGTGGACGCGGCCCGGCTCCGGCGCCGGGTCGAGCACCGCTACCTGGACGAGATGACCCACGACCTCGACGAGGCCCTGGCGAAAGTGGTCGCCGCCAAGAACGAGGGGCGGGCACTGTCGGTCGGCCTGGTCGGCAACGCCGCGACCGTCTTCGCCCAGCTCCTCGAAATGAACGCGCCGATCGACATCGTCACCGACCAGACCAGCGCGCACGACCCGCTCAGCTACCTGCCCGAGGGGATCACCGTCGAGCAGTGGCACGAGCGCGCCGCCGCCGACCCGGAGGGCTTCACCAAAGCCGCGCGGGCCAGCATGGCCAAGCACGTCGAGGCGATGGTCGGCTTCCTGGACCGCGGCGCCGACGTCTTCGACTACGGCAACTCGATCCGCGCCGAGGCCGAGCTCGGCGGCTACGACCGGGCGTTCGCGTTCCCCGGCTTCGTCCCCGCCTACATCCGCCCGCAGTTCGAGGAGGGCCGCGGGCCGTTCCGCTGGGCGGCGCTCTCCGGCGACCCGGCCGACATCGCCAAGACCGACCAGGCGATCATCGACCTCTTCCCCGACAACGAGCCCCTGGCCCGGTGGCTGCGCGCGGCCGGCGAGAAGGTGCACTTCGAGGGCCTGCCCGCCCGGATCTGCTGGCTCGGCTACAAGGAACGACACCTCGCGGGCCTCAAGTTCAACGAGATGGTCGCCTCCGGTGAGCTGAGCGCGCCGATCGTGATCGGTCGTGACCACCTCGACTCCGGCTCGGTCGCCTCGCCGTACCGGGAGACCGAGGGTATGAAGGACGGCTCGGACGCGATCGCCGACTGGCCGCTGCTCAACGCGCTGCTGAACACGGCGTCCGGGGCGACCTGGGTGTCGCTGCACCACGGCGGCGGCGTCGGCATCGGCCGCTCGATCCACGCCGGGCAGGTCACCGTCGCCGACGGGACCGCGCTCGCCGCGCAGAAGATCGAACGGGTGCTCACCAACGACCCGGGCACCGGCGTCATGCGGCACGTCGACGCCGGGTACGAGCACGCCGCCGAGGTCGCCCGCGAGCGTGGCCTGCACATTCCGATGCTGGAGACCGAGTGACCGCGCTGCAGTACCTCCGGGAGATCGACGGCATCGGCCGCGACCCGGTCCGCGGCGGCCACTCCCGCCACCTGCTCGACGACGCTGACCGGGCGCTGCGCGACTGGTTCACCACCACGGCGAAGAACCTCGGCCTCGACGTCGAGCAGGACCGCAACGCGAACCTCTGGGCCTGGTGGCATCCGGCGGACGGCCCGGTCTACCCGGCGGTCGTCACCGGCAGTCACCTCGACTCGGTGCCCGGCGGCGGCGCGCTGGACGGCCCGCTCGGCGTGGTCAGCGCCCTGGACGCGGTGGCCCGTCTCAAGGCGGACGGGCATGTCCTGGAACGATCACTCGCGGTGGTGGTCTTCGCCGAGGAGGAGGGCGCCCGGTTCGGGATCGCCTGCCTCGGTTCGCGGCTGCTCACCGGCGTCACCCCGCCGGAGACCGCGCTCGCCCTGACCGACAGCGCCGGCCACCGGCTGCGCGACGTCCTCGCCGAGAACGGCGTCGACCCCGCCGGCATCGGACCCGACCAGGACCGCCTGGCGAGGATCGGCCTGATCCTCGAACTCCACGTCGAGCAGGGCAGACAGCTCGCCCCGCGCGACGAGCCGATCGGCCTGGCCACCACGATCCTCGCGCACGGCCGCTGGAAGCTGACGATCACCGGCCGGGGCGACCACGCGGGCTCCACCGAACTCGACTCCCGGCGGGATCCGGTGGTCGCGGCGGCCGACACCATCAAGGCGGTGCGCCGGGCCGCGGTGGAGGCACCGGCCGCCGCGAAGGCCCGCGCGACGGTCGGCCGGATCAACGTGACGCCCGGCGGGACCAACGCGATCGCCTCCCGGGTGGAGCTCTGGCTCGACGCGCGGGCCGAAAAGGATCACGACGTCCGGGACCTGGTCGCGGCCGTCACCGGGGCCGCCGAGCGGGCCGCGACCGACGAGGGCTGCGCGGTCACCGTGCACGAGGAGTCGTTCTCGACCCGGGTGGCGTTCGACGCCGCGCTCACCGAACGGCTCGACGGCGTCCTCGGCGGCGTGCCGCGGATCCCGACCGGTGCCGGGCACGACGCGGGCGTGCTCGCCGAGTTCGTGCCCTCGGCGATGCTCTTCGTCCGCAATCCGGAGGGCGTCTCCCACGCGCCCGCCGAGACCGCGTCGCCGGAGGACATCGAGCGGGGCGTCGTCGCGCTGACCGCCTGCCTCGCGGAGCTGGCATGAGAGTCTTCGCGAAACGCCTCATCCTCCCCGGCGAGGTGCGGCACGACGCGGTCCTCGAGATCGACTCGCCCGCGCCGGACGTGCGGCTCGGCACGGTCGTCCCCGCCTTCGCCAACACCCACTCGCACGCGTTCCACCGGCTGCTGCGCGGTCGCACGAACGCGGGCGGCGGCGACTTCTGGCGCTGGCGGACCGAGATGTACGCGGTCGCCGGGCGGCTCGACCCGGATCTGATGTTCGAGGCGGCGTCGCTGGTCTACGCGGAGATGGTCGCCGCCGGGTATGCCTCGGTCGGCGAGTTCCACTACGTGCACCACGATGCGGGCGGGCGGGCGTACCCGAAACATGAGATGGAAGCGGCGATCGCCGCCGCGGCCCACGAAGCCGGCATCCGTCTCACGCTGCTCGACACGCTGTATCTGCGCGGCGGCTTCGGCCGCCCGCTCCTGCCGGAGCAGCGGCGCTTCGGCGACGCGAGCGTCGACCGATGGCTGGAGCGCTGGCACGAGCTTCGGTCACTGTTGCCGGGGGTCGTTCTGGGTGCGGCTTTCCATTCGGTACGGGCGGTCGCCCCGGACGAGATGGCGGCGGCGGTCCGCGGGCTCCCCGACGACGTCCCGCTGCACGTGCACCTCTCCGAACAGCCGGCCGAGAACGTGGAGTGCCTCGCCGCGACCGGCCTGACCCCGACCGGGGTCCTCGAGGAGGCGGGTGCGCTCTCCGGGCGGACCACGGTCGTGCACGCCACCCACCTCACCGACGACGACGTGCGCACGCTGGGTGAGGCCCGGGTCTTCGTCTCGATGTGCCCGACCACCGAGGGTGACCTCGGCGACGGGCTGGGCCGGGCCCGGGACCTCGCCGACGCGGGCGCCCGGATCACCGTCGGCTCTGATCAGAACGTGACCGTCGATCCCTTCGAGGAGCTGCGGCTCGTCGAGCGCGGTGCCCGGCTGGCGTCCGGCAGGCGCGGTATCTTCACCCCGGCCGAGCTCTGGACGGCCGGTGCGGCGGCGGGCCATCGGGCGCTGCAGCAGGACGCGACGCTCGACCTGGTCGAGGTGGACGCCGCGTCGATGCGGACCGTCGGCTGCCAGCCGGAGGAGCTGTTCATGGCGGCGGCCGCGGCCGACGTGCGCACGGTGATCACCCAGGGGGTGGTCCGCGGGGCACCGGACCTGGACCGGGCCGCGCGGTTGTTCGAGAGGATCGCCGGATGAGTTTCGTCCTCACCAACATCGGTGAGCTGTTCACCGCCGGTCCCGAGGGAGTCCTGCGGGACGCGGCGGTGGTCGTCGACGGCTCGACCATCGCCTGGGTGGGATCCGCTTCGCAGGCGCCGGCCGCGGACGAGAGCGTGGACGCGCGGGGCGCCGCGGTCGTGCCCGGCTTCGTGGACAGCCACTCCCACCTGGTCTTCGCCGGGGACCGGGCCGACGAGTTCGACGCGCGGATGTCGGGGCAGCCGTACACCGCGGGCGGCATCCGGCGGACCGTCGCGGCGACCCGGGCGGCGTCCGACGAGGCGCTCGCGGCACACACCGGGCGGCTGCTCGACGAGGCGCTGCGCTCCGGCACCACCACCATCGAGATCAAGTCGGGGTACGGGCTGACCGTCGCCGACGAGCGGCGCAGCCTCGAGGTGGCGTCCCGGTTCACCAGCGAGGTGACGTTCCTCGGGGCACACGTGGTGCCCGCCGGGGCGTCACCGGACGCCTACGTGGACCTGGTCGCGGGGGAGATGCTCGACGCGGTCGTGGGGATCGCCACGTGGATCGACGTGTTCTGCGATCGCGGGGCGTTCGACGTCGACCAGGCGCGCCGGATCCTGACCGCCGGGGCGTCGCGGGGCCTCGGGGTGCGGATGCACGCCAACCAGCTCGGCCCGTCCGGCGCCGCCCGGCTCGGCGTGGAGCTGGGCGCGGCCAGTGTCGACCACTGCACGTTCCTGACCGACGAGGACGTGGATGCGCTCGCCGGTTCGTCCACGGTGGCGACGTTCGTGCCCGGGGCGGAGTTCTCCACCCGCCAGCCGTTCCCGCGGATCGACCGGCTGCGAGACGCCGGGGTGTCCTACGCGATCGCGACCGACTGCAACCCCGGATCGTCGTTCACCAGCTCGATGCCGTTCTGCATCGCTCTCGCCGTACGCGAAATGCACATGACACCGACGGAAGCGCTGCTCGCGGCAACCAGCGGCGGCGCGCAGGCCTTGCGCCGCACCGACATCGGCCGGATCGTGGTGGGCGCCCAGGCGGACCTGGTCCTGCTGGACGCCCCGTCTTTCGTGCACCTCGCCTACCGCCCGGGCGTCCACCTCGTGAAGGACGTCTGGCAGCGTGGCCGGCGCACCACCACCTGGCTTCCTCGCCCTTGAGCCCTCTCAGTCGCGCAGGATGCCGGGTGCATCGAAGTTACGATTGTCGATGACGATGTGGGCTCGATCGGCGGGGCGGACCTCGGCCAGGTAGAGCTCCTCGCCGGGGATGTAGTAGGTGCGGTACCGCTCGGCCGCCGCTTCCCGCGAGTCCATCCACGCCCGGTCCCGGTCGGCGCCGCGGTGCAGCACGTCCGCGATGTCGATGTGCAGGTAGACGATCAGGTCCCAGTGCACCGCCAGACCCGGCTTCTGCAGGAACGCGCCGTCGGCCACGAGGATCGCGTCGTCGGGGCTCACGTGGACGCCGGAGTCGATCGGCAGGCGACCGCTGACGTCCATGATCTGTGTGCGGTAGCGGCGGTCGCCTCCCGGCCCGAGCGGCGCCAGCAGCTCGTCACGGATGGCGTCGACGTCGAACATCTCGAAGTAGTAGCTCTCCGGCGACCCGGCCGGATACCGCGTACGCAGGTCGACATGCCGTTTGAACTGGTCGATCATGACGCGCAGCACCGGCCGCGCCGTTGTCGCCCGCAGGACATCCGCCAGCTCGTCGGCGAACGTGGTCTTGCCGGCCGCGGAGTGCCCATCGATCCCGACGCGCGCCGGATGCTCCAGCCGCAGCGCCAGAGCCCGCTCGGCCACCGCACCGACCAGTCGCCGCCGTCGTGTAGTCATCGAACGGATGATGCCGCAGCCGGCCGACGTCGGCCGGTTCTTTCGCCGGTGAGTCTCCGGTCCCGCCGCCGCGCAGGATCCTGGCCGCACACTGGAGGCGTGATCAGACTGCGGTTGTACAAGGCTCGCGAACGGCAGCGCGTCATCGATCCCGCCGATCTCGAAGCGGAGTACGCGGCGGCCGACCCGAGGACGAAGCCGGTGTTCGAGCATGACGGCGTGATGGTGTGGGTCAGCGAGCGGGACCGGTGCCGGGTCGAGCGGCGTTTCCGTGGCCGGGATCTTCACCTGATCGAGTCCGGTACGAACGACCTGCCCCGTTCCCGTGGCCTGGAGATTCTGCGCATGCCCGGCGCGGACTACACCTGGGTGCCCTCGCTGGATTGGTGTTGGGGCGCCGGCGAATACCTCGATCGCGACCGGGTCGAGTCGGTCGTCGACCGTGCCCTCGACATGGAACCCTGGATCGCGGCCGAGGGCCCGATCGGCCTGGTGCATCTCTCCTACCTGATGTGGTTCCACAACGGCGCGATGGCGAATGGCGCCGCCTGGCCACTGGACGTCTGCACCGCCGACCAGATCGCCGCGTTCATCGCGGCCGCCACCTACTTCGAGCTGAACGAGATCGCCGACCTGATCGGCCGACTCGAACATGACGACGCGCTGAGTCACGAGTACTGGGATCTCAGCGGCCCGTTCGGCCAGGACGCTTCGTTGATCCGCGACGCACTCCGCTGCAAGCTCGTCGAGGCGCCGGCGGACTGGAGCTGACGAGCGGTTACCGGAGTGCCCTGAAGCGAGCGATCCATTCCTGGTTGAGAGTGTCGGCCTGGCGGTGGTGGCGGGGGATCGGGATGGCGTCGGGGTCGAAGGCCGGCTCGCGGCCGGTGAGGTGGAGGCCGCTGATCTCGCCGTTGCCGCCGGCGTACCAGAGGCCGGTCTGGTCGGCGCGCAGCCAGGAGACCGCCTGCGCGACGACGTCGTCGCGCGTCAGGGAGAGGTAGCGGACGTCGCCGTCGATCGGGACCTCGTCCAGGGCGCCCCACATCAGCTTCGCGCCGAAGACGCCGTTGGGGGTGGTGCCGGCGCGGCGGGCCGCCGCCAGGAACTCCGCGGGACGGTGGTCCGGGGCCAGGCCCCAGCGTGCGGCCCAGAGGGGGCGGTCCGGGGCGCGGAAGTAGGACTGCGGGTGGCCGCAGACGCCCGTCGACTCCAGCAGGCCGAGGAGCAGGGAGCTGCCGGTGCGTGGCGTGGCGCAGACGAGGTAGGCGTCGGTCATTCGGCTAGGTGAACAGGCCGGCCGTCGCCATCGTCACCCGGCGGCGGGCGGTGGCCTGGTCGTCGGCGAACTGGTCGACCGCCCAGGAGAGGGCGAGGATCAGCTCGTAGGCGTCGTCCACGGTGACGTCCCGGACCGCGTCGCCGGAGGTGCGGGCCGCGTCGAGGAAGTGGCCGATGCGGTCCTTGAGCGGGTTGCCGGTCGGCGCCATCGCCGATGCGGCGTCGGCGTGGGCGGTCGCCAGGCAGTAGGGGAGGTCGTGCCAGATGCGCAGGCGCCAGGTGAGCAGGAACAGCCACTCGGCGAGGGCCTCCCGGGGCGGCCGGGTCTTCGCGATCTGATCGGCCTCGGTCAGGGCGGCGGCGACCGCGGTCTCCATCACCGCGGTGAGCAGGTCGTCGCGGGTCGGGAAGTTGCGGTAGAGGGTCGCGTTGCCGACGCCGGCGCGCAGGGCGATCCCGTCGAGTGAGGCGAGCACGCCCTCGGCGTCGAAGATCTCGCGGGCCGCGGCGAGGATCGCGTCCCGGTTGCGCTGCGCGTCGGCCCGCAGCGGGCGTTTCGCCTCTCCGGCGGTGTTCCGGGCAGTAGCCATCGCCACTCCTTCTTGACTAACTGGGGACTCTCCCCACATAGTTTTTCCGGGGAGCTTCCCCACTTCTTTGAAGGAGTCTAGATGACCACCTCTCTGCAGGGCCGTGTCGTACTCGTGACCGGGGCCAACGGCGGGCTCGGCACCGCGTTCGTGGCGCAGGCGCTGGAGCGGGGCGCGGCCAAGGTCTACGCCGCAGCCCGGACGCCCCGGTCGTGGGACGACAGCCGGATCCACCCGCTCACCCTGGACCTGACCGTGCCCGCCGACGACGCCCGTGCCGCCGCGGCCGCGCCCGATGTCGACCTGCTGATCAACAACGCGGCCGTGGCGCCCGTCGGCGACCTGATCTCGGGAACGGAGGAGGCGCTCCGGTCGATTTTCGAGACCAATTTCTTCGGTACGCTCCGGCTCACGCACGCCTTCACCCCGGTGCTCGCGGCCAACGGCGGCGGCACGGTGCTGAACATCCTCTCCTCGGCGGCGTGGGTCAGCATGCCGACGGGCTACGCGGCGTCGAAGGCGGCCCTCTGGTCCGCGACCAACGGCCTCCGCGCGATCCTGCGCCCCCAGGGCACCCGGGTGATCGGCCTGCTCGTCGGGATGATCGACACGCCGATGTCGGCGGTCTGGAACGTACCGAAGGTGACCCCGGACAGCGTGGTCGCCCAGGCCTACGACGCGGTCGCGGACGGCACGATCGAGGTCATCGCCGACGACCAGACCCGCGAACTGAAGTCCCGCCTGAACACCCCGGCGGAGCAGTTCTACCCGTGGGTCGACGAGCAGATCGCCGCGCTGATGGCCGCGTGAGTCAATCCGTTGCCGCCGCGCCGGGCGGTGCCTACCGTGCGGTGATGCTGACGGCGACCCTCGATGCCCGCGACCCCGGGCGGCTGGCGGATTTCTGGGCCGGCATGCTCGGCCGGGAGATCGCCGGTGCCGGCGTTCCGGTCGGGCTCCGCTTCGTTGCGGAGCGCGGGCCGGGCGCGGGCCCGGGTCGCCGCCTTCATCCGCATCTGACCAGCGCCGACCTCGCCGACCAGCAGCAGACCGTGGCGACGGCGCTGCGGCTCGGCGGCCGTCACCTCGACGTCGGGCAGCGGCCCGAGGAGGGGCACGTGGTGCTCGCCGATCCGGAGGGCAACGAGTTCGTCGTGCGGGGAGACTGAGCCGGGAGCGGACCGGCGGGTTCGTGCGTGTATCCGGTATGGAGACTGACATCGTGCCGGACGGACGCGACCGTGCCGGGCCGGGGCCGGCCTCCTTCGAGAGGTTCTATGCGGACTCCTTCGACCAGGTGTACCGGGCGCTCGCGGTCGCGCTGGGCGATGTGCACCTCGCGCGGGAAGCCGCCGACGAGGGCATGGCGCGGGCGTTCGTCAGCTGGGCGAAGGTGTCCGGCTACGACCGGCCGGCGGGTGGGTGTTCCGGGTCGGGCTGAACTGGGCGACCTCGTGGCGGCGCAAACTGAAGCGCGAACGGTCGATGCCGGAGACCGAGAACGATCTGCCGAGCGTGGACCTGCCGGCGCCGGACGGGGTCGCGGTGGCGGCGCTGGCGAAGCTGCCGGTGGCCGCCCGCGCGGTCGTGGTGTGCCGCGTGCTGTTCGGGCTCTCCGCGTCGTCGACGGCGTGCCGGTGCTCACCGAGGTCGTGCCGGCGATGGCCGGCGCCCACCATCGCACCGGCGGACCGGTGCAGCTGCCGGGTGGCGGGCTGGCAATCGTCCGTTATGTGGCTTCCGCCGACCGGACCAGCGGGTACGACGGTCAGGTCGTGGTGCAGGACGCCGCGGGGAATGCGGGGACTGCGGTGTCCATGACGGGGTCCGGCCTGACCGGGATGAACGTGCGCCGGGGGATGCCGATGGCGGGGAACAGCACCACGCTGTTCCAGTGGCAGTTGCGGAACCCGGGCGGGTCGCAGCCGGTGCTGGTCACCTACCGGATCGCCACCGGGGCCGTGCGGCTGCTGGAGCCCGCGAACAGCGCGGAGTCCGAGTCGACGGTGCAGGGGATGCACGCCACCGAGGATCGGATCGTCGAGTGGCCGGGCCGGAGCGGGGACGCCTGCTCGGCCGAGATCCTGGACACCGCCACCGGGGAGCGGGTCGCGACGCTGCTGCCGTCGATCGCCGGATGCGACCGCGTCACGATGGCGCTCTCCCCGGACGACCGGCAGGTGGCGATGCTGGTGACCGGCACGGCTGGTGACGGGTGGACGCAGCGGGTGGTCGTCGTGGACGCGGCGACCGGGGTGGTCCGGGCGGAGTTCCCGACGCCGGACCTCACGGCGGGCACCGATCCTGACCGGCTGGTGTACGGCATCGCGTGGCAGGGTGCGGGAAGGCTCGTGTATGCCAGAGGGCTTCTGGGTGGGGCGGAGCCCATCGTGCTCTCCCTGCGTACCGGAGAAAAAGGAAGCGGAAGCTGACGACGGAGAGTGACCACCGCCATGTGTTCTGGGATCGGGGGTGGGAACGGGGGCGGCGGCAAGTATGGTCTGTCGCGATCATCGGAGCAGCGACAGGAAGGCCGGCGGACGTGACCCTGGCACAGGAAGCACCACTCCAGCGCAGGGCGCCCGCCCCGGCACCGACCCACGCCTCGCTGATCGTGCACGGGAAGGACCGGACCGGGATCGTCGCGGCGATCAGCGCGGTGCTCGGGAAGCACGACGCCAACATCGTGTCGCTGGACCAGTACTCGGACGATCCGGCCGGTGGGGCGTTCTTCCAGCGGACCGTGTTCAGCGTGGCGAACCTGAAGGCCGTGCTGCCGAAGATCGACGCGGACCTGCAGGCGCAGCTCTCGGAGGGGTTCGACCTCGACTACACGCTGCGGGACATGTCCATCCCGAAGCGGGTGGCGATCTTCGCCTCGAAGTCCGACCACTGCCTGCTCGACCTGCTCTGGCGGCACCGGCGCGGCGATCTGCCGGTCAACGTGGCGATGGTGATCTCGAACCACGCGGACACCGCGGCCGAGGTGCGGTCCTTCGGGATCCCGTTCTTCCACGTGCCGTCCGCCGGTCCGGACAAGTCGGCGGCCGAGGCGGAGCACCTCAAGCTGCTCGCCGGGAACGTCGACTTCATCGTGCTGGCCCGGTACATGCAGATCCTCTCGGGGGACTTCATCGAGCGGGTCGGCGTGCCGATCATCAACATCCACCACAGCTTCCTGCCGGCCTTCATCGGGGCGGGGCCGTACGCGAAGGCCAAGCAGCGTGGCGTGAAGCTGATCGGGGCGACCGCGCACTACGTGACCGAGGACCTCGACGAGGGCCCGATCATCGAGCAGGACGTGGTCCGGGTCGACCACGCGCACACCGTCGCCGACCTGCAGCGCCGGGGCGCGGACGTGGAGCGGGACGTGCTCTCCCGGGCGGTCTCGTGGCACAGCGACGACCGGGTGATCCGGCACGGCAACCACACGATCGTCTTCCCCTAGGGCCGGTTCAGAGCGCGGTGCCGCCCGAGGCGTCGATGATCTGGCCGGTCACCCAGCGCCCGTCGTGGGAGGCGAGGAAGGCGACGACGTCGGCCACGTCGGCCGGTTCGCCGAGCCGGCCGAGCGCGCTGCGTGCCCGTGCCGCCTCCATGGCCTGCGGGTCGTCCTCGAGCCACGCGCTGTTCCTGGTCCTGGTGACGCCGGGGGAGACCGCGTTGACGGTGATCCCGCGTGGGCCGAGCTCCACCGCCAGGCTGCGGGTGAAGGCGTCCAGCGCCGCCTTGCCGGCGCCGTAGGCGATCATCTGCGGGGTGGCGAGGGTGCCCGCCAGGCTGGAGATGTTGACGACCCGGCCACCGTCGCGCAGCCGCGGCAGGGCGAGCTTGGTGATGAAGAACGGCGACCGGACGCTGACGGCGAAGACCTCGTCGAACTGCTGCTCGGTGAGCTCGGGGAGCCGGACGGGGTACGAACTGGCGGCGTTGTGGACGAGGATGTCGAGCTTCCCGCCGGGCGCGTCCGCCCCGCCCGCTTCGTCGAAGGCCGCCCAGAGCCGGGCGGCGTCGCCGTGGGAGCCGAGTTCCGCGTGTACGGCGAAGGCGCGCCCGCCCTCCTTGCCGATCCCCTCCACGGTGTCGACGGCCGCCTGCTCGTCGTGACCGTAACCGATCGCGACGGTCGCCCCGTCCCGGGCGAAGCGTTCGGCGATCGCCCGGCCGATGCCGTGACTACCACCGGTGACGAGGGCGACCTTGCCGCGCAGTGCTCCGGACATGACAGCTCCTTTTTTGAGTGATCATTCAAGAAGGACCGTACACCACTCTTGAGTGATCGCTCTAGAATGAGGGGGTGGACACGTCACCCGCCCGCCGCGGCCGGCCCCCGGCCTTCGATCGCGCGACGGCGTTGGCCGCCGCCACCCGTCTGTTCTGGGAGCACGGCTACGAGGCGACGTCGATCAGCGACCTCACCCGCGAGATGGGTATCCGCCCCGGCAGCCTCTACGCCGCCTTCGGTGACAAGAAGGCACTGTTCAAGGAGGCCGTCGAGACGCACGGCCGGTCCCCGGTCGGCGGTTTCATCTGCGCCGCCATGTCCGGGGAGGCCACCGCCTACGAGTCCTTCCACCGCATCCTGCGCGACGCGGCGGCGCTCTACACCGACCCGGCCACGCCCCCGGGCAGCCTGCAGTGCAGCGCCGCGGCCAACGTCACCGCGGCCGACGGCGACGTCGCCGCGTACCTGTGCGACCTGCGCAACGCCGACCTGGACACCTTCGAGAAGCGCCTGGCCGCAGCCCGGGACGGCGGCGAACTCCCGGAGACGGCCGACCCGCGCGCGCTGGCCGCCTACTTCGCGACCGTCATCGGGGGCATGTCCCAGCGTGCCCGCGACGGCGCGACCACGGCCGAACTCCTCGCGACCGCCGACCTGGCCATGGCCCCGTGGCCGGTCCCGTGATCAGCGTTTGAACGCCACGCCGCCGATCATCGTGTAGTAGCTGTCCCGCTGGGCGGCCTCCGCCTCGGCGGCGGGACGCCACTCGGCGAGCGGGACCAGCCCCGGTGCGAGGAGTTCGAAGTCGCCGAAGTACGCCTCGATCTCCGCGCGCCGCCGCCACCGGCCGGTGCCCAGCGTCTCGTTGAAGACCCGCTCGGCGTCCTTCACCGTGAGCGACGTCTCAGGGTGCTCGTCCGCCGGATCCCAGAAGTGGATGATCGCCAGGAAACTCCCCGGCGGCAGCGCGTCCCGCAGCAGGTCGGCGATCCGGCCCGGGTCCTCGTCGTCGTGCAGGTGGTGCAGGATCGACAGGAGCAGCAGGCCGACCGGCTCCTCGAAGTCCAGGTACTCCCGGACGACCGGGTGGTTCAGGATCGCCTCGGGGGAGCGTACGTCGCCCTCGATGATGGTGCTGGTGCCCTCGTCGGCGAGCAGCGCCCGCCCGTGGACCAGGACCATCGGGTCGTTGTCGACGTAGACCACCTTGACGCTCGGATCGGCGTCCTTCGCGACCTGGTGCACGTTGGTGGCGGTGGGCAGCCCGGACCCGATGTCGAGGAACTGCCGGATGCCCTGCTCGGCGGCGAGGTGGTGCACGACGCGGCGCAGGAACGCCCGGCAGGCCCGTCCGGCCTCCTGCGCGTCCGGCATGATCTCCAGGGCGCGCCCGGCGGCCATCCGGTCGATCGCGAAGTTGTCCTTGCCCCCGACCATGAAGTCGTAGACGCGCGCGATGCTGGGTGTCGTCACATCGACGCCCGGCGGCGCCGTCTCCTCCGCGGCCATGCGGGGATGCTAATCGAAATATTTGAGTACGTCAGCCGCGTGGGGGCCAGCGCTCGCGCACGGAATCCCGCCGCTGTCGCCCGCGTGGCCGCCAGGGCGTCGCCCGCGTGGCCGCCAGCTGTTGCCCGCGTGGCCGCCAGCCGTCGCCCGCACCCCGCCGCCCTGGCGCCGGGCTGGCGCTGTCCGCACGGAATCCGGCCGCCGTTACCTGAGTCGTCGCCGGCCGTTCGCCCGCCGCACTCGCCGTCGTGGATCGGCGGTTCCGCCGGCCAGGGTTCGGTCGTGGACCGGCTGGGCGGCGCCTGCGGGCGGTGGGCTGGCGTTCCGGGTGTCTCGGGCCGGTCGGCTGGTGGTCCGGGGTGTCTCGGGCGCTCCGATTGACCCGTGAACGCCAGCCACGAAGATCATCCCTGCGGTTGATCATGAAACCGGGCCGGCGCTGACGTGGGGAATCCGGTCGCTGTCAGCCGTGTCGTCGCCCGCCGGGTGTGGGCGGAACGGCGTGTCGAGTGCCGAATTCGGGCGTACCCGGAAAGGAACGGCCTGGTGCGGAGGCAGGCGCCGCACCAGGCCGGGGTTGGGGGCCGTCAGACGGTGACCGGGGCGGGCTCGGTGGCCGGCTTCGGGGCGTCGGTGTGGCCGCGCAGGGGGATCTGGCGGATGAAGAGGGCGACCACGATGCCGGTGGCGGCGGCGATCGCGCCCCAGGTGAAGGCGGCGCCGATGCCGTCGGTGACGGCCTGGGCGAATGCGTGCTGGACGGATTCGGGCAGGGCGCGCAGGGCGGCCGGGGTCATGCCGGCCGCGGAGCCGCCGGCCGAGGAGGCGGTGCCGCCGGTGCTGTCGGCGAGGGAGTCGAGCAGCGTGTTCGTGTAGAGGGTGCTCAGCAGGGAGACGCCGAGCGAGCCGCCCATGTTGCGGAGGAAGGTGGCCGCCCCCGTGGCGGCACCGATCGCGTTCAGGGGTGCGCTGTTCTGGGCGATCAGCATGGTGGTCTGCATCAGACAGCCCATGCCGGCGCCGAGGACGGCCATGTACGCGCCGGTGACCAGGCGTGACGTGTCGGTGCCCATGGTGGCGAAGAGGGCCAGGCCGATGGTCATCAGGATGGTGCCGATGATGGGGAGGGCCTTGTAGTGGCCGGTTCGGGTGATCAATTGTCCGCCGGCCAGGGAGACGACCATGGCGGCGATCATCATGGGCATCAGGAGCAGGCCGCTGTTGGTGGCCGAGGAGCCCTGGACGTACTGCTGGAACTGCGGCAGCAGGGTGATGCCGCCGAACATCGCGAAGCCGACGATGAGGCTGAGGACGCCGGCGAGGGTGAAGTTGCGATTGGCGAAGACCGCGAGGGGCATGATCGGCTCGGCGGCGCGGCGCTCGACCGTCACGAAGGCGACGAACGCGGCCACGGTGACGGCGAGCAGGCCGAGAATGGTCGGCGAGCTCCAGTCGTACCGGCTGCCGCCCCAGGTGGTGATCAGGACGAGCGTGGTGATCCAGGTGGTGAGCAGCGCGGTGCCGAGCCAGTCGATGCGGACGTCGCCGGCGCCGCGAGGGAGCTTGGCCAGGACGAACCAGCAGACGCCGAGGGCGACGACGCCGAGCGGCAGGTTGACGTAGAACGCCCAGCGCCAGTTCAGGTTGTCGGTGATGAAACCGCCGACCAGCGGGCCGCCGATCATGGCGACCGGCATGACCGCCATCATCACGCCCTGGTACTTGGCACGGTCGCGGGGCGGGACGATGTCGGCGAGCACCGACATCACGCCGACCATCAGGCCGCCGGCGCCGAGGCCCTGGAGGGCGCGGAAGCCGACCAGCTCGCCCATGTTCTGCGACATGCCGCAGAGGGCCGAGCCGATCAGGAAGATCACGATCGAGGAGAGGAAGGTGATGCGGCGGCCGAGCAGGTCGCCGAGCTTGCCCCAGATCGGGGTGGCGACCGTGGAGGCCAGGATGTAGCCGGTGGTCACCCAGGCCAGGTGGTCCAGGCCGCTCAGGTCGCCGACGATCGTGGGCAGTGCGGGCGCCACGATCATGTTGTCCAGCATGGCGAGCAGCATCGCCACCACGAGGCCACTCATGGTCACCATGATCTCGCGATGGGTGAACGTAGTGGGTTTGGCAGCTTCTTCGGTCACGGTAGACGCCTTTCGGTTCCTCACTTACCGGCCGGTCAGTAGACTACTTGCCGCACGGTAAGTTGGCAATCCGGCCCCGGGCGACCACGATCGTCAAGAAGAACGAGGGCGAGAAGAACGAGGGAAGGACACGGCACGATGGTTACGGCGGGACAGCGGCGCGGCGCCGACACGAAGGCGGCGATCCGTGCGGTGGCCATCGAGCTGTTCACCGAGAAGGGGTACGAAGCGACCTCGCTCCGGGAGATCGCCGAGCGGCTGGAGATCACCAAGGCGGCGCTCTACTACCACTTCAGCAGCAAGGAGAGCATCGTCGCGTCGATCTTCGAGGCGCATCTGGCCTCGCTCGACGAGATGGTCGCCTGGGCGAAGGAGCAGCCGCCCGGCCCCGACCTGCGCGTCCAGATGGTCGACCGGATGGTGGACATGGTCACCGGCGAGGGCCTGCCGGCGATGCGGTTCGCGATGGCCAACCAGCAGGTCGTCCGTGACCTGAAGCCACACCCGGGCAAGGGGTTCGACCGGTTCACCGAGCTCTTCGACCTGGTGACGGGGCCGGACGCGACCCTGGAGGAGACGCTGCGGATCCGGGCGGCGCTACTGAGCGTGAACGTGGTGCTGATGGCTGCCCGGGACCTGAACGCCACCGACGAGGAGATCGCGAAGGTGGCCAGGGACATCGCCCATCAGCTGATCAAGGACTGACGAGACGCGGGCTGACGAGACGCGGGCTAACGGGGCCGGTACGGCGTCCGCGGCGTCCGGGGGCGCTCCGGACCGGTGGCGCGCCGCGTCCGGGCGCGGGCGGCCGGGATCGCCGGGGTGCAGGTCGCCGGATTGCCCGCGCGCAGCAGGCGGGACTGGGTGGCCAGCACCGCGCTCCAGTCCACCCGGGGCGGGGAGAGCCGGTTCTCCGGACGGTCGAACCAGGGGTCGCTCGCCGAGGTGCGGGGCTTGCGGGGGTACGCGAGCAGGCAGCACAGGGCGAGCGACGCGAGGAAGACGCCGAGCGCCGAGGTGTCGTCGACCCGCCGTGCGGGCAGGTCGGCGAGGGTGATCCCGGTGCTGATCAGGGACGCCGCGATGGTCAGACCCCAGCGTGCCAGCGGGGAGCTCCGGCGCCGGGGCCGGTCGGTGACGATGTCGTCGGCGAACTCGTCGGGCGTACCGAGGGCCTGGCAGGGACTCTCGGCGCTGGCCTCGAACCAGGCGTGCGCGCCCCGGATCAGGGTGTTGGCCTCGCGGCGGGATATCCCACGGTCGGCGAGGGCGCGGCGGGCGAGGGGTTCCCACTGGGCGAAGGTGACGACGGCCGCGTGATGTCCTCGGTTCTCCACGTGTACACGATGCCCCGCTTGACCTGAAGAAACGCTGAAATCACCGGTTCGTGGACGGTTCACGGCGGTGTGGCCCGGTCCCTCTCGAGGACGCGCTGGAAGCGGAGTTCGGCCGCTCGGCAGGCGTCGATCACCTCGGAGCGGCGGACCGCCAGGCGCATCCGCCGTCCGGGTGGTGGTGCCCACGGCGGCGGCGCGCCGTATCCCCGGTAGGTGCGGAAGGCGAAGACCAGATCGTCGCCGGTGGCCTCCAGGGTCAGGCTCAGATGGTCGAAGGTGTCGCCGAGGTAGAGCCGCCGCGCGGGCCGGGCACCCGGGCTCTCGGCGAGGCCGCAGAGGTGCCGCAGGTCCTGAAGGTGCGGGTACAGGGCGGTGGTGGAGGCGTCGCCCAGCGCCACGTCGCGGATGTAGAGCTGGAAGATCCCGAAGCGGCCGTCGTCGCTGGTCGGGGTGTACTCGGCCCGGAACTCCGCGATGTCGCCGGCGCCGACCGTGGTGTCCCACCGGATCGCGCGGTGCCAGATCAGGGACCACGGCAGGCCGGTACGCCGTGACGCGGGAAGCCGGGTGCCGACCGGATCCCAGGACGTCACCCCGCACTGCGGACAGTCCCTCGGCGGCCGGACGGTCCCGCAGGCCGGGCAGCGGCCGGCCGGGGACTCGCCGGACCGGTACGCGGTGATCAGCCGGTCCACCACCACAGGCAGGGGCTCGGCCGGGTGCCGCTCCGGATCCGGGCACCAGGCCAGCCACCCGGGTGAAACGTGCCAGGACTCCTCGCGGCCCGGGGTGCGCCGTCCGGCGGCCTTCTCCCGCCGGCGCCGCAGCGCGAACGCCCGCGCCTCGGTCAGCCAGAGTCGCCGGGCGTCCTCGAGCTCGTCGAGAGCACGGGTGAGCGACGCGGGATCCGCCTCCAGGCAGACCGGGATCCCCGCGTGCAGGACCAGGTGGTGCCAGGTGGCGCGGAAACCGTACGGCGCGAAGTGCAGGACGCACTCGCGGAGGGCGAGCAGTCTTCGGCGCGGCGGCAGCCCGGTGTTCCGGACATGGGCGGCCTGTGCCGGGAAGCTGCTCACCCCGGACAGCCTAGGGCAGTCACGCCGCCGAGCGACTCCCCACCGGTGCGACAATCGCGTCGGCGCGGTGTCCGGGATGCGGCAGAGATCATTCAAGACCGCTTTCCGGTACGTCCATCGCCGCGTACAGGGCACTGTGGCCGGTGGCGCGCGGGTAGGTTGGCCGGATGCGCCTGACGAAGTATTCCCATGCGTGTATTCGGATCGAGGACGGTGACCGGGTTCTCGTGATCGATCCGGGAGTGTTCTCCGAGGCGGAGGCGCTGGACGGGGCCACGGCCGTGCTGATCAGTCACGAGCACGAGGATCACGTCGACGTGGACAAGATCGCGGCGGCCCGGGCGGTCGACCCGGGGCTCGGCGTGTTCGCGTACCCGAGCCTGGCCTTGACCTTGAAGGCGACGGCGGTGCAGCCCGGGGAGACCTTCAGCGCGGACGGTTTTCAGGTGACGGCCGTCGGCGGGGAGCACGCCGAGATCATCGACGGGCTGCCGGGGTGCCCGAACCTCGGCTATCTCGTCGAGGGCGTCTACCATCCGGGTGACGCGCTCTTCGTGCCCGAGGAGCCGGTGGAGACGCTGCTGGTGCCGGCCTCCGGGCCGTGGCTGAAGCTGCGCGAGGCGATCGAGTTCGTGCGCGCGATCCGGCCGGCCCGGACGTTCCCGATCCACGACGTCAACCTCAGCGCGCTCGGCCTGGCGAACTTCGACGGCTGGCTGGAGGACGAACCGGCCACCACGTACGCCCGGATCGCGCTGGGCGGCTCGGTCGAGCTCGGCTGAGCGTCCCGTGAGGCTGATCGTCCCGTGAGGCTGAGCGTCCCGTGAGGCTGAGCGTCCCGTGAGGCTGAGCGTCCCGTGAGGCTGAGCGTCCCGTGAGTCACCGTGGGCGCAGTTCGCCGGAGCCGCGGGGGATCAGCCTGGTCGGGATCGCGAACCGGGTGGGCGGGCCGGCGTCCCCGTTGATCCGGCGGAACAGGGCCTGCGCCGCGGTCCGGCCCATCGTCACCGGGTCCTGGGCGATCACGGTGACCGGCGGGTCGAGCAGGTCGGCGAGGGGGAAGTCGTCGAAACCGACCAGCGCGACCCGGTCCTGGCGGTCGAGTGCGCGCAGCGCCCGTACGGCCCCGGTGGTGACCGTGTTCCGGGTGGTGAAGAGCGCCGTCGGGGGATCGTCGTGGCCCAGTAGCTCCAGCACCGCCCGGACGGCCGCGTCGGTGCTGGTCACGCCCTCGACGATGAGGGCCGGATCGGGGCGGACACCCGCCTCGCGCAGCGCCGACAGGTAGCCGGCCCGGCGCTGGCGTGCGGTCGGCACCACCGGGCGGTCGCCGATGCAGGCGATCCGGGTATGACCGTTCCTGATCAGGTGACGGGTGGCCTCGGCGGCGCCGGCGACGTTGGTGGAGAGCACGGTGTCGGCGGCGATCCCGTACCCGGGGCGGTCGACGAACACGACCGGGGTGTCGGTGTGCAGCTCATCGTCGAGGCTGGTCCCGTCCGGGCCGAGCGGCACGATGATCAGGCCGTCCGCCCGGCGCGTGATGAAAGCCCTGGCCAGCTCGCCCTCGCGTTCCGGGCAGGCGCCGACGCTGCCGATCAGCACGTGGGTGTCGTGCAGGCGGGCGACGTCCTCGACCGCGCGGTGCAGGGCGGCGAAGAACGGGTTGGCCACGTCCTCGACCATCAGCCCGATCGTGCCGGTGCGGTGGTCGCCCCGGCGCAGGGTGCTGGCGCCGTGGTCGAGGCGGTAGTTGAGGGTCGCGATGGCGTCGTTGACCTGGGCGGCGAGCGGCGCGGAGACCGAGCCCTCGCCGTTGACCACGCGGGACACCGTCTTCAGGCTGACTCCCGCGACGCGGGCGACGTCCTTCATGGTCGGGCGCCCCGGAGGGCCGGTGAGCCTGTTGCCACGCACGAGTTGACCTCCCGGGGGCGAGTAACTGTAAGGATTGCGTACAGATGCACGGTGTTGACATTGAATGACGGGTCGCGTCTACTTCTGACAACGTTGTCTCGGCGCATTTGGATCATTCCGTGTCGATCGACTTCTTCGGCGGCCATCGGGAGGTATCGGTGCACGTGACTACGCGATCACGAGGCGGCCGGTCCGTCTGATCGCTGTTCAACCGGCGATGTGGGAACGTGCACAGACTCTCAGGGAAAGGGATGATCCCGTGCCGCTCACCCCGCGTGACATCGACGCCATGGCGTTCCAGCGGCCCGCCGTCGGATCGCGTGGCTATCACGAGGGCGAAGTCGACCTGTTCCTCGAGGACGTGGCCGAGGAGATGCGACGCCTGGCCGCCGAGAACCAGGCCCTCGCCGAACACCTGCAGTACGGCGACATGGTCGGCCACCTGCGCCGACTGGAGAAACAGTGCGCCGAGGCCGAGGAGCGCGCCCGCGCCCTGGAGGACGAACTGCTCCAGGCCCGGCTCGCCGCCCGGTCCGTGACGCCGCCGTCGGCGCCGGTCGACCCGCGGATGATGGAGATGGCCGAACGCACCGCCGACCAGCACATGGCCGAGGCCCGCCGGGAGACCGAGGCGCTGCTGCGCAAGGCCACCACCGAGGCCGCCCTGATCGTCAGCGACGCCGAGCTGCGCGCGTCCACGATCGTCGCCGACGCGCGGCACACGCACGCGGAGACGATCGCCGGGCTCGGCCCCAGCCGCGACGCCACGCTCAAGGGCATCGACGACCTCTGCCAGATGGCCCGGCGCTACCGGGAGGCCCTCGCCGACGACATGGCCCGCCGCCTGCACGACCTCACCGGCGGTGCGCCCGGTTCCGCTCGGGCCTGACGGTCACGCCCCGTTGTCGCGTACGGTCGAACGCCTGCCGTCTCAAGAGGAGGGGCCTCTGGTGCCGTCTGCGAAACCGATCATCTGGTCGTGGATCGCGAGGCCGGGCCGGTCCACGCGCACCATCGACTACACCGCCATCATCCGCGCCGCGATCGCCATCGCCGACCGGGAGGGCCTCGACGCCGTCTCGATGCGCAAGGTCGCGGCGCGGATCGACCGCGGGACGATGTCGCTCTACCGGCACGTCGCCACCCGTGACGACCTGATCGAGCTGATGTACGACCACGTGCTCGGCGAGGTCGTCGCGGGGCTGAGCAGCGGTCCGCAGGGCGACTGGCGAACCGGGCTGACCCGGCTGGCCCGGGCGATGCGGGCGCTGAGCCTCCGGCACCCGTGGGCCGCGCCGCTCGGCAGCCGCCCGCCGCTGGGGCCGAACGCGCTGCGGATCCTGGAGTACGCCACCTCCTGCGTGGACGGCCTGGGGCTGACCGTCGACCAGATGATGGACCGGGTGGCGACGACGATGCAGTTCACCCAGGGGTTCGTCCAGGCCGAACTGTCGGAGTCCGAGGCGCGGCGGCGGGCCGGCCTCTCCGAGCCGGGCTGGCAGGACTGGATCACGCCGTACCTGACGAAGGTCCTGAGCGAGGGCAACCACCCGCACCTGGAACGGATCATCCGGGACACGGACGACGGCCTGTCCCAGGACACGGTCTTCGAGCGCCGCCTGACGATGGTCCTCGACGGCCTGAGCACCAGTCTGCCCCGCTGACGCCGGCCGCGGGGTCAGCGGATGCCGCGGAGGAGGCCGGCGAAACCCGCGGGGTCGCGCAGGTGGGGGAGGCGGTCGCCGCCGAGGTGCGCCTCGGGCAGCGCGCCGGCCCGGACCTGGGCGGGCGCCGTCGTGGTGGCCAGGGCATCGGACCAGGACCGGAACGGGCGGAGCGGGGCGGTGCCCGGGCGGCGCACGGCGAACTGGCGGTACGGCTCCGGCACGCCGTCCAGGTCGCACTCCCCGCCGGGCGCGGCGGTGTCCACGGCGATCACGGTGTGGGTCGCGTAGCGGGCCGCGAAGACCTCCGCGAGCAGGGCGGACTCGGCGTGGGCGACCAGCACCGGGGCGCGCCGCAGATCCAGGCGGAGCACCAGCATGGCCAGGTCGTGGGCGAGCCGGTCGGGCGCGCAGTCGTCCCGGGGCGCCGACTCGCCGTGTCCGGGCAGGTCGACGGCGAGCACCGAACCGGCCCCGTGCAGCTCGGCGGCGACCGGCCACCACATGGTCCGGTCGTAGCGGAGCCCGTGCAGCAGGATCATCGGACGGCCGAATCGGCCCCACCGGTCGTACACGAGAAGGTTCTTGGGGGTGCCGAAGGCGTGCGTGGTGCGGCGTGGCGGTAGCGGGTGCACGACGGTTCGTCTTCCTGTTCTGCGGTCACGAGCACGTGCCGCCGGTATCCCGGGACACATGGGGATAACGGGGGGAACGGGGGGAACGGCGCGGCGGAACGGGCCACCCTATAGTTGACCGGTGTCCGCCGCGGTCAGCTTCAGCGTCGGTGCGGGATACGCCGTCTACCGAGGTCCGAGCGGGGACGGCCGTCTCCATTCCCACGCCGCCTTCCAGATCGCCGTCGCCGTCCGGGGCGAGGTGGCGATGCTCGATGCGGAGGGTGCCGAGCATCGCGCCGGTGTGCTCCTGGTTCCGCCGATGGTGCGGCACCGCCTGCTCCCCGCTTCCGCCCTGCGCACCATGTACGTCGAGCCGCATTCGGCTCTCGCGGATCTGCTCCGGCGGCGTTGCGCGGGGCGTCTGGTCGCGGCACCGGAACTGCGGGATCTGGGCGAGGCCGAGCTGGATCGGGGCTTCTCCGCGGCGCTCGATCCGCGCCTGCTGGCGGCGCTGGCGATCCTGCGGGAGCGGCCGGTCGCGATGCCCGCGCTCGCGGCCGAGGTCGGGCTGTCGGCGCCGCGGCTGCGGGCGCTGGCGCACGCGCAGCTCGGGATGCCGCTGACCAGGTGGCGGGCGTGGTCGGGCCTGCACCGGGCGGCGGAGGCGCTCCGGGCCGGGGAGTCGCTCGCCGGGGCCGCGGCGACGGCGGGCTTCGCCGACCAGGCCCACCTCACGCGCCGCATGCGGGAGATGATCGGATTGACACCCGCCGCGGTGCTCCCGGTCCTGCGTGGCGACCGGCAGATGACAGTTCCGTGACGGGGCCGCGGGCCGATTGCCAGCGCGCCGAGGGGGAGGTTTACTGCCCCGGGACACGATGTGGTGATGGGCGGTGTATTCCGTAATGTCGGCGAGGCAGACGCGGCGGGAGTTCGAGGAGATCGTCCGCCGGCTGGTGGACGAGGACCCGGCGTTCGGCTCCGTCACCCCACGGTTGCCGCTGGTCCTGGTGGCCGTCGGCGGCGTGCTGCTCTGGGCCGCGCTCTCCATCCTGATGGTGATCTGGGGCGGCCCCGGCGTGCTCCTCGCCTGCGTCGCGGTCGCCGTCGCGGCCGGGGTCGGCATAGCGCTCACCCGCCCCTGAGAAAAACTCCGAGAACAGATCGAAAAGCCATTGTCAAATATTCCGCGAAAATCGTAGGCCACGATTCTGGGCGGTACGGCAATATTCGTTTCATCACACGGGTCGCGCTGGCATTCGCGCCATTCCGGAAACTACTGTGCCCGCCATGAGCCGACCGGATGCCGTCGCCGAGGAACAGGAATTCCTCGATACGGCCATGACCCTCCACGACCGCCTGGCCGCCCATCTGGCCACCGAGATCGCCGGCGCGTCCACCGACGACGTCGGCCGCGCCCGCCGACGTTCGCTGGAGCAGCAGCGCCAGGAACTGCTCCGCGCCCGCGACGGCCTGGTCTTCGGCCGCCTCGACGCCCTCGACGGCACCACCCTGCACGTGGGCAGAATCGGACTGCGCGAGGGCGACGCCGACCCCGTCGTCCTCGACTGGCGTGCCGGTGCGGCCCGCCCGTTCTACACGGCGACCGCCCGCGAACCCCAGGGTCAGGCCCGCCGCCGCCATATCCGGGCCACCGGGTCCGTGGTCACCGGCGTCGACGACGAACCCCTCGACGGGGCCGCGGGCGGCGACCTGGTCGGCGAGGGCGCGCTGCTCTCCGCCCTGGACCAGCGGCGCACCGGCCACATGGCGACGGCGATCTCGACGCTGCAGACCGAGCAGGACGCGATCATCCGCGCCGAGGCGACCGGCCCGCTGATCGTCCAGGGTGGTCCGGGCACCGGGAAGACCGTGGTCGCGCTGCACCGGGTGGCGTACCTGCTCTTCACCCACCGCCGGATGGCCGACCAGGCGGTTCTCGTGCTCGGCCCGTCGCCCCGCTTCCTCGACTACATCGCCCAGGTCCTGCCGGCGCTCGGCGAGACCGCCGTGGTCTCCGCGACCTGCGACACCCTGATCCCGGGCGTGGCCGTGGCGCGCACCGAACCTCGCGAGCTCGCCGAGATCAAGGGCCGGGGGCTGTGGCAGTCCGCGATGGAACGGTACGTGCGCGCCCTGCTCCCACGTCCCCGTGACCTGACCCTGCGCTGGGCGGGCGAGTCCTACGTGATCGGCGCCGACCGGGTGTCCGGGCTGCGTGCCGCCGCCGTCTCGGGTCGCTCGTACCACCGGGCCCGGGCGGCCTTCGCCGAGCAGCTCCACCAGGTCCTGGCCGAGATGATCGTCGATCGCCGGGCCGCCCTGCTCGACGAGATGGAGGAGGGACTGGAGGAGTTGCTGGCCCGTTTCGATCGCCGCCGGAAGAACGATCCGCCGCCGGCCCCCGGCAGCGACGCGGACGACGCGCCGTCGGTCGAGGAGTTGCGCGACGAGATCGCGGAGAGCCCGGCGGTCGAGCGTTTCATCGAGACCTGGTGGCCGACCCGCACCCCGCAGGCCGCGCTGCGCCGGCTGCTCGGCGACGCCGCCCTGCTCGCCAAGCTCACCCCTGACCTCGCCGCGGACGAGATCGAACTGGTCGCCGCCGAGCCCGGGGCGCTGTCCGCGAGTGACATCCCGCTGCTCGACGCGATCGCCGACCTGCTGGGCGAGGCGGAGATCGAGAAGCCGGCGCCGGAGGGTGAGTCGATCGCCGACCTGGCCCGGGCCCGGCGGGACTGGACGTACGGACACGTGGTGATCGACGAGGCGCAGGAGCTCTCCGAGATGCAGTGGCGGATGGTGCTGCGCCGCTGCCCCGCGCGCTCGATCACCGCGGTCGGCGACATCGACCAGGCGGAGGCCGCGCACCGGCACACCAGCTGGTCAGAAGCGGTCAGCGCGACTCTCGGCGACCGCTGGACCCCGGCCGAGCTGACCATCTGCTACCGCACGCCGCGCGAGGTGATGGACCTGACCGCCCCGATCCTGGCGAAGGCCGGCAGCCGCAACACCCCGCCGCGCGCGGTCCGTTCCTCGGGTGTCCCGCCATGGGAAAGAACGGTCACGCCCGCGGAGTTGCTCGACGCCGCCACCTCGGCCGTGCAGGACATGCGCGAGCGCTGGTCCGGCGGCACGGTCGGCGTGATCGCCCCATCGTCCCTGATCCCGGCCTTGATCCCGGTGCTCCCCGACGTCCCGATCATGACGGCGACCCAGTCCAAGGGCCTCGAATGGGACGCGACCCTGCTGATCGATCCGCACACCATCGCCGCCACCCCGCGCGGCGGGAACGCCCTCTACGTCGCCCTCACCCGATGCACGCAGGAGCTCGGCCAACTCCTGGTGAATTCCTGAAACCTTTTCCCGTACGGTCCTCGCGCCCACCCCGCGCTCAACAGGCGGCCTCTCCTGCGGCGATGCACCCGATCGTCGAACGGCTCCATTCCCGTAGGACCGCGGCCTGGTCACCGGTCAATCCCGCGAAGAAGTGGCGCCGAATGTTCTCCCCGTGACCGAGGACGGCGTTCTCCGCGGCTTCGCGTCCCTTCCCGGTCAACCCGACTCCGGTCCGGCGCCCGTTGGACTCGTGGTCGGTCCGGCTGACGAGGTCGCGGCTCTCCATCCGGGTCAACTGGTGCGCGACGCGGCTCTTCTCCCAGTCCAGCGCCGCGGCGATCGTGGCCGGCAACATCCGCGCGCGGCTCGCCGGTGCCCCGCCCTCGTCGCTCCACTCCCCGTCGGCGGTCCGGCGGATCCTGCTCCCGCTCGGTCCCCACGCGGGCGTCGGCCGGCTACCCACCCCGGACGGTCCCGCCGCGGCCCCCGTCGAGGTGGTCCGGGAGCGTAAGGGCGCCGACCTCTTCACCGCCCGATTCGCCGAGCGTTTTCGATAGGCCGGCCACATAGATGGAAATGGACCCGGTCGCCGTCGAAACCACTTCCTTCTCGCGTACGTCCGCAAACCCGGCCAGAGTGATCAGCTCGGGAAGCAGGCCATCGGCATGGGGTTGGGTGTCCTCTCTCCCGTCGGCGAACTGCACCGCGCGGAAGGCGAGCCGCATCGATCGCGTGCGCTGCAGCCCGTAATCGGCGATCACCAGCCGGCCCTCGGGACGCAGAACGGCGGCCATCTCGCGAAGAATCGCCCGCTTGGCCGTCATCGGGCACTGATGCAGCACCAGACTGGAGACGACGGTGTCCGCCGATTCCGGCCCGAGCGACGCGACCAGTGAGTCACCCATTCCGGTCAGCCACCGGGCGTCGGCTCTGCGTTCCGCGATCGCGAGCATCTCCGGATCCGGATCGACGCCGACGACGCGGGCCCGGGGCTCGACCCGGTTGATCGTCGCGATCAGCGACCCGGTCCCGCAGCCGACATCGACGATGGTCTCCCCGGCCCGGGGCGCGACGTGCATGACGGTCAGCGCCCGCCACAGCCGCTCCCGGGTCAGGGCCACCACGGAGTCGTAGAACCGGGTGGGCGCGAACCGTCCCAGCGCCGGCGTGTAGGTCGTCATGCCGGCAGTCTCCGTGCCGCCCACCGCCGTCGTCTTGAACCGAACGCTCGCCGCGCGTCACCCGGTCAGCAGGCGCCAGGTGGTGAGGTCTCGCTCAGCCGGTCAGCAGGGGCCACGTGGTGAGGTCTCGCTCAGCCGGTCAGCAGGCGCCACGTGGTGAGGGCGATCCGGGCGCGGGTCACCCCCGGCGGCGTGGTCAGGTCGACGCCCAGGGCGCGGCCGATCTGCTCGACCCGGCGCGCCACGCTGCTGTGGTGCAGGTGGAGCAGGTCGGCGGCGCGCCGGACGGAGCCCGCGACACAGTACGCGTCGAGCGTGGCCAGATCCTCCGGTGACCCGGCGAGGCGATCGATCGCTGAAACGTCCGGATTCGCGCGGGCGACCGGCCCGGGCACCTCGGCGAGCAGAGCGAGCGCGCCCAGGTCGTCGAAGCGGATCACCGGCTCGCGGGTCGTGGCGAACCGCAGCGCCGTGCGCGCCGCACGCCACGAGGAGCCGACACCCGCGCGGACCCCGTCCGGCATCGCGGACAGGTCGAAACCGGTCGCCAGGATGACCGCGGCGTCGGTGAGCGGTGCGGCCTTCACCGGGCGGGACGGGCAGAGCGCGGCCGCGATCCGGTCCAGGGGGAGGCCGGAGCGGACCGCGGCGACGTGCAGCGGTACGCCGGTGGGGAACCCGAGCAGGCGCAGGGCGCGCGTACGGGAAGGATCGTCGGCGTCCGGGCTGATCACCAGCTCGACCAGCGCGGGGTCGGCCATCGTGGTCCGGGCCGGGCCGTGGCGCTCGACGACCGTGGCCGCGGCGATGGCGAGCCGGTCGAGCAGCACCTCGTCGAGGGGGAGCGGGGGAGAGGCGCGCTCCAGCCAGGCGGTGCCGATCTCCTCGTCGTCCAGGGTGATCGGGAACGCGCTCGACGGCGGGCCCGGCGTGGTCGTGGCGGGACGGCCGTCCGGGGCGTACCGCAGGGTCCGGCCCGATCCGTGCAGGCGGATGCCGGTGACGCACTCGGCCAGCCCGGCGGAGGCGCGGGCCAGCGCGGGCAGGTCGACGCGGCGCCGCATCAGCGTGTCGTAGAACGCGACGACCCGGATGGCGTCCTCGACGTACGAGTCCAAGCCGGACAGGCGAACCGCAAGCGCCTCCATACAGCGGAGCATAGAGCCGATCGGCGCGCGAGCGGTGCCGGATGCGCGACGGTTGGCGGATGATGGGCCGGGTGGCAGCCTGGACGATGACCGGTATGGATCCCGAACTCGAAGCCTTCCTCCCGTTCCTGCCGCCCAACGACCTGACCGACCCGGTGACCGCCCGCAAGAATCTGACCGCCATCGCGGCGAGCCGCCCGGTGCCGGACACCTCGGCGATGACGATCGAGGATCTGCTGGTCCCGGCCGATCCACCGGTCCCGGTCCGCGTCTACCGGCCGGACGGCGCCCGGGGAACGGTGATCTGGCTGCACGGCGGGGGCTCGGTGATGGGCACCCTGGACACCGAGCACCCGTGGGCGGCGGCGATCGCCGGGCTCTCCGGCGCGGTGGTGATCTCGGTGGAGTACCGGCTGTCCCCGGAGAACCGGTTCCCGGCGGCGCTGGACGACGCGTACGCGGTGCTGACCTGGGCCGCCGAGCGGGGCGGGCCGATCGCGGTCGGCGGGCACAGCGCCGGGGGCGCCCTGGCCGCCGGGATCGCGTTGCGGGCCCGCGACGAGGACGGCCCGGCGATCCGGTTGCAACTGCTCAACGAGGCGGGCCTCGACGACCGGCAGCGGACCTGGTCGGCGCGGGCGTTCACCGACACGCCCTGGCTGGACCGCGGCAAGGTGGCCGCGGGCTGGCGGCACTATCTCGGGGACGCCGAGGCCACCCGGTACGCGGCACCCGCCCGGGAGACCGACCTGTCCGGGCTGCCACCGGCGTACATCGCGACCGCCGAACTCGACCCGAACCGGGACGAGGACATCGACTACGCCGTACGCCTGCTGCACGAGGGTGTCCCGGTGGAGCTGCACCAGTGGCCGGGGACCTTTCACGGGTCCCTCGCCATCCAGTCCGCCGACATCTCCCAACGGCAGATCGCGACGCTGACCGCCGCGCTCCGGCGGGCGCTGGCCGGTTGAGTCATCGTGGCCATCGCCCTGCCACGCCGCTGCACCCGAACCACAACCCGCGATCACTGGGCCACCGTCCCGCCCGGCCGATTCTCGCGGATACGTTCGCCGCCCCCGAGGCGACGTCACTGGAGGAAGCGAGCCATGACGGTCCCGATGATGCGCAGCCAGCCGGACGCCCCCGCCGTGGAGTCCCGCTTCCTGGCCGCGGAACGCTACCGCGCCGCGGTCGCCGAGGTCCCGGAGGTGCTGGAACTCGCCGCCGAGGCCTGCCAGGCGCCGATGGCCGCGCTCAAGGTGATCGGCGGTGGCAGCGCGCACTTCGCCGCCACGCTCGGCATCCAGACGGTCGTCGACGTGCCGCAGTCCATGTCCCTCTGCGACATCGTCTCGTCCGCCGCGAACACCATGGTGATCGACGACGCCAGCCGCGACCCGCGCCTCTCCACCCACCCGCTGGTCCGCGGCACCGAACACGTCCGCTTCCTCGGCGCCGCGCCGCTGCACCACGAGGGCCAGATCGTCGGCGCGCTCTGCGTCTTCGACGACGCCCCACGCCGCCGCAACACCGAGGCCACCGTACGCCTGCTGTCCCGGATCGCCCGTCGCATCGACGCGGAGACCGGTCTGCGGCACATGCTCACGCACCGGGCTTTTCCGGTCGCCGCAGATCAGGATGACGTGGTCTCGGCGATCTCCCACGAGATCCGTACGCCGCTTGCCACGATCCGCGGCAACCTGGAGCTGCTCACCGACACGCCGGGCGCGATCGCCCCCGGTTTCGAGCGTCGGGTGGACGCCATCACCCGCAATGCCGAACGCCTCTGCCGTACGGTGGACAACCTGCTCAGGGCGGTGAACCACCAGGTGCACGAGCCGGTCGGCGACCGTCACCTCACCGACTTCGCGGGCGTGGTGCGCGCGTCGGTGGCCCAGGTCACCGAGCGTACCGATCAGCTGCGGCTGGACCTGCCGGAGGCACCGGTCTGGATCACCGCCGACCCGCGCCTGCTGGAGGTCGCGATCGGTCACCTGCTGAGCAACGCGTTCTGTTTCGGCGGCCCGGACAAGCCGGTGATCGTCACGCTCGACAGCTACCCGCAGCCCACACTGACCATTCGTGATCACGGCCCCGGCCTGCCCGAGAGCGAGCTCGCGACGCTCGGCGCGCCCTTCGCCCGCGGCGAGGTCGCCCAGCGCGACGAGATGCCCGGCCTCGGCCTCGGCCTGTCGATCAGCCGCCGCATCGTGGAGGCGCAGGGCGGCGGCCTGCGCCTGGAGAGCCGCCCCGGCGCCGGCGTCACCGCCCGCATCATCCTCCCCGGTACGCACCTCCTCTGACCGTTCCACCCCCATACCCCGGATCGCCAGCCCGCCGTGCTGAGACACCCCGGATCGCCAGCCGGCCGGCCGAGCCACCCCGGATCGCCAGCCCACCAGTCTGAGACACCCCGGAGCACCAGCCAGAACCCGTCAGTGGACCAGGAAGTCCTCGCCGAGCAGGGAGCGCAGCCGGGTCAGTGCCCGCGCGTTGCGCATCTTGACCACCGAGGCCGAGACACCGAGGATCGAGGCCACGGTCTCCACGCTGTGATCCTCGGCGTGCCGCAGCACCAGCACCGCCCGATCCTCGACGCTGAGCCGCGCCAGCGCGTCGACGAGAGCGAGCCGCAGCTCCGGAGTCCCACCGTCGGCCGCGTGTTCCGGCATCTCGGCGAGGACGACCTCGGAGCTGCTGCAGCGCCCCTGCCGATCGAAGACCAGGTTCATCAACACCCTTCTGCTGTACGCATCCACGCTGCCCCCGTCCCGGATCCGCTCCCACGAGGCGTACACCTTGGCGAACGTGTGCTGCGCCAGGTCTTCCGCGAGGTGCCAATCCCGGCACATCAGGTAGGCGGCGCGCCGCAGCCGGGTCCCGGACGCCTCCACGAACGCGGTGAACTCCGCATCCCGCACCACCACGGCCCGCCGCCTGCCGCCGCCCCGTCCGCCGGCCCGTTCGCCGGCTTGTTCGCCGCTCCGCTCGTTGCCCCGCTCGCCAGCTCGTTCGTCGCCCCACTCGCCGCCCCGTTCGCCGGCTTGTTCGCCGCTTCGCACGCCGGCTCGGCTGTTCTCCTGTCCGCCGGCTCTCCCACCGGTCCTTCTGCCGCTGAACAGGGTCACAGAACCCCTCCGACCGGGGCGGACGCCGGGCACTTCCGGCCGATGACCAGTTGGACGCCGTCCGTCGACGCGTACTCCGCCCGGAACGCCGTGAACTGGTCCGGTTCCGACAGCCGTACCCGGTACGACTGCGGGAACTGGTCCGCCGCGACCGCCGTGACCAGGTCCGGCTCGTCGGCCCACCGGGCACGGAACCGCTGGTACGCCTGATCCCGGCTGTCGAAGAGCACCGTTTCCACACGTGAATCGCCGTTCAGCGCGTCTGCCAGCGCGGCCTGCCGCTCGGCCGTGACGCCCTCGTCCAGAAAGACGACCGCATCGGTGGCGCCGGACTTCACCGTTTTCGCCCAGCACCCCGGCGCCGCGGACGGCGCCATCGCCGCCTCGATCGTCACCGGCGGCGTAGACGACGACGGCGTGCCACCCGCGAGGCTCACACCGGTCACAGCACCGAGCACGGCCACCACACCGGCCGCCGCACTCACGGCCACCACCCGCCGTCGCCGCTCCCGGATCCGCCCACCCTCAGCGATCGCCGCCACCGCCATCGCCCCGTGATCGGCGCCGGGATCGTCCTTCACCGCCAGGTCGAACTGTTCCCGCAGGCTCGGTTCCACAGCCACTCCTCCAAGTCAGGTCTCTGCTCATAGGACTGGCCGACCCGGCAATCCGGTCACACCCCCACCCACACCGTGCGCCGCGCATGCCCGTGCCTGTGCCCGTGCTCGCGCGCATGCCTGTGCCTGTGCCTGTGCTCGCGCGCATGCCTGTGCCTGTGCCTGTGCTCGCGCGCATGCCCGTGCTTGCGCTCGCGGGCCGCGCATGCCTGTGCTCGTGCGCGGTGCGGGGTCGTGCTCGTGCGTGCCGGTGCTCCGTGTTCTGCGCGTGGCCGTTGCTGTGCCGGTCGGGGGCGGGCGACTCCGGGCGTGGGAGTTCAGCCCGGATGGGGCGCGGTGTCGGGATGCGGGGTAGGCGCCCGGGTCGCGTCCCGCGCCCCCGCGCCCGCTCGCGCCCCCGCGCCCCGCGCCCGCTCGCGCCCCCGCGCCCCGCGCCCGCTCGCGCCCCCGCGTCCCGCGCCCGCTCGCGGGCGGGTCATGGGCCGAGGTAGCGCAGGACGGCGAGGACGCGGCGGTTGTCGGCCTCGTCCGGGGGCAGGCCCAGCTTGTCGAAGATGCTCGCCACGTGCTTCTCCACGGTGCCACCGCTCACGGCGAGCGCGTCGGCGACCCCGGCGTTGGAGCGGCCTTCCGCCATCAGCGCGAGCACATGGCGTTCCCGTGGGGTGAGCGTCGCCAGCCCGGCGGTGTGGTTGCCCGCCCGGAGCAGCCGGCCGACGACCTCGGGGTCGAGCGCCGTACCCCCGGTGGCGACCCGCTCCAGCGCCGCGGCGAACTCGGCCACGTCGGACACCCGCTCCTTCAGCAGGTACCCGGCACCGGCCGCGTTCCCCTGGAGCAGCCGGGCCGTGTATCTGGTCTCGACATACTGCGACAGGACCAGCACCCCGGTCTGTGGGTGACGGCTCCGGATCTCCAGCGCGGCGCGCAGACCCTCGTCGGTGTGCGTGGGCGGCATCCGGATGTCGGCGATCACGACATCGGGCCGATGCTCGTCGACCGCGTCCAGCAGCGCGCCGGCATCCCCGACGGCGGCGCACACCCGGTGGCCGTGGTCCTCGATCAACCGCGTGAGCCCGGCCCGGAACAGGACCGCATCCTCGGCGATCACCACACGAACGCTCATCGGCACACCGGGATTTCCCCGAAAACGACATGGTTGGTCAGGCACGCAGTGATGAGCCCGGCGGTCATGGCGCGGTCGGTCGTGAGTGGTGGAAGCCCGGCGATCACGGCGTGGACAGTAGCGCGCGGCGAGGGTTCGGCGGTCATGGCGTGGCTGGTCATGCGCGGAGGGGGAGGTTGACGGTGATCGTGGTCGGGCCGGAGGGCGGGCTGGTGATCGTGAGGTGGCCGTCCACGACGGCGACCCGCTGGGACAGGCCGGACAGGCCGGTGCCCCGGGCCGGGTCGGCGCCGCCGGTGCCGTCGTCGGTGACGCTGAGCAGGAGGACGTCGCGTTCGCCGGCCAAGTGGACCTCGATGCGGTTCGCGTAGCTGTGCTTCGCGGCGTTGGCCAGCAGTTCGGCGGCGCAGAAGTACGCGATGGACTCGATCGCGGGCGTGGGCCTGACCGGGATCGCGACCCGCAGATCGACGGGGATCGCGCTGTCGGCGGCGAGGGAGGCCAGCGCGTCGCCCAGCCCGTTGTCGAGCACCGGCGGGTGGAGCCCACGAGCCAGGTCGCGGAGTTCGCGCAGTGCGTCCTTGGCGCCCCGCAGCGCGGTGTCGACCAGCTCGCGGGCGGCCGCGGCGTCCCGGACCTCGCCGTCGGGGCCGAGCTTCTCCCGCGCCATGCCGAGGTTCATGGCGAGCGTGGCCAGCCGGATCTGCGCGCCGTCGTGCAGGTCCCGTTCCAGTCGGCGCAGCAGGGCCGCCGCGTCGTCCACGGCCAGCGCCCGGCTCTGCTCCAGGTCGTGGACCCGCTGGGCCAGCCGCGCGTGCCCGAGCAGGCGATGGATCAGCCGGACGTCCGCGGACGTGACCGCCCGGCTCACCCACGGCGCCGCCAGCAGCATCCCGGTCCCGGCCGCCGCGGCGGCGAACGTGCCGGGCAGCGTCGCGACGTGGAACGTGCCCTCGCCGAACAGCCCGAACGGCGTGAACACCGGCACCGGGTCGAGCCGGGAACCCGCCGGATGGTTCCGGAACGCGCCCCACCAGAGCGGGTAGCCCAGGTTGACCAGCCCGCCGGCCCAGAGGAACACCGCGTACAGCTCGATCAGGCCGACCGGCAGTTTGACCAGGTGGTAGGCGACGACCCGCCAGCCGGCCCCGTCACCGGGACTCCGCCGGCCGGGTGGCGGGGCCGCGACGTGCACATCGAGCAGCCGGGCCGCGATCCGGCGCTGCACCGTACCGAGCCGGCGGGCCGCCCCGGTCCACACCAGCAGGACCAGCAGGAGCCCCGCACAGGAGACGCCGACAGCCAGGTCGGCGGGCGCCGGGTTTCCCCGCTCGGAACCGGTCATCAACCAGGCCACATCGGCCGTGACGACGACCAGTGTCACTGGATTGACCAGGATGGACGGCAACCCGGCCAGACAGTACATCAGTTCGCGTCCCTGACGTCGGCTGAACGGCGCCCGGGCCGCCGTGCGGGCGAGCGCCGCCGTCCTGCTCAGAGCCGCTGCTTCTGTCGTGTGGGCTGCTTTTGCCGTGTGGGTTTCTGCCGCCGGGAGGCCCATGTCGTCCTCTCCTTCGTGGTGGTGACGGAGGAGACGCTAGTCAGGGGAGAGCCTCGGCACGACCCGGCAGGCACCCGTCTTCGGGTGGGGGTTTGCCCCCAGAACGGCGGGTGGCCGGCCTGCTGGCGCTGCCGGCGGCGTACCGCCAAACTGAACTCATCGGAGGGAGTCGGCCGCGAAGCGCGAGTCGGTGAAGGCCTGGTCCAGGTGGGTGTGGAGATCGCGTGAGCGATCGGCGTGCCAGCGGCGACCGGCCGGCACCGTTGGGTGCTACCAGGGGACGACGCCGTGGCGGTCGAAGAAGCCTCCCGTGGGGCCGTCCTGACCGATCCGGGCCATCCGGACGAGGATCTCGGCGCCCTCGGCGACCGTTTGCGGGCCGGAATTGTCGTTCAGGTCCGTGGCGGTGTAGCCGGGGTCGACCGCGTTGAAGCGGATGGCCGGGAACGCCTTCGCGTACTGGGCGTTCGCCATCACCAGGGCGGCCTTCGAGGCGTTGTAGTCGATAGTCACCACCTGGAACTCGACGCGGTCCGGGTCGATGCAGACCGCGATCGAGCCCAGGCCGCTGCTCACGTTCACCACCACGGGGTTATCGCTGAGCTGCAACAACGGGAGGAAAGCGTTCGTCACCCGGACCGGGCCGTACACATTGGTGTCGAATGTCGTCGATAGTTCGGTGGCGGTCAGTGAGCCGATCCGCGGGCCGACCTTGCCGGTGCCCGCGATTCCTGCGTTGTTGATCAGCACGTCGAGGCGGCCCCGTTCCTCGCGGATCTGTGCGGCGGCGGCCGCCACCGAAACGTCGTCGGTCACGTCGAGTTGCACGAATGCGGCGCCCAGCCGGGTGGCGGCCTCCTTTCCGCGGGTGGTGTCGCGGGCCGCGACGTAGACCGTGTGTCCGGCTTCGATCAGTTGGCGGGCGGTCTCGTAGCCGAGACCCTTGTTCGCTCCGGTGATCAAGGTGATCGTCATACGTCCATCATTCGAGCGCCGGGCGGGCATAGACAGTGCCCGCCTCGGCCATGGGACTGCCAGTACCAGGCTGTTCCGGCGAAGGCGACCGATACTGGTCAACGTGGGCGGATCACGGGAACTCGGCAGAGCGCTACGCGGCTGGCGCGATCGGATGAACCCCGAGGCGGTCGGGATGCCCGGCGGCGGCGTACGACGGGCGGCCGGACTGCGCCGCGAGGAACTGGCCCAGCTCGCCGGACTCTCGGTGGACTACATCGTCCGGCTGGAGCAGGGGCGCGCCACGTCACCGTCGCGGCAGGTGCTCGCGGCGCTCGCGCGTGCGCTGCAGCTCTCCTCCGCGGAGCGCGAGCACCTCTACATCCTCGCCGGTGAGACCGCGCCATGTCCGGGCCAGATCAACCCCCAGATCACTTCCGGGGTACGCCGCCTCCTGGAGCAACTCGACGGGGCAGCCGTAACTGTGTGTGACGTCTCCTGGAACCTCCTTATCTGGAACCCGCTTGCCGCCGCGGTACTGGGTGACCAGCCCGCCCGCGGGAGCCGTGAGCGCAACATCGCCTGGCGCGAGTTCACCGGGGTGCCCTCCCGGGTGATCGAGACCGACGAGCAGCGTGCGACGTTCCGGACAGCCCTGGTCACCGATCTCCGGGCCGCCACCGCGTGCTATCCCGCCGACACCGGGCTCCGCTCGCTCGTCGCTGAACTGCGGAAAGTCAGCCCGGACTTCGCCCGGCTCTGGGACGGCGGCGCGGTCGGCCGCCACGAGTCCAGCGGCAAGGTGGTCGACCATCCCGAGGTCGGGCCGTTCGCCATCGACTGCGACGTCCTCATCGCGCCGGGCACCGACCTCAAGATCGTTCTGTACACCGCGCCGGCCGGTACCGACTCCGCCGATCGCATGAGGCTACTCAGCGTCATCGGGGTTCAATCGATGACCCCGTAATAGGCTCGCGACCATTCCGGCGCGCATTCCGGCCATCCGTTCGGGGTAGCCCGGAACGCCCCTCCAAAGGGTCGATTGCCGATTCGGGTACGCCGCCTGTCGCTGATGCGGCGGAAAAAGTCCTGGATACCGGTTCCGCGCTTTGCGGAGCGTCGTCCCCGACCTAGTTTCGGACATGTCCCGCCCCCACTGGGCGTTCGGCATTCCATCACTCTTTCGGGGACACCTCTATGCCTGGAGCCAGAATCCGGCGGTTGATCGCCCTCGCGGTCACCGCCACCCTCAGCCCCGTCGTCGCCACTCTCGCCCTCGCGCCGCAGCCGGCGTTCGCCCGCGCCGCCCATGTCGCCCGCGCCGCCCATGTCGCCCGCGCCGCCCATTCTGATCATGCCCGTGCCCATGGCGGCGTCTCCCGCCCGGCCCGGACCCGTCCCCACCACGGCAGCCCGCGCCCCGCACGGGTGCTCGTGCCCGACGCCACCACTCTCGGACCGTCCGGGCTCTCGGTCCCCGTCGGGCGGGTCGACGATGCCGGGGCACTGGCCGCCGCGCGCTGTCCGGGCGGCGGGGCGATCGTCGTCTCCGCGCGGATCCGATGGCGGGTGAAGCGGATGCTGGCCGCCGCGCGGCGGTCCGGGCTGTGGCTCTGCGGCAACGGATACCGGGCGGCGCGGCACCAGGTCAGGCTGCGCCGCCAGAACTGCGGAAGCCCCGCGACCCGGTACTCGATCTACTCCAAGCCACCGGAACGATGCCGGCCGCACACCGCACGGCCCGGTACCTCGATGCACGAGCGTGGCCTGGCGATCGACTTCCTGAACTGTCCGCGCGGCTCCCGCTGCTTCGCCTGGCTGACGGTGCACGCCGGGCGCTTCGGTCTGCACAACTACCGGCCCGAGCCCTGGCACTGGTCGACGAGCGGCACCTGACCTCGCCGGGTGAGGCTGCGGTGCGCGAGTGGCCGGAACCTCACACTCGAGACGGGGTGGGGTGCGGGCGGGTGCCGGCGAATACCCGAAAGGGCGGGCGGGATTACCCGAATTCGGGAAGACTATTCTGTGAGCTCGGTAACGTGGTGGAATGCTCGGTGGCGGGCAATTATCCCGCGCGCTGCTACCGTACGCGGAGAAAAGCTGGAAGACAATTGCGGTGCCTATTGCTGTGCTCTACTCGACCGGTCATGAAACACCGACGGAAGAGTGAGACATGAGTACGGTGAAAGCACTGGTATTGGCGGCGACCGGCGTGGTCTCCGGGATCGCGTTCGCGGCCGGTCCGGCACAGGCCGCGACGGGCACACTCGAGTCCCAGACCCACGTGGCACCGGCGCCCTACGACTCGGATGTGGTCGGGTACTTCCCCGATCGCGACGACTGCCAGTGGGTCGGCCGGAGCGGCAAGGCGGACAGGCGGTGGGCGCAGTTCGACTGCGACAAGGTCAACAAGGGCGCCTTCCGCGATCTGTGGCAGCTCATCGCCCACAAGCCCGGCCGTCCCGTGATCGCCTCGCAGCCCCGGCCACGGCCGGTCCCGGCGCCGCCGGTCATCCTGTCGCAGCCCGGTCGTCCGCCCGCCGCGGCCGGCGGGCCGGCTGCTCCGGCGCGCCCGGTGACCGCGGCCGTGCCGAACCGTCCGGGAAACCCGCTGGTCATCAACCCGCCGGCCCTACCGGCGAAGCCGGAGCTCCCGGCTGCCCTGGGCAAGCCGCCGGCGGCGGCCGCCGTCATGGCACCGGGCCAGCCGGTCCTGCCACCCGCCGTTCGAGAGCCGGGTCGTCCGGTTGTTCCGGCCGTGGTGAACGAGCCGGCTCGTCCGGTTGTTCCGGCCGTGGTGAACGAGCCGGCTCGTCCGGTGGCTCCGCCGGTGGTGAAGGAGCCCGGTCGTCCGGTGGCTCCGCCGGTGGTGAAGGAGCCCGGTCGTCCGGTGGCCCCGCCGGTGGTGAAGGAGCCCGGTCGTCCGGTCGCTCCGGCTGTCGTGAACGAGCCTGTGCGGCCGCCGATGGTCAACGAGCCGGTGCGTCCGGCTGGCCCGGCCGGGCCTCAGGGGCCGGGTCCGCGCTGAGCCGGTTTGTCGCGGGCCGGCGTTCAGGGGCGTCACGGCTGATTGATTCCGTGCCCGAGTGCCGGCCGGGGAGCTGAGTCTGCGGGGTGCCTCGGAGCGGTTGAGGCACCCCGGAGCGCCGGCCGGGGGAGCGCTGGCCGGGAAAGGTGTCGATGCCGCCGCCGTGGGTGGCTGGTGATCAGGGGTGTGTTGGGGACATTGAGGGGAGTGGGGACGTGGGACTTCGAGAGGTGTGGAAATGTGCTGCCGGGGGCGTACTGGCCGTGCCGTTTCTGCTGGTGAATGCGGCACCCGCGACAGCGGCGCCTGGTGGGTTTCCGTATTTTGACAAACCCGGGGCCGTGTCGGTGGTGGGGAGCGCCACGGTGGGGCGGTTCGGGCCGTGGCGGGAACGCGTGCTGCGGCTGACCAGCGGTGGGCATCAGCAGATGGGGGCGGCGTGGGCCACCCACAAGGTCGACCTGCGGCGCTCGTTCGAGACGACGTTCGACGCTTTTCTGCATGAAGGGCGGTCCGGGGCGGATGGGATCGCGATCGTGTTGCAGACCGAGGGGACCCGGGCGCTGGGCGGTTGGGGCGGCGGACTCGGGTACCGGGGGATCAGGAACAGCGTCGCGATCGAGTTCGACGACTTCAAGAATGCGCCGGATCCGAGCGACAACCATGTCGGGCTGGTGGTGAACGGGAATCCGGATGCGCATCTGGTCACCGCGGATCCGGATATCCCGCTGTTCGGGGCGCCGTTCCGGGCCCGGGTCGGGTATGACGCGCGGAGTCACCACCTGCAGGTGCATGTGGGTACGCCGGACCAGGGTGAGCCGGAGCAGCAGCTCGTCATCGATCAGCGGATCGACCTGGCCGGGCGGCTCGGGGCGGGTAGCGCGTGGGCCGGGTTCACCGGGGCTACCGGGGACGTCGTGTCTCAGCAGGACATTCTGTCGTGGGAGGTGAGCGCCCGGCCACCGGCGCCTCGACGGCGGTGAGCACGGGGTGAGGGGAGCGCCCGCTCGGTGAGGCCGGGTGGCTGGCGATCCGGGGTGTCTCAGGCGCCCCGAGAGACCCGTGAACGCCAGCCGCGCCGGGAGAGCTGGCATCCAGAGGTCACTCAAACCCGCCGAGACACCCGTGAACGCCAGCCGCGAACCCCGTCGGTGACGATCTCGCCGGAATTGGCCAGCGGCGTCCGACGTCGGGGACGGCCACGGTGGCGGGCACCCCGACGAGGTAGGGGTGGCCCGACGGGTTGGGGGTGGCCCGACGGCGGTGGCCTTTTGAGCCGGGTGGGTGGGGCGAGGACCGTACGATCACAGGGGGTTGATCTTGGGGGTCCAGCCGATGGCGGGGGCGATGTGTTTGGTGATCGTTTCCAGGAGGCGGGCGTTGTAGGCGACGCCGAGTTGGTTGGGGACGGTGAAGAGGACCGTGTCGGCGGCCTGGACGGCCTCGTCGGCGGCGAGCTCCTCGGCGATGCGATCGGGGTCGCCGGAGTAGGTGCGGCCGAATCGCGAGCGGACACCCTCGAGGAGGCCGACCTGATCCTGATCGTCCTCGCGACCGAAATAGATCCTGTCGATCTCCTCGGTGACGGGGAGCACGCTGCGCGAGACGGAGACCTTCGGCTCCCGGCCGTGACCGGCCTCCTCGAAGGCCTGGCGGTAGAGCTCGATCTGTTCGGCCTGGAGGCGGTCGAAGGGTACGCCGGTGTCCTCGCTGAGCAGGGTCGAGCTCTGCAGGTTCATGCCGAGGGTCGCGGCCCATGTCGCGGTTGCCCTGGTTCCGGCGCCCCACCAGATGCGTTCGCGCAGGCCAGGGGCTTGTGGCTGGATCGCGAGGCCGCCGCTGACACCGCCGGTCCTGGCCGGGTCGG
The DNA here is from genome assembly GCF_040681165.1 of Actinoplanes sp. NPDC051851. Lineage (NCBI taxonomy): Bacteria > Bacillati > Actinomycetota > Actinomycetes > Micromonosporales > Micromonosporaceae > Actinoplanes > Actinoplanes sp. NPDC051851. The sequence goes on along the minus strand of NZ_JBFAYF010000013.1, from coordinate 36,524 downwards.
TGCGCGCGACCGGGGTGCCGCCGATCGCCGAGAGGAAGATCTCGGTCTTGCTGCGCGCGTCGTCGGCGGCGGTCTCGCCCTCGGCCGGCACGTAGCCGAACGCCTCGGCGCCGCGCAGCGCGGTCTCCGGGGATCCGCGGCTCACGCCGAGCTGGAGCCGTCCGCTACTGATCAGATCGGTAGCGGCCGCCTCCTCGGCCATGTAGAGCGGGTTCTCGTAGCGCATGTCGATCACGCCGGTGCCCATCTCGATCCGGCTGGTGCGTGCCGCGATCGCCGCGAGCAGCGGGAACGGCGAGGCCAGCTGGCGCTCGAAGTGATGGACGCGGACGAACGCGCCGTCGACGCCCAGCTCCTCGGCGGCGACCGCCAGCTCGATCGTCTGGAGCAGGGAGTCCGCGGCGCTGCGCGTCTGTGAACCGTTCACGTTGCGCCAGTGGCCGAACGACAGGAACCCGATCTTCTTGTGCACGTCCGCGGGAACCGCCTCGGGGGCCGACGGCATTCCCCGATGTGGTTCAGCCCTCAGTTCGCCAGCCAGCGGTCGATGGCCGCCTCGGCGTCGGCCTTGATCGTGGACGGGGCCGCGCTGGCCTGCACCGATGTGCGGGCGCACGCCGCCAGGGACGCGTCGTCGAGGCCCAGGATCGAGCGGGACGTCTCGTACTCGTCGAGCAGGCCCACGCCGAAGAGCGTCGGGTCGTCGGCGTTGATCGAGCAGCGGACGCCGGCCGCGAGCAGCGCCGGGAGCGGGTGCACGTCGAGGCTCGGGACCACGTCGAGCAGCAGGTTCGAGGTCGGGCAGACGTCGAGGACCGTGCCGGAGGCCGCGAGCTCGGCGACCAGCGCGGGATCCTCGATCGAGCGTACTCCGTGCTGGATCCGGTCCGCGCCGAGCAGGCCGACGGCCTCGCGGACCGACTCCGGGCCGACCAGTTCGCCCGCGTGCGGGACGGCGAGCAGCCCCGCCTCGCGTGCCACGGCGAACGGGCGGGTGAAGTCGCGCGCCGGGAAGCCGCGCTCCTCGGAGTGCAGTCCGAGTCCGGTGACGCCCCGCCCGGCGAATCGGGCCGCCGCCTCGGCGAGATCTAAAGCGGACTCGGGACCGCCGGTTCGATCGATCGCCACCACGATGCCGGTCCATACCCCGTGCTTGGCGGCGGAGGCTTCGGCGTACTCGCAAAGGTGGTGAATGACGGCGTCGATCGAGCCGAAGATCGACGTGTAGAAGGTCGGCGTGGTGGCCAGTTCGATCACCACGGCGCCCTCGGCGGCCGCGTCCTCGACCGCCTCGTCGACGAGCCGGGCCAGCCGTTCCGGGGTGTTGATTACCGTGAGTAGGCTCAGGTAGGCGGTGGAGAACTCGCTGAACCCGGTGAAGCCGCTCGTGCGCGGCAGCGGCACACCGGCCGCTTCGGCCAGCTCGGCAAGGGTTGACGGCCGCAACGTCGCCTCGAGGTGGATATGCAGGTGTGCCTTGGGTAGGGCACGCAGGTCTTTCATGAGAGTCGATTCCTTAACTGAGAGCGACGGGGAGTGACGTGACGGCCGCGAGCACTTCGGACTTCTGCCAGACCGGTTCTTCGATCAAATGCATTCCCGGGTACGCCGTAGCCAGGTGCCGCAGCGCCTCCTCGATCTCGACCTGGGCGAGCCCGGCACCGATGCAGTAGTGCGGCCCGGCGCCGAAGACCAGCGACCGGCGTTGATCGGCGCGCCGCGGCTGGAACGCCGTCGGATTATCGAAAACGGACTCGTCGTGGTGACCGGCGAGCACCGAGCAGCGGATCCAGGTGCCCGCCGGGATGGCGAGATCGTCGATCACCACGTGGGTGTTGGCCTTGCGGTTGATGAAGCCGACCCGTGGGGTGAGCCGCTCCGCCTCGGCCGCGACCGTGGCGGGCATCGTCGGGTCCTCGGCCAGCGCCGCCCAGATCGCCGGGTCGGCCAGCGCGTGCATCAGGGCGGCGCCGAGCTGGCTGGTGGTGTTGTCGGTGCTGGCGGAGAGCAGCTCGGCGGCGAGCCCGGTCAGCTCGGCGTCGTCGTCCAGCCGGGCGGCCATCGCGGAGAGCAGGTCGTCACCGGGGTTCGCGCGACGGGCGGCGAGCTGGTCGAGGACGTACTCCCGCAGCGCCTCGTCGGCCGCGAGGATCTCGTCGCGGTTCGCCGGGTCCTGGTAGAAGATCTTGAGAAGCGCGTCGGACCAGGCGCAGAGCCGGGCGGCGTCGGACTCCGGCGCGCCGATCATCCGGGTGAAGACCAGCCCGGGCAGCGGGGCGCAGAGCGCGGGGATCAGGTCGACGGTCTGACCGTTTCCGGCCATCAGCCGACGGCAGGCGTCCTGGACGAACGGGCGCCACTGTTCGACCCGGGCGGGGGAGAAGTAGGCGGCGGCCGAACCCCGGAGCCGGGCGTGGTGCGCGCCGTTTGCGGCGAGCATCCCGTTGAACGCGTTGACCTCGCCCAGGCCGGAGGCGGCCCGCAGGTCGGCGACGTCCGGAGCGAGCCGCCGGTCGGTGAGGAAGCGCCAGACCGGCTCGTAGCGGATGATCTCGACACCGCGGCGGCTCCGGTACGCCCAGTCGCCCGGCCGGTGCCGGGCGAGGAAGGCCGCCGGGTCCTCGGCCAGCTGCGGGTCGTCGACGTCCATCCACGGGAGGTCGTCGACCGCTCGTTCTTTAGTCTTGACTGCCATTGGTGTAAAAAACACTGCGAACGTGCCGGTGCTGTTTCGGAGGGATGACACTCGCGTGGATGATCGGGACGAACTGCTCATCGCCGCCCTGGCCCGCGACGGGCGTGCCTCGTTCCGGGAGCTCGCCGCGCGGGCCGGGATCTCACCGAGCGCCGCCCGTGAGCGGGTCAACCGGTTGATCGCGTCCCGGATGGTCGGGGTCCACGCCCAGGCGCACCCGTCGGTCCTCGGCCAGCCGATCATCCACCTGATCACGGTGACGGCCGGCGAGGAGCCGGTGGTGGCTCCCGAATTCGACGACTCCGCGTGGATCGCCCGGGTTGCTGATTCCCCAGCGCTGCTCGTGCAGATGTCCGCGTCTGATCTGGGTGCGGTGCACGCCTCGGTGGAGCGGATCGGGGCGCTGCCCTGGGTGCGGGACGTGCAGGTCGACGTCTACCTGCGCCTGCACGCGGGGCCGGGCGCGGGTGTCAACGCCAACACCGATCCGGGGCCGTGGGTCGTCGCGCCGGGCCGGGCGCTGGACGCCGTCGACCACCAGCTGGCCGAGCTGCTGCGGGTGGACGGGCGGGCCGCCTACACGGATCTGGCCGCTCAGGTGGGTCTGTCGGTCGCCGCCGTGCGTACCCGGGTGCTGCGCCTGCTGGAGAGTGGCGCCATCCGGTTGCGCACGGTCGTCCGCCGCCCCGCCGCGCAGGCCCTGGTGACGCTCCGGGTCGGCGCCCAGGAGCGGGCCGCCGCGCTGGTAGCGCTCACAGGAATGCCCGGTGTCGACTACCTGGCCGAGGTCGCCGGTGTGCACAATCTGCACTGTTCGGTGGCGGCGCCGACGTCCGAGGGCCTTGCCTCGCTGACCGCCGTCCTGGCAGCCTTACCGGGGGTGCGATCCCACGCTGTCCTGCCGGTCACCGTGCTGCGGCATCGTCTGGCGTGGAGCTCTGGCGTGCGCGAACGGCGGCTGCCCGACCCGTTCCTCCATTGAATTGTGTCCATTGCGTGACGCGGGTTACACGGCTATGTTAACGCTCACAGGAGGGCGGGCTCCCCGCGATGCCCTCCTGGTTCCTCCGTCCTCATCGGAAGAGAGCCACGACATGCCCCGAAAAGCTCGAAGCCTCGCGCTCGGCATCGCCACCGCGGGCGCCATCATCGCCGGAGTCCTGGTCAACGCCGGCGTCTCGCAGGCCGCCACCACCGGCCCCTGCGACATCTACGCCAGCGGCGGCACCCCCTGCGTCGCCGCGCACAGCACCACGCGGGCGCTCTACGGCGCGTACACCGGATCGCTGTACCAGGTGAAACGCGCCTCGGACAGCACCACGCTGAACATCGCCCCGCTCGCCGCCGGCGGCACCGCCAACGCCGCCGCCCAGGACACGTTCTGCTCCGGCACCACGTGCCTCATCACTGTCATCTACGACCAGTCCGGCCACGGGAACAACCTGACCCAGGCCCCGCCCGGCGGCTTCAACGGCCCGGACGTCAACAACTACGACAACCTGGCCGCCGCGGACGCCGCCCCGGTCACGGTCAACGGCAGCAAGGCGTACGGCGTCTTCGTCTCGCCCGGCACCGGCTACCGCAACAACAACACCAGCGGGATCGCGACGGGCGACGCGGCCGAGGGCATGTACGCCATCATCGACGGCACCCACTACAACGGCGGCTGCTGCTTCGACTACGGCAACGCCGAGACCTCCAGCCTGGACACCGGCAACGGCCACATGGAGGCGATCTACTTCGGCAACAGCACCTCCTGGGGCTCCGGCGCCGGCAGCGGCCCGTGGATCATGGCTGACCTGGAGAACGGACTGTTCTCGGGCGTGAACTCGGGCTACAACGCGGGCGACCCGACCATCACCAACCGGTTCACCACCGCCGTGGTCAAGGGCACCGCGAACCTCTGGGCGATCCGCGGCGGCAACGCGGCGTCCGGCGCGCTCTCCACGTACTACAGCGGCGTGCGACCCACCGCCTCGGGCTACAACCCGATGAGCAAGGAGGGCGCGATCATCCTGGGCATCGGCGGCGACAACAGCGTCAGCGCACAGGGCACGTTCTACGAGGGCGTGATGACCTCCGGCTACCCGACCGACGCCACCGAGAACTCGGTCCAGGCGAACATCGTCTCGGCCGGCTACGCGACTCGCGCCATCACGAGCGGCACGGCGCTGACCGTCGGCGCTTCGGTGTCTCTCAAGGCGACGACCGCTTGCTGCACAACCCGATACATCAGCCATTCCGGTACGACGGTGTCCACGCAGGTCGTCACGTCCTCCAGCACGTCGACGCTGAAGGGCCAGTCCACCTTCTACGTCCGCGCCGGCCTGGCGAACAGCGAGTGCGTCTCGTTCGAGTCGAAGGACACCTCGGGCAGCTACCTGCGGCACTCCGCCTTCCAGCTGTCCCTCGCCGCGAACGACAGCAGCAAGCTGTTCAAGGAGGACGCCACGTTCTGCCCGCAGACCAGCTTCAACGGCACGGGCAGCTCGTTCAAGTCGTACAACTACCGGACCCGCTACATCCGCCACTACAACAACAGCGTCTACATCGCGAACAACGGCGGCGTCCACACCTTCGACGCGTCTTCCCTCTTCGGGGATGACACGAGCTGGGTCGTCGCCACCGGTTGGTCCTGACCCGTTCCCCCGACCGGGCGGAATCCTCTCGATTCCGCCCGGTTGCTCTGTCCGGTCCGGCGGTGCCGGGCCACGATCGAGGCGTGAGGGCTTTGCTCGGGCTCGGGATGTCACAGCAGGGGCTGTGGCAGAACGCGGGCTTCGAGACCATTGATGATCTCCCGCATGTCCGGTATGTCTGTCCAGTCCTCCCAATCCCTGTCGATCACCACTGCTCCGTGAACCCGCTGAAGGATGACCCGTGAGTCGTTGAACAGGAGCGCGCCGTCGGACGGATAGTGGTCGAAGAAGGCCAGCACCGACCGGATGGTGGCGGATATCGCCTCATCCCGTGCCTGATCCGTGGCGCGGTTCGCCAACCGGTAGGTCACCGAGAGCCGGTTGGTGAAGCCGAGGCTCTCCGCGATCGGAGCCTGTTCCTCCGGGTCCTCTCGCAGAGGCGTCGCATCGAGAGCGCCCAGCCGAGCGTAGCCGTGGTCTGAGCGGCGGTGTGTCTGCCCGGGTCCGTCCCCGCACCGGGGTGTCGTCCCTCGAAGACCCCGCTCGGATAGATCCTCGGCCGAGGGCGTCGTCTCCACTGCGGACTCCAGCGCTCTGAGTGGACTGCTTGTCCGTGGGTGCGCCTCTGTGGGGTTCGTCCCCAGAAGGCCGTTCACCACGGGGGCGGCTTGTCCCCGCGCTATCTCGGGCACCGCTGGATTCAGCGTGTGACGGGCGACCAGGTCCGCGCGTGTTGCCGCGGTCCTGCGGGGCATCCGGGGTTCTGCTCGGGTGGGTCGGGTCCTCACTCCTCATCGGGATGGCTCCGATCATCTTCGGCCGGGCCGTGGCTGAGGTAGTCCTGGGGCCAGACGTCCTGGACGGTGAAGTGGTCGCCGAGGAACTCGGTGAGGCGGCCGGTCCAGTCCGGGTCGTCGCGGCGGGTGCCGACTACCTCCTCCACCGCGGAGTACGGGCGGGCGCCCCACGCGATGATCCGGCGGGCCGCGTTGTCCTGGAGGTCGCGGAGGAACCACGCCTGGACGGACTGCAGCTGCTCGGCCGCGGTCAGGCCGGTGATCTCGCGGCCGTGGAAGGCGCGCCACTCCTCGCTGCGCGGGTGCCGGTCGCCGTCCGGGTGGTCGCGGCAGCGGACGCGCAGCGCGTCGCGTACCGGGCCCCAGCGGTACGGGCGGGACACCCAGCGCGGCTCGTCGCCGTCGCAGAGTGGGTGGCTGGCGAGGTGGCGGCGCAGCACGTCGGTGATGTGGGTGGCCAGTTCGGCCGGGTTGTAGTCCGTGGTGGCGGTCGCCCGGGTCTGCACGGCGGCGTCGACGGCGTGCGAGATCGTGCAGTCGCGTACTCGGGAGGGCATGGCGCGCAGGGCGTCGAGGAACGGATCCTGCGGTGCTGGTGTCCACCAGCCGGTGAGGTGGGCCAGCACGGCGAGCTCGGCCCAGAGGACGATCCACGAGTTGGTGGCCAGGCGGTGCTGGGCGTCGCTCATGTCGCGCTGGGTGCACGGGCTGGTGAGGCATTCGGTGCCGCAGCTGTCGCTGCGCCGGCGGATCAGGCCGACCACCGAGGCGGGCTGCCGGTGGCCGTTCTCGCGGTCGGTGCCGTCGGGCATTCGGACCAGGATCGGGTGGTCCATGCCGTCGTTGAAGACGGCGGCGGTGCCGGGCGGGAGGGTGACCAGGTAGCGGGACTGCGCGTCGGTGAGGTTGACGGTGGCGCCGACCACCTGGCGGTCGTCCTGGGCGGGCAGCCGGTGCATGATCTTGACGGCGGTGTTCTTGACGACGTCGTGGACGAGCTTGCTGGGGATCTGCTCGGCGATGACCAGACCTTCGCCGTACGCCCGGATCTCGGCCAACAGCGAGGCGAACAGCTCGACGGCGTGGGAGGCCGGTCCGTAGCCCTCGGTCTGGCGGAGCAGGCGGTGCGCCTCCTCGAAGATGCTCAGGTGCCGCAGCCCGGCCCGCAGGACGGCCTTGTCGCGGTGGGCCTCCACGCGCAGCCGTTCGGTGAGCTGGATCAGCAGGGCGCCCATCAGGAACGCCTTGTCCTGGTCGTCGCCGACGTCCTCGATCTCGAAGACGACGTTGTGCTTGACGAGCTGGTCCAGGTCGAGGGGGTGGCCGCCTCGGTGGCGATCGCGCTGAGCGGCACCGGTCGGGCCAGTAGCAGCCAGGCGAAACCCGCGTGCCAGACCCGCAGCAGGCACTCGTCGAGCGACGGCCGGAGATCCTCGGTGGCGATCCGGTCGTCGGCGAGGTCGGCCGGGTGAGCCCGGCGTGGTAAGCGGCGACCACCGCGGCGAGCCGCTGGCGGCGCACGAGGTCTCCGTACGGCAGGGCCTGCGGCGGCCGCGGATGCCGGGGCAGCTGCGTGACCCGGTACGTTCCGGCGGCCCGGAGCCAGGCGTCGATCCGGTTCGTCAATGTCGGGGATCCCTCGTGCGGGCTTCCGGGGTACGCCGTGGTTTCGGGCGCGCGGCGAGCACCTGGCGGGGGTTCTGGACGCCCGGGATCAGGGCCGCGGACGGGTCGGGCAGGGGCGGCAGCTCGACCGGGGTCATCGAGACGCGGGGCAGGGTGACGATGTCGGGGTTGACCTCGACGGCCTGGACCACCGAGCCGCGGCCCTGGTGCTTGACCAGGATCATCGCGTAGTCGGGGAGATCCTGGAGCACCCGGGGTTCCAGGGTGTACTCGTAGACGCGCTGGGCGGACTGGGCGTCGCTCCAGTTGTCGCCGATCGCGCGCGACTCGGTCTGGCCCCAGTTGCGGGTCGTGCCCCAGCTGTCGCCGCCGCTCTTACCGGAGTTGTAGCCGTCGGCGAAGAACTGGTAGGCCTTGCGGTTGCTGCCTTCGCTCCATCCGGTCTGCCCACCCTGCGTCTCCGTCTCCCCGTACGTGTCAGCAAGGGTGTGGGTGTCGTTGCCGCCCAGCGTGCGGGTGAGCTGGGAGAGCACGAACCGGTGGCCCTTGCCGATGAACTCGGCCGCCTGACGGGCCTCGTCGTGGTTGCCGAGCCGCATCAGGGCGACCTCGCCGCCGCCGATGGTCTGCAGTGCGTGCTCGCGCAGGTGGGCGAAGAACAGGACCAGCCGGATGCCGCGCCGTTCGCAGAGGGCGCTGAGGTTCTCCAGCGACCGGTGGTGCACCTCGTCGGCGCCGATCAGGACCAGCGAACCGTTCGTGGCGCCCTGCCGCCGGATCCGGCGGGAGAGCCACTGCACCAGCAGGTCCTTGAGCAGCTCGGCCTGGGCGCTGCGCCGGTCGCCCTCGGCGATCAGGCAGGTCAGGTCGGCGTCGCCCGACGTGGACGGCTCGCTGCCCAGTGACTCGAGCGGGTGCAGGAACGCCTCGATCCGGCTCACCTGCTGGGACCGCTGCCGGCGTACGTCGTCGGAGTAGAGGACGAGGAGCCGGTCGACCTCGCCGGAGGCGAGCAGGGCCGACGGCGGGCGGTCGGCCAGTACCCGCAGCGCGGCGAGCAGTCGGTCGACGCGGAGAGTGGGGCCGAGGATCGCGCAGACCTCGCTCAACAGCATGGCGTCCTGGCTGCGCTCGGCCCGGCTGGCGCCCTGCGCGTCGCCGTGCATCGCCTCGACCAGGCAGTCGACGAAGCCGTCGGCGCCGAGACCGCTGATCAGATCGACCTGGGGGAGCTGCTCCGGGAAACGGTACGACTGGACCCGCCGTCCGGTGCCCGTGGCGAGCGTCATCAGCTCGCCGCAGAGCGCGTCGCCGGTGAAGTCGACCAGCACCATCGGGCCCCGGGTGGCCAGCAGCGACCCGCCGAGGACGGAGAGCACCGCCTCCCAGCCGTACCCGGTGCCGCCGATGACGTCGATCCGCCGGGAGCCGGGCGACGGCGTGGCGGCGCTCCACTCGGTCAGCCCGTCGACCCGCTCCCGCTGTTCCCGGTGATGCTGCCGACGGCGCTCGTCCCAGGCCTGGTGGGCCCGGCGGTGCCGTTCCAGGATCCGGTGCTGGGCCCGGCCGAGCGCGTTCGCGGCACGTCGCCGATCACGGCCGAAGAAGACCGCGGCGCCGATCCCGCCGGCCACCAGGAGCACGGCGAGCCGGTGGTCGACGTAGTCGGCCACCGCCGCGAGCACGGCGGCGATGCCGAGCGAGTAGAGGACCTTCCGGGAGGTGTTCGCGCCGGCCTCGGTCTGCCGGTCGAGCAGACGGCGCGGCAGTTCGGCGGGTTCCGGCTCGGCCTCCGGGTACCGGTGCCGGTACAGGTTGCGGTCGTTGAAGATCCAGCCGAGGCGCTCTCCGGGGGTCGCCAGCTTCGACAGTGCATCGGGTGTCGGCGAGTTCATCGGGTGGGCACCTCCTGGCGGGTGGGTTCGGTCGGCTGAACCGGGGGGAGCGACAGGACGCGGGAACGGCGCGATGATGGCCGCATGGATGCGGGTCTGCTCGGCATGCTGGCGGTCATCGGGGTGGCGCTCTTCGCCGGGCTCGCGGTGCTCGCCGGGCAGCTCCTGCGGTCCCGCCGGTGGAGCATCCCGCGCATCCGCCCGCAGTGCCTGCACTGCCTCGGCAGCGGGTGGATCGGCTGGGAGCCGCGCCGCACCCTGAACTTCACCGGCGAGGGCTTCGAGGAGGTCGGCGCCGCGCCCTGCCCGTGCCCGGCCTGCCGGGGCACCGGCCGGCTGCGGGCGCCCCGGCGGTGACGGGACGGCGGCGGTGACGTGGTGCGGTGTTCGAGCGAGACCATCGCGAGCGCTCCTCGATGACGCCGATCGGCGGCCGACGGGACGACGGGGGAGACCCGTTGCCCACGGGTTGCAGAGCACTGTTCAATGTAGAGACATCTGTCAATGGATAGCGATGGGGGCGCCGTGCTGTTCCGTATCCTCAAGGGCGCCGGCCGGGCGCCCGACCGGGCCGTCGCCCGGCTCGCCGCCGAGGTCGACCGGGCCGACGTCCGCGGCGGACCGAACCACCCGGACGCCCTGGTCGCCCGGACCGCACTCGCCACCGCCTACGCCGCCGGGGCGATGGTCTACGTGCTGATCCTCCGGCTCCTGCGACACGACTGGGCGATGCGGCCGGGCCTCGTGCTGATCGCGGTGCTGCCCTTCACCGGGCCGGCGCAGGTCTGGCTGCGGTACCGCACGAGTCAGGCGACGCTGCGCGACCTCGGCGCCGAGCTGAGCCGGGAGGCGTCCGCGACCCTCGCGGTGATCGCCGCGGCGCCGCCCTGGACCCTGCGGCGGCGGGCACGGGAGGCGATCCGGATCCTCCTCGACGTCGACCGCCCGGAGAGGCGTCCGAGGTAGGCCGGGCGTCCCGGGCGGACGGTGGCCGGGGAGCCGACCGGCCTCCGCCGCTCGCGCGGGTCACGCCGGGAGGGTCAGGACGAAGATGGAGCCGCGGGTGGGGGCGGGCTCGTAGCGGATGTCGCCGCCGTTGGCGCGGGCGAGCTCGCGGACGATGTAGAGGCCCAGGCCGGTGCCCTTGACCGTGCCCGCGGTGTCCTGGGCGCGGGTGAAGCGGTCGAAGAGCTGGGAGCGCATCTCGGGTGGGACGCCGGGGCCCGCGTCGTGGACGGCGATCCGGACGGTGGGGCCCTCGGCGGTGGCGGCCATCAGCGTGGCGCCGCCGCCGTACTTGGTGGCGTTGGAGATCAGGTTGGTCAGGATCTGCGTGAGGTGGCCGGGCTGCACCGACGCGGTGAGCCCGGCGGGGCAGGCGATGGCCGTACCGGAGCTGTCGGTGTTGGCGCGGACGGTGTCGAGGTATTCGGCGACCGGGACGGTCTCCGGCGTGGCGGTGAGCCGGCCGGCGTCGGCGGTGACCATGGTGAGCACCTCGAGGAGGATGCCGTCGAGCAGGTGGGCGTTGCGGTCGATCGCCTGGAGCATGCGTTTCTGCTGGGCGGCGGGGAGGTCGCCCCACTCCTCGGCGATCGTCTCGGTGTAGCCGAGGATGGCGCAGAGCGGGTTGCCCATCTCGTGGCCGAGCATGCCGATGAGGTCCTGTTTGAGGTGGTTGGCGGCCTCGAGGTCGGTGTTGCGGTCGTTCAGGTCGGCGATCGCGGCGTCCCGGGCGGTCTCGGCGGCCCGGCGGTCGCTGATGTCCTGGATGAGGCCGACGAACCGTTCGGGGTGCCCGGTCTCGTCGCGGATCGCGGAGACCGTGACGGCGACCTCCCGCTGGCTGCCGTCGGCGCTGACCAGCCGGCACTCCTGCTCGTACGAGTCGGCCTGGCCGGCGAAGATGCCGGCCAGCGCGCGGATCTGCGCGGCGTGCGCCTCCGGGGCGAAGTACTGGGTCATCGTGGTGCCGACCAGGTCTTCGGGCGGGTAGCCGAGCATGGTGGCGAGCGCCGGGTTCACCTCCTGGATGCGGTCGTCGACGCCGCGGATGAGCTGGCCGATCGCCGAGTGCGCGAACTGTGACCGGAAGCGCTGCTCACTGTCCCGGAGCGCCTGTTCGGCGTCGCGGCGGGCGGTGATGTCGGTGTTGATGGCGAGGACGGCGATCGGGGTGCCGTCCGCGTCGCGCTGCAGGGCCTGGCGGGACAGTACGGTGACCCGGCGGCCGTCGGCGCGGCGGTGTTCCAGCTCGCCGGCCCAGGTGCCGTGGCGGTGCAGCTCCTCGGTGATCCGCTGCCGGGTGAGGCCCGCGGACCAGAGGGTGCCCAGCAGCCGGTCGAGGTCGTGCCCGGCGGCGATCTCCGGGGCCCAGCCGTAGATGTGCGCCGCGGCCGGGTTCCAGGAGGTGATCCGCCCGTCCAGGTCGCGGACGATCACCGCGTCCTGGGTGAGGTCGAGCAGCTGGGCCCGCTGGTGGAGCTGCTTCTCGCTGATCTCCAGGGCGGCGACCGCGGCGTTGGCCCGCTGCAGCAGCTCGGCCCGGTGCGCGGTGTCGTCGGCGTGGCGCAGGGCGCCGCTGAGCGCGTCGGCGAGCAGGGTGAGCTGCTGGGTGTCCGCGTCGTCGAAGGCGTACGCCGACGTGCTGGCCACCCCGAGGGTGCCGAACACGGCGCCGCCGGCGAAGAGCGGTGCCACGATCATCGAGCCGACCGCGGCGGCCAGGCTGCTCTCCCGGTCGACGCGCGCGTCGGTGGTGATGTCGTCGCAGCGCAGGGTGGTGCCGGTGGTGACGACCCGGCCGGCGAGCGATCCGGCGATACCGACCCGGACGTCGGAGTACGCGGTCATGGTGCCGGCGGCGGCCACCCCGCGCACCTCGGCGCCGTCGACCAGGCCGACCACGGCGCCCTGGGCCGCGGGCATCGCCTGCAGGGTGCGCTCGGCGACCAGCCGCAGGGCCGCGTCGCGGTCGGCGGCCACCGCGGCGACCTCGCGCTGGACGGCGATGGTGGCGCGCAGCCGCTCGGTCTCGCGGGCGGCGGCCGCCTCGGCGTCGCGGCGGGAGGTGATCTCCTCGGTGATGTCGCGGGCGTTGGCGACCATCAGGCCCTGATCGGGCAGCGCGGCGCCGTGCCACTGGAGCCAGCGGTACTCGCCGGACCGGGCCCGGTACCGGTTCACCACGGTGACGGCGTGGCCCTCGGGTGCCTCGCCGGAGGCGGCCGCGCGGGCCGCGGCCTGGGTGGCGGCCAGGTCGTCGGGGTGGATCAGCGCGGTCGCGTCCGTGCCGGCCAGCTCCTCGGCGGACCACCCGAGGACGTGGCTCCAGGCGGCGTTGGTGCGTACCACCGTGCCGTCCGCGGTGGTGACCAGGTGCAGGTCCGGCGACGAGGCGAAGGTGACGTCGAGCAGTTCCTGGTTCCGGCGTTCGGCGTCGACCTCGACGATCTGGGCCAGGAAGTGCTGCGGCCGGCCGGTCTCGTCGCGGACCAGGGTGACCGAGAGCAGGCACCACACCGCGCCGCCGTCGCGCCGCAGGTAGCGCTTGTGCAGCCGGTAGTCGGCGATGTCGCCCGCGACCAGCCGTTCGACCAGGGCCAGGTCCGCGTCGAGGTCGTCGGGGTGGGTGATGCGCTGGAAGTCCACCGCCAGCAGCTCCTGCTCGGTGTACCCGGTGATCGCGGCGACCGCGGGGTTGACGCGCAGCCAGGCGCCGTCCAGCCCGACCAGGGCCATCCCGATCGGCGAGGACTCGAAGAGGGAGCGGAACCGGGCCTCGCTCTCGCTGATGTCGTGCACGACCGCGTCCGCCGCCGCGTCGAGGATCTCCTGCCGGCGCCGGGACTCGCTGATCAGCTCGGCGTGGGTCAGCCGGACCTCGATCTCGGCCTCCACCGCGGCGGCGAGGTCCGCCACCACGGCCAGCTCCTCGGCGGACCACTGCCGGGGCTCGGTGTCGATCACGCAGAACGAGCCCAGCGTCTGCCCCCGCGGCGAGCGCAGCGGGAAACCGGCGTAGGCGGCGACCCCGATGTCGGTGATCGCCCGGTTGCCGCGTACCCGGTGGTCGGTGCGGGCGTCGGTGACGATCAGCGGGGCGTCGCCGACGACGACGTGCTGGCAGAAGGAGTGCGTCAGCGGGGTCTGCCGGCTGCTGGCCCAGGGCTCGGGCAGTCCCACCGCGCTCGGGAACACCTGCCGGTCCTCGGCCACCACCGAGACCAGGACGACCGGCGCGTGCACCATGCGCCCCGCCAGCCGGGTCAGCCGGTCCAGCAGCGGGCTGGCGGACTCCTCGAGCAGGCCGGTGGCGTGCAGGGCCTGCAGCCGGGCCGGGTCCCGCAGCGCCGTCGCGGTCCACGACGCCTCGCCGAACAGTGAACTGCCCATGCCCGCACCATCGTCGGCGGGCAGGGTCGTCTTAACGGAGTGGCCGTCTGACCTGTCCCAGGATGCGGAACATCGGGCGATCGCGGTGGAGCGACCGGGCCGCTACTCAACGTGAGTGCGGGTGTTCCGGCGGGTTCGGGTAATCGTATTCCGGGAGGATTTCCGCTCCGAGCGGCCGACGTGTCCGATCGCATCGATTGCGGAACCTCGATGAATGCCGCTGCGGAGGCGGCGGCGCGCGGGGTGCCGTGGGTGTGGCGCCGGGGGATCGGCAGGGTGGGCGGGGTCGCCGGACGCTACTGAAAAAGCGTGCATCCAATTCGCTGAAGTCGATTTATCGCATCGTCTTTCTGAATGCTCGATCGGCCTTCAGTGCCGCTTTTTAGATGATCATCTTGATGTGACCGGCTGATTTCAGAGGGATTTCACCTCGGTACACTGCGTGAGCTCGGGCTCGCGTCGGGTGCCCCTGGTCAGGGTGGCAATCGCGAGAGTATCCGCTGGTGGGCGAGGTTTCGGGTCGCCGGTGTGCGGCGGCCGCGTCGTGGGACGGGTCGGTTGACCGTGTGCAAGTTGCACATTACAGTGAGCGACGTCCTGATGATCAACGTCGATCTGAGGCGCGGCGGGCTAATGGGGCCGTGCTGCCGTTCGTGAGCCTGTGACGGGGGATTTCTTGCAACCGGAAGAGTCGCGGACGAGCGTGCGTCCTGGTCTCTCCGCAACAAAGCGGAACCTTTTTCTTCTCTCGGTGATCGTCGATTCTCTCGGCAGCGGCATGTGGATGCCGTTCGCGATCATCTTCTTCACCCGGGCCCAGGGGCAGGACCTCGGCGCCACCGGGCTGGCCATGACCGTCGGGTCGTTCGTGGGCCTGATGGCCGGCTTCGCCTCCGGGCACGTCGCCGACCGGTACGGCGCCGGGCTCGTCGCCATCGCCAGCCACGTCGTCCGGGTGCTGTCGTTCGCGGCGTACCCGTTCGTCGAGTCGCCGTGGCTGATCGCGGTCGTGGTGGCGGTCACCGCCTGCGGCGAGCGCATGCTCTGGACGGCCCGGACCCCGATGATCTCCAGCATCTTCGCCGGCCGCAGTGTCGACAACATCCTGGGCCTCTCCGGCGTGCTCAGCATCATGGGGCTCGGGGTCGGCGCCGGTGTCGCCGGTCTGCTCGCCGACTCGGTGGGCGGCCTGCACCTGATCGCCTGGCTGAACTCCGCGTCGTTCGCGGTCACCGGGGTGCTGCTGGTCGCGGCCCTCGGCAGCCGTCTGCTCGACCGGCCCGCCATCGGGAGCACCGCCGACGCCCTGACCAGCATGGGCTCCGTCTGGCGGGACCGGCCGTACCTGCAGCTCTGCCTGGCCCAGGTGCTCTTCGTCCTGGCGGCGGCGTCGTACGTGCTGATCCTGCCGTTGGTGATCATCGAGGTGCTGCACGGGCCGACCTGGCTGCCCGCCGCCTCCATCGTGATCGGCAACGTGGCGATCGCGCTGGCCCAGCGGCCGGTGCTGAAGGTGTCCCGGCGGCTGCCGCGCTCCCGGATGCTCTTCGTCTCGGTCGGCCTGTACGCGGCCTCGCTCCTGCTCCTGGTCCCCGACGCTCTGGTGCGCGGCGCCCTGGTCGTGCCCGTCGTGGTCGTGGTCGTGGTGGTCGGCGGCGTGGCCGAGGCGACCGCGACGCCGCTGATGCTCTCCGCCGCCAACGAGGCCGCGCCGGAGGGGCAGAAGGGCCGGTACAGCGCGGTGTTCCAGACCGCGTGGGGGGTGGCCGAGGTGGCCGGCCCGCTGGTCTACACGACCCTGCTGGCGGTGGGCAACGCGGTGCTCTGGCTGTCGGTCACCGCCGCCGTGCTCCTCGTCGCGCCCCTGCTGCTGCGGCTCCGGTCGATGTTCCCGCCGCAGGTCCTGCAGGAGGTCCCCGCGGCGGCCTGAGCCCGGCCGCCGGCATCGATGGAACGGGGCCCGGGGGAGCCGTGACCGAGGGAGGACGGGGCGTGCCGACGAGACAGACGTGGCCGGTCGGCCACAGCCAGGTGAGCTACGTGAGCCGCTTCGCGGAGAACGGCGCCGGGCCCGCCAACGTGGCGACCGCGGTCGCCGTCGACGACCTGTCGCTCCGCGAGGTGCGGGACGCGATCGAGGCCGTCGCGGCGCGCCAGCCGCTGCTGAGAGCGTCGTTCGACGGCGAGGGCCTCTCCGTCGACGACCGGCCGGTCGTGGTGGCCGGGGAGTACGGCCCGATGACCGTGGCGCAGGCGCACCGCTCGCTCGAACAGCAGGCCGGCGAGGTGCGCGGGTACGGCGAACCGCTCTGGACCGCCCGCGTCCTCGAGGTGCCGGGCGGGCGGCGGATCCTCGGCTTCGCCTTCCACCACCTGATCTTCGACGGGATGTCCGGACGGGTCTTCTGGGAGCAGCTGCGCGACCCCGGTGCGGCACCGGCCGGGCGGTCGTACCGGGAGTTCGTCGAGTGGCAGCGGGAGCGTTTCGGCGATCCCGGTCCGGCCCTGGAGTTCTGGCGCCGGCACCTCGACGGGCTGGCGCACAACCAGCACACCCCGATCCGGTTCGCCCGGCGCCTCGGGGAACCGCTCACCGGGCCGTCCGACAACGTCAAGGTCGTCCTGACCGGCCGGGCACTGCGCCGGGCCGTGGCCCTCAGCCGGTCGCGGCGCCTCTCGCTCTTCGCCGTCGGGATGTCCGCCCTGACCGTGGTCCTGGCGGACGCGTCCGAGGCCGGCGAGGCGGTCGTCCGGATCGCCTTCCACGGCCGGCCCGCCGGGTTCGAGACCACCATCGGCGTCTTCGCCCACGACGTCACCGTGCGGCTGCCGACCGTACGCACCTCGCTGGCCGCGGCGATCGAGACCACCACCGGCGTGTGGGCGGGCCTGGGCGGGCACCGGTTCACCCCGTACGCGACGGTGCGCCGTGCCGCGGGCGCCAGTGAAACGTCTCATCGGCCGGTCGTCGTCACCCTGAACGCCCGGCGCCTGCCGGACCGCATGACCGTTCTCGGTCACCCCGCCATCCCGGTGACCATCCCCGCGCCGGTCACCGAGGAGGGGCTGCACATCGCCTTCGTGCAGCGGCTCACCTCGCTGGAGCTCTCCTGCTCCTTCCACCCGACGCGGTTCGCCCGGGAGGACGTCGCGGCCTTCGTCGGTGAGCTCGCCCGGGTCATGCAGGGCGATTGATCATCCGGATCCCCGAAAGGAACCTCGCAGCGCGATGACGAGCAATGTCGCGGCCCGTGACACGGCCGCCCCGCACCCCGCCCGAGATCCGTGGGACGGCGTCGCCGACCGGATCCGCGCACACCTGTCCGCCCCGGGCGGCGACGGCCACGTCGTCCTCCCCGGGCTGCTCGGCGACGTGCTGCCCACCGAGGAGACCCCGCAGAGCTGGCGCGAGGCCGGCACCGGGTCGGCGTTCGACCGGGCCCTGCGGGGTCTGGGCGCGGCGCTGGGCCCGGCGATGACCTGGCGCAACCAGCAGGCCGGGCGGGTGGTGCACAACATGCTGCCGTCCCGGGGACAGGAGAGTTCGCAGACCGGTGCCGGCAGCACCAGCGAACTGCTGCTGCACACCGAGGACGCGTTCCACCCGCAGCGCGCCCGGCTGGTCGTGCTGGCCTGCGTCCGGAACACGGCCCGGATCGGTACGTACGTGGCCGGGGTCCGGCGGGTGCGCCTCGACCCGGCCGACTGGGCGCAGCTGGAACGCCCGGCGGTGCGGATCCTGCCGGACGACTCGTACGGCGACCCGGGGACCTTCACCGCCGGGACGGCGCCGGGCGTGGCGACCACCTGGGCCGGGCCGGCCGGGCGCTGTCTCCGCTTCGACCCGGCGTACTCGGTCCTGCCCGACGACGACGCCTTCACCGGGGCCTACCGGCGGCTGACGGCCGGGCTGCTCGCCGCCCGCGAGGAGGCGGTGCTGGCGCCCGGTGACGTGATCGTGCTCGACAACGACGCCGTGGTGCACGGGCGCGCCGCCTTCACCCCGCGCTTCGACGGTTCCGACCGGTGGCTCAAACGGCTGCTGATCCGGGCGCCCGGGGAGCGCCCGGCAGGGGAGGCCGCCGAGACCGGGTACGGCCAGACGCCCATCGTCGCCGACGGGGAGCGGGTGGGCTGATGCGGCCGCAGGATCTCCTCCCCGCCGACCTCGACGCCCTCCTGCGGCGCCCGCCGGCCGAGCAGTTCCCCGGGTACCGCCCGGACCAGCACCGGTTCGACTCGCCCGGCGGCACCCTCGTGCACGCCGCGGTCGGCGACGCGATGGCCGCCTACGCGCGGAGCCCGTACGTCACCAACGACGGTGGCGCCTTCCCACAGAGCCGGTTCACCGACCGGTTGCAGGCCTGGGCCCACGAGGAGGTGCTGGCGCTGCTCGCCGCCGACGGCGGCGTCACCGTCTTCGGCGCCAACATGACCACCCTGACCAGCCTCTTCGTCCGGGCGATCGGCGAGCGGCTGGCACCGGGCGACGAGGTGGTGTGCACCTCGCTCGACCACGAGGCGAACCGGCACCCCTGGGCCACCCTGTGGCGCGCCGGCGTGGTGGTGCGCGTCGCGGAGATGGCGCCCGACGGCACGCTGCCGGTGGACGCGGTCACCTCGCTGATCGGCCCGCGTACCCGATGGGTCGCGGTCACGGCGGCGTCGAACGTGACCGGCGCCGTCCCGGACCTGGCCGCGATCACGAAGGCGGCGCACGCGCACGGAGCCGGGGTGTTCGTCGACGCGGTGCAGGCCACGGCACACCGGGTGCTGGATCTGCGGGAGGTCCCCTGCGACGCCCTGGTCACCTCCGCCTACAAGTGGTATGGGCCGCACCTGAGCGTGTTGTGGCTCGCCGACCGGATCGGGCCGGACACCCTGCGGCTGGCCGAGCAGGTGCCCAGCGCGGGCCGCACCGGCGGGGAGAACCTCGCCCTCGGCACCAACAACCACGAGGGCCTGGTGGGTCTCGCGGTCGCCGCCCGGGTGCTCCGGAGCTGGCCCCGGGACCGGATGGCGGCCGCCGAACGGGCGCTCTTCGCCCGCCTCGTCGCCGGACTGCGCGACACCGCGGGCGTCCGGATCCTCACCCCCACCGGCGACCCGGGCGGCGTGCCGGTGCTCGCCTTCGACGTCGCGGGGGAGGAGCCGGAGCGGACGGCCGCACGGCTCGCCGGGCACGGCGTGGCGGTCTGGCACGGCTCGTTCTACGCCTCGGCCGTCCTGCGGCGGCTCTCACCGGCCCGGCCCACCGCGGTGCGCGCCGGGCTCTCCGCCTACTCCACCGAGGCGGCCGTCGACGCGCTGGTCGACGCGCTCCGGACTCGTCGCGTACCGGATCAGGGAGGTCCCTTCCGTGCCGAACCGTCGTGAGCCGGCGTCGTACCGGCCGATCCTGGACGACCTCGCCGAGGAGGTCCGAGCCCACTGGCGCGGCCGGTACGTGGTGCTGACCGAGTCGCTCGGCGCCGCGGTGGACTCGCTGGTGGCGGAGATCGCCGGGGCCGGCGGGACCGTGCTCGGCGTCCTCGCGGCGGGCGGCGGCCCGCCGCCCGCGTCCCCGGTCCCGGCCCACGTGCTGGCCGCGCCGGGTACGCCCGGGCTCTCCCGCGCCGGGTTCGCCGCGTGCCTGCGCGACCTGCCCCGGGCGGCCGCGGACTGGCTGCGCGCGCACGACCCGGAGGGCGGCGCGCTCTGCGTCGGCACGAACTTCCTCGAGGTCACCACGGTGGCCGGCCGTGCCGTGGTGGGCGGGCGCCCGTCGCGGTGGGCCGCGTACGAGGACAAGACCGTGACCGACGACGTCTTCCGGCGCATCGGCGTCCCGGTCCCGCCGTCGGTGGTCCTCGCCGCGGACGCCCCGGGCATCGCCGCCGCGGTCCGCGGGCTGTCGACCCCGGACGGCGCGCTGGTGGCGCTGGACTCCTCCTCCGACTACCGCGGCGACGCCGAGGGGCTGCGCTGGATCCGCCCCGGGGAGGGCGTACCGGAGACGGTCCTGGCCTGGGCCGCGGCACACGCCCGCCGGGTCCGGGTCTCGGCGTTCTACGAGGGCACGCCGTGCAGCGTGCTCGGGCTCGTGACGGCCGGCGGCGTGGGCGTCTGCGACCCGATCGAGATCGTCACGCTGCGGGTGGCCGGGTCCGGGCGCCTGGTCTTCGCGGGCTCCTCCACCCACTGGCGGCCGCCGCCCGGCGGGGCCGCCGAGATCCGTGACGCGGCCCGCCGGACCGGCGAGGAGCTGCGGTCCGCGGTCGGCTACCGGGGGTTCTTCAGCGTCGACGGCATCCTCGGCGCCGACGGGTTCCGGGCCACCGAGGTGAACCCGCGGCTGGCGTCCGGCCTGGGACTGCGCGGTGCCGCGCCGGACTTCCCGGTCTACCTCTTCTCCCGGACGCTCCAGCTGCCCGGCGACCCGCTGGCCGGCCTCGACGCGGCGGCACTGGCCGGGGAGATCCGCCGGCTCGTCGCGGGGCGGCCCTCGCACGCGCTCCGGCTGCCGGCGGATCTGGACGGCGTGCCGACCCCGCTGGCCGGGCTCTGCGCGACGGTCGCGGCGGGCACCGGACGTGCGGCGGGGGAGGTGCGCTACCGGATCGACCGGGACGGTGTCGCCGTCGGGTCGCCGCTGCCCACCGGGGTGGACGGCTCGGCCGCCGCGGCGGTCGCCGGTCTCGGCCGGGAACTCGGCTGGCCGGTCTTCGTGAGCGCGGACGAGGAGGCGCTGGCATGAGCCCGGCACCGGTCGGCGGGTCGTTCACCCCGCACCCGCGTACGCCCGCCGGGCACGACGCCCTCGCGCTGGTGGCGAGCGTGGCGGACATCGTACGGAAGGAGGCGGCCGAGGCCGACGAGGCCGGTGTCTTCGCGGCCGCCGCGGTCGAACGGCTGCGCGGCGCGGGGGTCTTCGCCGTCAACGCGCCGCGGGAGTTCGGCGGCACCGGCCTCACCTCGCTCCACGACACCTGCCTGGTGGTCCGGGAACTCGCCCGGATCAACGGCTCGATCGGCATCGGCGCCTCCATGCATCTGGCGCTCACCTGCTACTTCGCCCGTCAACTGGCCCACCCGGGCACGGCCGACCTGGAGCACCGGCGCGGCTGGATGCGGCGGATCGGCGCCCGGGAGATGGTGCTCGCGTCGGCCGTCGCGGAGCCCGGCCGGGAGGCGTGGCGGGTCGCCGCCGAGGCCCGCCGTTCCGGCGACGGCTGGTCGGTCACCGGCACCAAGATCCTGGTCTCGCTCTCGCCGGGCGCCACCCACCTCTACACCCGGGTACGGACCCCCGGCGAGGACGGGTACGCGATGGCCACCGCGATGATCGACGTACGGACGGCGGGGGTGACCGTCCACGACGACTGGAGCGGGCTGGGACTGCGCTGTTCGGGCAGCGGCCGGGTGGTGCTCGACGACGTGCGGCTGCCGGCGGCGGACGTACGGATCGGTGGTTCGTGGGGCGCGCCCGACCCGGGTGACTTCGCCGGCCGGGCCGCGGCGTCCATCCCCATCGTGGCCGCCTACGCGGGGATGGCCGCCGCGGCGTACGACGTCGCGCGGGACCGGTTCACCACCGGTGCCGCTGACCCCGGGTCCCGGTGGTCCGCGGCGGCGGTCCGTACCGCGTACGCCGAGCTCACCGTCGCGATGGCGCAGGTCAACGCGGTGCTCGGTGCGGCGGCGGAGCGCGTCGACGAGGCCTTCCGGTCGACCGCGCCGCGCGGTGCCGGTGACGGCGCGGGCCGTGACCTGCTCGCCGACTGCCTGATCGCCGCGCTGGCGGTGGAGCGCTCGGCGGGGGCGGTGGTGGACCGGGCCATGGAGATCTGCGGCGGCGCGAGCTACGGCGCGGCGAGTGAGCTCGGCCGGGTCTACCGCGACGTCAAGGCCGCGGCGTTCATGCGGCCGTACTCGCCACCGGAACGCTGGGCCGACTTCCTCGCCGACACCGGAGCGGCACGGTGAGCCGCCCGGATCCCACGGCCGTGGCCGTGAACCGCCCGGGACCCTCGGCGGTGATCGTGAACCGGCGGCCGATCCTCGGTGAGCTCGCCACCTGGCTGGACGGCGTCGACCGCCCGGTGACCGTGCTGACCTGCGTCTCGTCGGCGGTCGACGAGCAGGCCCTGGCCCGGCTGCGGCGACGTGCCGAGGTACGCCTCCTGGACGACTACGACGGCGCCGCGACCGAGGAGCTCATCGAGCGGGTCTGCCGTACCACCCGGGCCGGCGTCCTGATCTCCACCACCGAGGCGGACGTGCTGCGCTGTGCCCGGATCCGCCACCGGTGCGGGATCGCCGGCCAGTCGCCGGCGAGCGCCACCGCGTACCGGGACAAGAGCGTGATGAAGGAGCATCTGCGGGCGGCCGGGCTGCCCACCGCCCGGATGGCCCGCGCGGACGACCGGGCCGCGATCGCCGCGCTGCTCCACGACCGCGGCTTCCCCCTGGTCGTCAAGCCGGCCCGGGGCGTCGCCTCCAAGAACACCCATGTGGTACGCGACACCGCGCACCTGGACCGGGTCCTCGCCGGGCTCGCCGACCCGGCCGGCGTGATCGTCGAGGAGTTCGTGCACGGCGACATGTGGCACGTGGACGGCCTGATGGACGACGGCGCGGTCGTCCAGTGCTGGCCCTCCCGGTACCTGCACCCGCAGTGGGAGACCATGTACCACTCGAAGCCGAACCTCAGCGCGATGCTGCCGGCCGGCGACCCGGTCGGCGCCGCACTGGTCCGCTCCGTCCGGGCGGTCGTCGCCGCGCTGCCGGCGGCACCCGGACGGCACCCGTTCCACGCGGAGTTCTTCGCCACCGCGCCGGACGAGCCGGTGCTCTGCGAGATCGCCTGCCGGGCGGGCGGCGCCGGGATCGTCGAGGCGTACGAGCGGGCGTTCGGCGTCAACCTCTACGGCGCGGCCGTCACCGGACAGCTCGGTGTCCCGGTGGCCGCGCTCGCCGCCGTACCGGAGATGCCGCACGGATGGGGATGGTTCCCGCCGCGCGCGGGCGTGCTGACCGCCCTCCCGTCGTCCTGCCCGATCCCCGGTGTGGTCGCCTACCGGGCGCTCGCCGGCCCGGGCCAGCACCTGTCCAGCCCGGGCGCGGTGACCGACGCCGTGGTCGAGGTCTGCTTCCGCGCCGACCCGGGCACGCCGGTCACCACGCGACTCGCGGACTTCGACGCGTGGTGGGCCCGCGAAGCGCGATGGTCCTGACCGTTCGTACTCCCGAAAGGTTTTCGATCATGTCTTTCTCCGCCTCACCCCTCTGGCATCCCTGGTCCCCGATGGACGAACCGGGGTTCCGGCCGACGTTCGTCCGCGGCGAGGGCTACCGGGTCGTCGACGACACCGGCCGCCGGTACCTCGACGCGAGCTCGGCGGCGCTGAACGCGCACTGCGGCCACGGCAGCACCCGCCTCGCCGACGCCGCCGCCGACCAGCTGCGGGCGATCGCCCACTTCGACCTCGGCGTCGCGGCGCACCCACCGGCACGGCGGCTCGCCGCGGCCCTCGCCGACCTGCTCCCGGGCGACGGCCCGTGGTGGACCAGCCTGGTCAACAGCGGCTCGGAGGCGACCGAACTCGCGGTCCGGATCGCCCTCGACCACGCCGCCAACCACGGCGAGGAGCGCCGGCAGATCGTCTCCCTGGCGGCCGGTTACCACGGCACCACCCTGCTGGCGAAGTCGCTCACCCGGCTGCCGGGCAACGAGGCGCCCGCGGCGATCGGGCTCCCGGTCCGGCACATCCCGCTCCCGTCCGCCGCCCGCGACCTGCGGATGGGCGACCCCGCCACGCTGCTCGGCGGCTTCGAGGCGGCCCTGCGCGCGGCGCCCACCGCCGCGGTCGTGGTGGAACCGCTGCTCAACGTCGGTGGCGGCGTCGTCCTCCCGGACGGCTTCCTCACCGGGTTGCGGGCGCTGTGCGACCGGTACGGCGCCCTGCTCGTCCTCGACGAGGTGTTCTGCGGGTTCGGGCGGACCGGCCGGATGTTCGGCTTCGAGCACGAGGGGATCACCCCGGACATCGTCACCTACAGCAAGGGCCTGAGCTCCGGGTACATCCCGATCGGCGGGGTCAGCTGCCGCCCGTTCGTGCACGACGGCTACCTCGCGCCGGGTGGTGCCGGCATCCTGCGCCACGGCCACACCACCGGCGGGCACGCGGCCGCCTGCCGGGTGGCGCTCGAGGTCCTCGACGTCATCCGGGAGGACGACCTCTGCGGCAACGCGGCCCACCGGGGCGGCGAACTGCTCGCCGGCCTGGAGAAGGCGCTCGGCCACGAGCACGTCGCCGACGTGCGCGGCCGCGGCCTGGTCGCCGCCGTCGAGTTCGCCGACGACGACACCGCGGGGCGGGCGCTGGACGCGGTCCGGGACCGGGGCGTCCTGCTGCGCCGCCAGGGCCGGCACCTGATGGCGGTGCCGCCGCTGATCATCGACGAGGAGGGTGTCGCGGAGATCGTCGCCGCCACCCTCGAGGCCGTGGCGGCCGCCCGTGCGTGAGCCGCGCCCGCCCTGCGACCCGCCGGGAACGCCGGTGGGCTTCGACCGGATCGCGGTGGCCGGCGCCAGCGGATCCGGCAAGACGACGCTGGCCCGCCGCCTCGCCGACCGGCGCGGGGTGCCCTACATCGACATGGACGGGCTCTACTACGGACCGGGCTGGCGGCCCCGCGCCGCGTTCACCGCGAGCGCGCTGCGGCGGCTCGGCGCCGGCGCCTGGGTGACCGAATGGCAGTACGACGAGGTCGCCCCGGCCCTGGTGGCCCGGGCCCAGCTGGTGATCTGGCTCG
Source organism: Actinoplanes sp. NPDC051851 (assembly GCF_040681165.1). NCBI lineage: Bacteria > Bacillati > Actinomycetota > Actinomycetes > Micromonosporales > Micromonosporaceae > Actinoplanes > Actinoplanes sp. NPDC051851. The sequence continues at coordinate 11,680 of NZ_JBFAYF010000013.1, read as the reverse complement.
ACTACCCGGCCCGGCTCTCGATCACCAGCGTGGTCTGCCGGACCCTGCTGCGCCGCATCCACCAGGAGGCGCTCTGGGCCGGGAACGTGGAGCCGTCACCCTGGTCGTTCCTCTGGCGCCGCGACCACGTGTTCCGGTACGCGTGGCGCGGCGTCCGGAACACCCGGCGGAGCCTGGCCGCGCACCTGCCGGACGGCGCGCCCGGCCCGGTGCTGTGGCGGTTCACGCGCCCCCGCGAGCTCTCCCGATGGCTGGCCGCCCCGGACGGCGAGGTGTCGCGTGCGGTATAGCCACATCGTCGTGGGCGCGGGCTCGGCCGGATGCGTGCTGGCCGGCGGCCTCTCCTCCCGCCCCGGCACCGACGTGCTGCTGATCGAGGCCGGCCCGGACTACCCGGCGGACGGCCTGCCGCCCGAGCTGGCCGACGGCACCACCCCGGCCATCGGCTCGCACGACTGGGGCGTGGTGGGCCGCGGGCCGCGCGGCCGGCGGATGCCCATTCCCCGCGGGCGGGTCGTCGGCGGCACCTCCCGGATCAACAGCTGCATCGCGCTCTGGCCGGAGCCCGGCGACTTCCCGGGGAACCTGCCGGGCTGGGAGTGGAAGCGGATCGCCGACTGCCTGCGGGAGGTGGAGCACGACACCGACTTCCCGGGCGGGGACCACGGCGACCGCGGCCCGGTCCGGATCCGCCGCCCGCGGGAGCGGACCCTCACCGGCCCGGCCCGGGCCCTGCTCGCCGGCGTCGCGGACCTCGGCTGGCCGGTCGTCGCCGATCACAATCAGCCGTACACCACCGGCGGCGGTGTCGCGCCCCTCAACCTCACCCCGGACGGCGGCCGCCTCTCGGCGGCCGAGGCCTACCTCACCGAACGAACCGAACGAACCGAACGAACCGAACGAACCGAACGAACCGAACGGGCGGACCGGGCGGGACGGCTGACCATAGCGGCCGGGGCCCGGGCCGAGCGGGTGCTGATCGATCGCGGTCGCGTGGTCGGGGTCGCGTACCGGGAGGCGGCCACCGGCCGGGTGGTGGAGGCCGAGGCCGGCACCGTGGTCCTGTCGGCCGGCGCCTTCGGGACCCCGGTCGTCCTGCTGCGCTCCGGGCTCGGGCCCCGCGACGAACTCCGGGCGGCCGGCGTCGAGGTGGTGGTGGACCTGCCCGGGGTGGGCCGCAACCTCAGCGACCACTCGCAGGTGCCACTGGTCTTCCGGGCGGCGCAGACGCCCCGGGCCGGGGTGCCGTGCGTGCAGGTGCTGGCCCGGTACACCGCCGAGGCCTCCGATACCGGCAACGACATGCAGCTCTGCCTGATCGGGCACGTCGCGCTCGCCGGCTATCTGCCGGAGGTGGCCCGCCTCTGGTCGGCGGAGCTCGCCTCGTCGCTGACCTCGAATCTGATGGCACCGCGCGTCCGCGGGACGGTCCGGATCGACCGGGCCCGCCGGATCCGGGTGGACTACCGCTACGCCGACCACCCCGAGGACCTCCGCCGCCATCGCGAGGGCGTCCGGCTCGCCGACCGCTGCCTGCGGACCGGGGCGCTCGCCGCCCACGTCCGGGACCGGCACGGACCGGACGACCGGACGCTCGCCCTCGACGACGCCCTCGACGACTGGATCCTCGACAACGTCCAGCCCGGGCACCACCCGATGGGTACCGCCCGGCTGGGCCGTCCCGGCGACCCGGGCGCCGTCGTCACCCCGGACCTGGCCGTGCGGGGCGTGACCAACCTGTACGTCGCCGACGCCTCGGTGCTGCCCGGGACGCTGCGCGCCAACACCAACCTGACCGTCATGGCCGTCGCCCGCAACGCCCTGCGGCTCCTGCCATGACCGACCTCCGGATCGGGGACGAGATGTTCGACGGCATCACACCGTTACTCACCACCGAGCGCGGCCCGGCGGCCTCCCCGCCGGCACCGGCGATCAAGTGGATCGACGAGGACTTCCTGGTCAAGGAGGCGATGGTCCTCGACCTGCGCCCCCGGGACGGCGCCGAGTACCGGTACCTCCTGCTGCGCAAGCGGGGCTACACGACCATGGAGGCGATCCGGCTCGTCGCCGGCCGTCTCGGGCTGACCACCCGGGAGGTGACGTACGGCGGTCTGAAGGACGAGGACGGCGTCACCCAGCAGGTCGTCGCGGTGCCGGTGACCGCCGCGGACGCCGTCGGCGAGGGCGCCGTCCGGGTCGCGGCCGAGGGCGGCGCGCGCTGGATCGACCTGCAGCACTACGGGTACGGCGCGGTGCCGCTGCGGATCGGCGCGCTGGAGGGCAACGCGTTCCGGATCGTCGTCCGCAACCTGGACGAGGCGACGGCCGGTGCGCTCGCCGAGGCCCGGAAGATCAGCCACCTCTTCCTGAACTACTACGACACCCAGCGCTTCGGCGTGCCCGGGCAGCCGAAACGTACTCACCTGGTCGGCGCCGCCATCCTGGAGGGCCGGTGGTCCGACGCGCTGGGGCAGTTGCGGGCGCTCGGCACGCCGGAGAGCGGTCTCGCCCAGCAGTGGCGGGGGAGCGCGGCGGACTTCTTCCTCTCGCTGGACTCCCGTACCGTCTCCTTCTTCCTGGCCTCCACCGCGTCGAAGGCCTGGAACGACGACCTGGCCGCGGTGCTGCGGGAGAACGCGCCGGACGACACGCTCCCGGTCCGGATCGAGGACATCCCCTTCGCGTACGCCCGGTCCGGTGCCGCCGTGGCGAAGGTGCTCGCCGCCACCGCCCAACTGCCGTACGCCCGCTACACCTTCGAGGACGGGGAGATCACCGAGCACGCCTCGGTCCGCGCCACCGTCATCCAGACCCAGATCGCGGTCTCCGGCCTGGACACCGACGACCTGTTCGCCGGGCGGCACCGGGTCCGCCTCGGCCTGTTCCTGCCCTCCGGGGTGTACGCGACCGCCGCCGTCCGCCAGCTCTTCGCGCTGCGGTCGCTGTGACCGGGCAGGTGCCGCCACCCGTGATCGAGTCCGTCGACCCCGCCACCGGGGAACGCCTCGCCCGCTTCCCGTCCTCCACCCTCGACCAGGTCACCGCCGCGGTGGCCGCCGCCCGGGCGGTCCAGCCGGAGTGGTCCGGCCGCGCCATCACGGAGCGCGCCGCGCTGATCCGCCGGTGGGGCGAGGTCGTCGCCGCGCGGCAGGACGAGATCGTCGACGTGATCCACCGGGAGACCGGCAAGATCCCCGGGGACGCCCTCGGCGAGGTCCTCGACGTCGTCGACGGGATCGGGTACCACCTGGACCGGGCCCGGCGGCAGGCGACCGAGCCCCTGGAGCTGCCGGACGAGGTCTTCCCGGCGACCGAGGCCACCCTCTCCGCACGGCCGTACGGCGTACTCGGCCTGATCATGCCGTGGAACTTCCCGTTCTACACGCCCGCGCTGTGCCTGGCGCCCGCGCTGCTGACCGGGAACGCCGTGGTGCTCAAGCCCTCCGAGCACGCGACCATGACCGGGCGCCTGCTGCGCGACCTGGCCGACCGGGCCGGGCTGCCCGCGGCGCTGTTCACCGTCCTGCCGGGCGGCGACGACACCGGCCGTCACCTGGTCGGCGCGGTCGACAAGGTGTTCTTCGTGGGTTCTGCCGAGGCCGGGCGGGACGTCGTACGCCGGGCCGGGCTGACCCCGGTCTCCCTGGAACTGGGCGGCAACAGCGCGGCGATCGTGCTGCCCGACGCGGACCTGGACCTGGCCGCGGCCGCCATCGCCTGGGGCGCCACGTACCACTGCGGACAGGACTGCGCCGGCGTCAAGCGGGTGCTGGCCCACCGCGACGTCGCCGAGGACCTCACCGGGCGGATCGCGGCGGTGCTGACCGGGCTCGTGCCGGGGACCGACTACGGGCCGTACATCAGCCGCGAGGCGCGGGACCGGGTCGAGGCGCGGCTCGCGGACGCGGTCGCCCACGGCGCCGAGCTGGTGCTGGGCGGGGAACGCCCGGCCGGGCCGCCCGGCGACGGGAACTGGCTGACGCCCGCGCTGGTCCGGCTCCGCGACCAGGCGTGCGAGCTGGTCCGCGAGGAGACCTTCGGCAACGTCGTGCCGATCCTGGCCGTCGAGGACGACGACGCCGCGGTCGCGGCGGCGAACGAGTCCCGGCTGTCGCTCTCGGCGGCGGTCTTCGGCACGGACGTCGACCGGGCGCACCGGGTCGCCGACCGCCTGGAGGCCGGGATGGTCTTCATCAACGACCCGATCGTGAACCTCCCCGGCGCCGACCACTGGACCGGGTGGCGCGACGCGGGCGACTCCGGCCTGGCGTCGCGGTACGAGCAGTGCCTGCGCCGCCGCGTCACCACCGTGCACACCGGCGGGAAGCCCCGTGACTTCTGGTACGCGCCGCCCGCCTGAACCGAGAAGTTCCGTACGCACACCTGGGAGAGGACATGGACACGGCAAGCATCGAACAGGCGGCACTGGCCCACGACGGTGTCGGCGAGGCTCTCGTCTGGACCCTCCCCGGCACCGGGGAGACCGCGCTGCTGGTGGCGTCGCCCGATTTCCTGAGCGGGCTCCAGCTCCGGCTGCACCTGGAACAGGCGGGGGCACCGGGGCCGGCCCTGGTGATCGTGGCCGAGGAGATCGTCCGTACCGGCGGCGGCGATCCCGACCCGGCGTGGCTGGCCGAGGCCGTGGAGCAGGACGCCTACCGGTACGTGGCACCGGACGGCCCGGTCGAGACGGCGCTCGCCGAGTGCTGGCAGTCGGTGCTCGACGTGCCCCGCGTCGGCGTCGAGGACGACTTCGTGGACCTGGGCGGGGACTCGTTCTCCGCGGTGCTCATCGCCAACCAGGCGGAGGAGCGGTTCGGCGTCCCGGTCGCGGCGCCCGACCTCTACGTGGCCGGCACCATCCGGGCCCTCGCCGGGGGCATCGAGCCGGTCGCCGAGCCCGCCGCCGAGCCCGCCGCCGAGCCGGTCGCCGAGCCGGTCGCCGAACCCGCCGCCGAACCCGCCGCCGAGCCGGTCGTGGAGACCCGTCGGTGAACCGTCCCACGGTGTGGCAGGCGCTGCGGGACCGGGCGGCCGCCGACCCGGCGTCACCGGCCGTCTCGGTCCGCGACCACGCGGGCCGGTGGCGGACGCTGACCCGGCGCGCGTTCGCCGACCTGGCCGGCGCCCTCGCCGCCCGGCCCACCGTGGTCCGGGTCGGCGCCGGCGAGGCCGTCGTGGTGGAGGCGCCGAACGGGCCGGAGTTCCTGGCCGCCGTGGTCGCCGCGTGGGCCGGCGGCCGTCCGCCGCTGGTGGTGCCGTACGGCCTCTCCGAGCACGAGCGGTCCGCGCTGCTCGGGAAGCTGCACGGCACGTCCGGCCCGGCCTCCCCCACGGCCGGGCCGGTGGACGGCGTGGAGCCGGATCTCGCCTGGTTCTTCCCGTCCGGCGGCACGACCGGCCTGCCGACCCTCACCCCGGTGCGCGGGCGTCCCAGCGACGTGGTGGCCAGCCAGCAACTGCTGCTCGGCCGGATGAACTGGCGGCCCGGCGGCGTCCAGCTGGTGATGGGCCCGCTGTCGCACACCGCCCCGTTCACCTCCGCGCTCGCCGGCCTGGCCGGCGGCGACCACATCGTCGTCCTGGAGCGGTGGAGCCTCCCGGCGGCCCGGGACGCGGCCCGCCGGTACCCGCCGGCGTGGTTCCAGACGACACCGCACCAGATGGGCCTGATCGCCGCGCACGAGCCGACGTTCGCGGCGGTGACCGCCCGCCTCGACGGCATGATGCACACCGCCGCGCCCTGCCCGGAGCGGGTCAAGAGGGCGTGGATGGACCGGATCGGCCCGGACCGGGTGTACGAGCTGTACGGGTCGACCCAGATGGTCGGCGCGGTGTTCTGCGGCGGCGACCAGTGGCTGGCGCACCCGGGCACGGTCGGCCGGCCGTTCATGACCCAGGTACGGGTGGTCGACCCGCGGGGCCGGCGCCTGCCACCGGGCCGGGTCGGCGAGATCTACCTGCGCTCGGCCGCCACCCAGCGGCTGTCCCCGGACCGGCTGCGGCACGTGCGTACCCTGCCCGGCGGCTTCTGCAGCGTGGGGGACCTCGGCTACCTGGACGCGGACGGCTATCTCTTCCTGACCGACCGCGTCGACGACGTGATCATCGTCGGCGGCGCCAACGTCAGCGGACGGGAGATCGAGGAGGTGCTGCTCCGGCATCCGCGGATCCGGGACGCGGTCGTCGTCGGCCGCCCCGACGGCCTGCTGGGCATGGTTCCGGCGGCGGTGGTCGTGGTGGACGGCGACGGCCCGGCTCCGGCGGCCGCCGACATCCAGGCACACTGCCGCCGTTCCCTCTCGCCGCACAAGGTCCCGGTCCACGTCGACCTGGTGCCCGCCATCGAGCGGAACCCGGCCGGCAAGGTGCAGCGTTTCCGGTACCGCGACCAGGTCCCGCGATGACCCCGGCACCGGACCGGCGGCTCGTCGCCCTCGACCTGGACGGCACCCTGGTCGGACGGGACGGCCGGGTCTCGGACCGGGTACGCCGCGCGGTGCACGCGGTCCGCCGTCGTGGATGGATCGTGGTGCTGGCCACCGGACGGCCGTGGGCCACCACCCGGACGCTGCCGGACGCGTACGCCGAGCTGCGCGGCTGCTGGGCGGTCTGCTCCGACGGCGCCCTGCTGTACGGCCCGGACGGCGTACCCGCGCACCGGCGGCTGATCGACGGCCGGGCCCTGTCCGCGCTCGCCGCCGAGCTGCCCGACCCGGTCCTGGTCGCCGAGGAGGAGTCCGGCGCCTACCTGGGCACCCGGGAACTGCCGGCGGACGAGTTCGGCGGCCCGCAGCGCGTCGCGGACTGGGCCACGGTCGGCGCCCGGCCGGTGCCGCGCCTGTTCCTGCGTACCGCCGGCGCCGACGTCGCGGACCTGCGCCGCCGGTTGACGGAGCTCGGGGCCTACACGCCGGTCGTCTACCGCCGCGGCGGGCACACCTGGGCCGACCTGATCGCGGAGGGCGTCTCCAAGGCCCGCACGCTGGAGGTCCTCCGGGCCCGTCTGGGCATCCCGCCGGAGGCGACGATCGCGGCCGGGGACAGCTGGAACGACGTCGACATGCTCCGGTGGGCGCACCTCGGCGCGGTCGTCGAGGGCGCGTCGCCGCAGGTCCTCGCGGCGGCGGACGTCGTCATCCCGGCCTGCGCGGACGACGGCGTCGCCGTGCTGCTGGAGACCGAGAGCCGGCGGCCGGCCCACGCCGCGGAGTGAGGGGGAGCAGAAGTGAGGGGGAGCAGAAGTGAGGGGGAGCAGATGAGCCGAGGGGAGACGGTGCGACGTGCGCTGCCCGCGGTGGCGGCCCGGTCCGGGCCGTTCTCCTGGGCCCAGCTGGAGATCACCAACGGGTACCGGGAGGATCTCGCGCTGCCGCCGGAGACCCGCCCGAACTTCGACCTGCACGCCACCCTCCACCTGCGGGGCCGCTGGCGCCTGCCGATCGACGACCTGCTGCGGGCGCTGACCCGGGTGGCCGCCCGGCACGAGTGCTTCCGGACGACGGTCCACGATCTGGCGGAGCCGCGGCCGGCCCAGCGGGTGAACCCGGCGGAGACCTTCCCGATCGTGGTCGGCGAGGTGCGGTCGGACGGCGGCGCCGACGTGCTGGCGAAGGAGTTCGGCCGGGAGATGATCGACGTCGGCGGCCGCCACCTGGTCCGGATCGGGGTGACCGGCGACCGGGGTACCGGCGAGAACGTGGTGATCGCCGCGTCCCGGCTGCTCGTGGACGGCTGGGGGTTCTCGAACCTGGCCCGGGACGTCATGCGGGAGATCGGCACGGGTGGCCACGGCGCCGAGCCGCCGGCCGTTTTTCATCAGCTGGACCAGGTGGCGTGGGAGGAGGGACCGGCCGGACGGGCGCGGACCGCGGCGGCCATCGCGCACCGGGAGCAGGTGGCGGACCGCCTCCGGGCCGCCGCGATCGTCCCGCGGACGCGGCTGTCACCAGATCTCGGTCAGGAGGCCCGTTGCGAGGGCGCCGCCGTGACCCGGCTCTGCGACCGGATCGCCACCAGGCTGTCGACGAGCCCGTCCACGGTGCTGCTGGCGGCGTTCTGCCACACCGTCGCCCGCCGCCTGGATCAGCGGGCGGTCGGCGTCACCCTGAGCTACGCCGACCGGGGCGACGCCCGGCGCCAGTCCTCGGTCACGCGACTGAAGAGCGAGGCGACGATGCTCTACACCGACGGCACCGAACCGGACACCGTCTTCCGGGACACGTTCGCGGCCGCGCTCACCGCCTACACCAGGGCCGGCGTCGACCCGTTCGCGCTGCGCCGGGCGGGGGTGAGCGACGGCCTCCTCCGGGCGCAGAACGTCCGCTTCGAGTTCAACGACGCCCGGGGGCAGTTCCACCGCAACGACAGATCCTCCGGTACGCCCCGGGCGGCGCACCCGCCCCCCGAGCGCCGGCCCGATCCCCGGGTGCGGACCGTGCTGGACGGCAAGCCGCCACGGCTCGGTCTCTGGGTCGGCCCCTCGTTCAGCGACTTCGCGGGCAAGACCTCGCTCACGGTCCGCACCAACATCCTGACCAAGGAGGAGACCGCGGCCGTGCTCCGCGGGATCCTCGACGTCCTATGGGAGGCCGCGGCCTAGATGATCACGACGGGACGGGCCATCATCTTCGATGCCGAGGGTGTCGTGGTGGACACCGAGGGCGCCTGGGACGCGGCGCAGGCGGAGCTGCTGAACCGGCGGGGCCGCGCCTACCCGCGCGACACGCTCAAGCCGCTGCTGACCGGGCGGGGCGAACGCGCCGCCATCGAGATCATCATCGACGTCTGCGGCCTCGACGACGAGCCGGACGCCCTGGCCGCGGAGCGCCGGGTGCTGATGGCGGCCCTGCTCGCGCGCAGCGTCCGCTTCGTGCCCGGATTCCGGGAGTACTTCGCGACGGTGCACCCCGAGGTCGGTACCTGCGTGGCCACGTCGATGGAGCCGAGCCTGCTGGCCCTGGCCGACACCGCGACCGGCCTCTCCCGGCTGTTCGGGGGCCGCGTGGTCGACCTCTCCGTCCCGGGCGTACGCCCGAAACCGGCGCCGGACGTCTTCCTGCTGGCGGCCGAACGCCTCGGCGTGCCACCGGCCGACTGCGTGGTGATCGAGGACTCGGCGACCGGCGTGGCCGCGGCCCGCGCCGCTGGCATGCGCTGCGTCGGCCTCGCCACCACCCACCCCGCCGAGATCCTCGCCGGCGCCGACGTCACGGCGCTGAGCTGGGCGGATGTCCCACCGGTCCACCCGGCACCGCGGTGACGCGGTCGAGCCAGTCGATCAGTAGGTGGCGCTCGGCCGGGGTGAGCGCCACCAGCTGAGGGGCGAGCGCGCGCAGGGCGATGGCCGCCGCGAGGGGCTCGTCGGGTGCGGTGGAAGGTGCGGCGGGGGCGCCGGTCAGGATGCGGGTCAGGACCGCGTCCATCATCACCTCGGCCAGGGTCGGGTCGCGGTCGGCCGCCGGCGTCGCCAGCAGGGTCTGGATGGTGCCGACGCTGGCGGCCTGGATGAGATCGACCGCCTGGGATTCGGGTACCCGCAGGCGGCCGGTGGTGGCCAGGCGGTGCACGCGGGTCTCCAGGATCTGCTTGCCGAGGCGGGCGGCGGGGGAGCCGAGCACCCGGTCGGGGTCGCTCAGCAGGCGGAACACGGCCGGGTTGGTGAGACCGAAATCGATCTGTTTGCGCCAGCTCGCGCGCAGGTCGTCGAGCGGGTCGGCGCCGTGGGCCGTCGCGGCGGCGACCCCGGCGGCCTTGTCCGCGACGAAGGTGGCCATCACCTGCTCGGCGACCGCGTCGAGCAGGCCGTCCTTGTCGCCGAAGAGGCGGTAGATGGCCGGGGCCTGCACACCGGCGCGCTCGGCGACACCGCGGGTCGTCACGGCGGCCGGGCCGTCCTCGCGCAGCAGGGCGGCGGCCGCGTCGACGATCGCCGCCCGGGTGTCCGCCCGGTTCTTGACCACATCGCTCACGAATCAACGATAGCACCGGCTTGCTATCACTGATTATCGGCGTTACGGTCGAAGTGTTTCCAGTGATAACGCGGAGGGTGAATCAATGATCATCGTGACCGGGGCGACCGGGGCACTCAACGGTGCGACCGTGGGCCACCTGCTCGAACGCATGCCGCCGAGCGAACTGACCGTGGTCGTCAGGGACGCCGCGAAAGCGGAGCACTGGGCGCGGCGCGGCATCGCGGTGCGCCGCGGCGACTACGCCGAACCGGCGTCGCTGCCGGCCGCCTTCGCCGGGGCCGACCAGCTGCTGCTCGTCTCGTCGAACGATCCGGCGGCGGACGCGGTCGCGCTGCACCGGGCTGCGGTCGACGCGGCGGTCGCGGCCGGGGTGAAGCGGATCCTGTACACGAGTCACCAGGCGGCGGCGCCCGCGAACCCGTTCGGGCCGGGCCGGGACCACGCCGCGACCGAGCGGTTGCTGGCGGAGTCCGGGGTGGCGTGGACGTCGCTGCGCAACGGCTTCTACGCGCACAGCCTGCAGTGGCTCGCCGGCCCGTGGCGGGAGACCGGGGAGATCGTGGTCCCCGGCGACGGCCCGGTGTCGTGGACTGCACGCGAGGACGCGGCCGAGGCCGCAGCGGCGATCCTGACGTCCGACGGTGCGTACGACGGCCCGGTGACGATCACCGCGCCCACGGCCGTGACCTTCACCGAACTGGCCGGGATCGCGTCCGAGATAGCGGGCCGCACGATCGGGTTCCGGCAGGTCGACGAGGCGGAGTGGGTCGCGGAACGGCTCGCGGCGGGCCAGCCGGAGCACATGACGCGCTTCCTGCTCGGCTTCTACCAGGCGGCCCGGCGTGGCTTCTTCGCCGGCACCGACCCGCTGCTCGGCGAGTTCCTCGGCCGCGAGCCGCGCGGCGCCCGCGACGCCCTCTGAACCCGTCAGCGCTGGGCCTCCCAGCGGGCGGTGAAGGACGTGGACTGGGACTGGGCCGCGTCGTCGCTCTGCACGATCCATTCGAGTTTCCAGGTACGCGTCGTGTTGGTGGTCGCGGCCCAGCCGCCGACGCCGGTCGCCCAGGTGTTGCTGGCGGTGATGAAGGACGCCAGCGTGTACGCCCCGGCGCGCATGCCGGTGGTGTTGTAGAGGGTGCTCGTGGCGCTGAAGTCGCTGCAGTCGGTGTTGCTGCCGGTGCCGATCTGGAGCCGGAAGACCGTGTACGAGCCGAGCGTGCCGGTCGCCGTCGGCACGTACATCCGGACCGTCGCGGGCAGCGAACCCGTGTACGCCGTGATGACGCAGGTGATGGCGGTGCTGCCGGGGATGGCGCCGGTGACCGTGAAGAGTGTGCCGCTCGCCGGGATGGTGCCGGAGAGCACCACCGTGCCGGCGGACAGCGCGTCGCCGGTGTTCGACGTCCGGGCGGTGAAGCGGGCACCCGCCGGGCGCAGCTGGGCCGCCGCCACCGCGAGGACCGCGGCGGTGGCGCACAGGCAGACCCGGCGCCAGGCGCGGCGCGGCGGCGGGCGGGAATGTCTCCCCACACTCGTTCTTCGGCAGGGCGGCGACGGCACTGAACCCGACGGCACTGAACCCGACGGCACTGAACCCGACGGCACTGAACCCGACGGCACTGAACACGACGCCGCGGGACACGGCAGCCGGGGGCGGGGGGCGGGGCCCGCACAAACCCACCCGCCCCCCCCCGCGCCCCAGACAA
>NZ_JBFAYF010000012.1:0-183428 GCF_040681165.1 Actinoplanes sp. NPDC051851 | reverse complement strand
TCTCCAACCCATCCCCAAAGAGATAGGCCGGGGTAATGCCATATTGGCACTGGCTTATCAAGCACCCTGTTGAGTTCTCAAAGAACAACCGCACACCTTCGAACGATCCGCATTTCCGCGGCCCGTTCCCCGGGGCACTCGCTCTACTTTACTCTCTCGTTTTCCGCTCCGTCAAATCCGCGTTTTCGTGGTCGAAACCAGTCGCGAATTCGAAGGAATCAAGAATCCGTTCGAGTCCCGCGAAACAGTACACGGTGATTCACCGTAACTATTTCTTGGGGTCTGCCCCAGGACGGCCGCTCCGGGCCTCTTTCGAGTCCCGCTCGCTCGCCCGTCTCCCTGGCGGCTTGGAAAACATTACAGGCTCGTGTCCCGGACACCAAATCGGCCCGCCGCGACGTGGGTCACAGCGGGCCGATCATGAAAAAAGCACAGGTCAGCGGGTCATTTGACGATCTCGACGCCGGCGAACGTGCGCTTGCCCCGGCGGAGGACCAGGAAGCGGCCGTGCAGCAACGCCGATTCCGGGATCACGGCCTCACCGTCGGTGATCCGCTCGTTGTTCACGTACGCCCCGCCCTCGGTGATCGTGCGGCGGGCCTCGTTGGCGCTGGCCACCAGACCCGACTCCTTGAGCAGCGCACCCGCCGGGGGCAGCTCACCCCGTACGGTGAAAAGCCCTGCCTCGGAAAGCGCGGCACGCAGCGTCTCCGCGGAGAGCTCTTCCAGGGACCCGCGCCCGAAGAGCGCCTGGCTCGCCGCGACGGCCTGGCGCGCCTCCTCCGCACCGTGCACCAGCGCGGTGAGCTCCTCGGCCAGGGCACGCTGCGCGAGACGGGCCTGAGGACGCTCCGCGGTCGCCTTCTCCAGCTCCTCCAGCTCCTCCCGGGACTTGAAGCTGAAGTACTTCAGGTACCGGCTCACGTCGCGGTCGTCGCTGTTGATCCAGAACTGGTAGAACGCGTACGGGCTGGTCATGGCCGGGTCGAGCCAGACCGCGCCGCCCTCGGTCTTGCCGAACTTGGTGCCGTCCGCCTTGAGCACCAGCGGGGTGACGAAGGCGTGCACCGGGCCGGCGCCGCGACGCCGGACGAAGTCGACGCCGGCGGTGATGTTGCCCCACTGGTCGGAGCCGCCGAACTGCAGCGAGCAGCCGTTGCGCACGTGCAGCTGGTAGAAGTCGTTCGCCTGGAGCAGCTGGTAGCTGAACTCGGTGAAGCTGATGCCGCTCTCCAGGCGGTTGCGGACCACGTCCCGGGCCAGCATCTTGTTGACCGGGAAGTGCTTACCGACGTCCCGCAGGAACTCGATCACCGACATCGGGCCGGTCCAGTCGAGGTTGTTGACCGGGATCGCCGCGTTCTCCCCGTCGTAGGTGACGAAGGGGGCGAGCTGCTCGCGGATCCGGAGCACCCAGGCCTCGACCACCTCCGGCGGGTTCAGCGTGCGCTCGGCGGACTCGCGCGGGTCGCCGATCTGTCCGGTCGCGCCGCCGACCAGCAGCAGCGGCCGGTGCCCGGCCCGCTGGAGCCGGCTGGCGGTGAGGACCTGCATGAGGTGACCGACGTGCAGCGAGGCGGCGGTGGGGTCGAAGCCCACGTAGAACGTGATCGAGCCGTCGTCGAGCGCTTTGCGCAGCTCGTCGGGGTCGGTCGAGTCCTGGATCAGTCCGCGCCACTGCAGGTCGTCTACGAAAGTCACGCCACGGATTGTCCCGCACCGCTCGCTGCGGAGCACACCGGGTTTCGGGGATGCTGAGCGGATGGGTCACCTGGGTAGTGCCGAACCACCGGTCGAGATCTCGAAGAAGAAGGCCGTGGCCCGCCTCGCCGCGGCGCAGCAGCGGTTACTGCGGTTGCGACTGCTGCTCGGCGGGCAGATCGGGCGCAAGACGATCGGGCCGCCGCTCTGCGTGCTCTTCGAGGGGTGGGACGCGTCTGGCAAGGGCGGCGCGATCAAACGACTGACCGCGCCGCTGGATCCCCGGCACGTCCGGGTGTCGCAGTTCGCCGCGCCGACGTACGACGAGAAGCGGCACCACTTCCTGCAGCGCTTCTGGAACGTCCTTCCGGGCCGGGGCGGGATGACCGTGCTGGACCGCTCCTGGTACGGCCGGGTGCTGGTGGAGCGGGTCGAGGGCTTCGCGACCGGGGAGCAGTGGAAGCGGGCGTACGACGAGATCGTGGAGTTCGAGCGGACGCTGACCGCCGAGGGCATGATCCTGATCAAGTTCTGGATGCACGTCTCGGACGAGGAGCAGCTCCGCCGGTTCCGGGACCGGGCCGGTGATCCGCTGCGGACGTGGAAGCTCACCGACGAGGACTGGCGGAACCGGGAGAAGCGTGCGGAGTACGAGAAGGCGATCGAGGAGATGCTCGACCGCACCGACCGCCCGAAGGCACGCTGGCTGGTGGTCCCGGGCGACGAGAAGCCGTACGCCCGGCTGGCCGTGGTCGAGCACGTCTGCCACACCATCGAGAACAAGCTGGCCAAACGCGGCTACGACCTCTCCGAGGCAGCCTTGGACAACGGGCGCGTTTTACCTGATTAGCACGTTTTTGACCGATATGCTCTGTGGATGACCATGAGCAGGAAATTCCCATCCCGCGGGCTGCGGACAGTCGCCCTGCTGGTCGGCTTCGCCGGCGCCACCATCGGTGGCGCCGGGGCCGCCGTCGCGGCGGAACCGGCGGCCGCGGTCGTGCCACCGGGAACCACGGCGCCGGCCAAGTCCACGACGAAGCAGGCGACCGCGATCGCGGTGATCCGGACCGGCGGCATCAGCGGTGACCGGTCGATCTACGCGCTGGCCGGCAAGGGTGGCAACAAGCAGTCCCTCGAGGCCTACCGCCTCGCGTCCAGTGCGGCGTTCCTCGCGGTCAAGCCGCGATACGTCGCCAAGAACGCCTGCTGTGACCGGTTCTCGTACCAGATCGAGGTCGGCTACAGCGACGGCACCAAGAAGAAGCTCACCGTCCTGGAGGGCACGCCCGGGACACCGAAGGTGGTGAACGATCTGATCCGCGCGGTGACGAGCGTGCCGCCGCCGAAGATCGTCATGCCGACGGTGCCGAAGTTCCCGGCCGGCTTCCCGTTCTCCTGATCCGGCACCTCCGAGCGAGTCCCGCCTGCGCCGTTCGGGCGCAGGCGGGAACAGTTCAGCCGACCAGCTTCCGTGCCTGGGCAGCGTCCGGCGCGGAGACCGCGAGCCCGGCCAGGCGGCGGCACTCCTCGTACGTGTGCCGGGCCAGCGAGGCGCGTACCGCCGGCAGTGCCCGCGGTGACATCGACAGGCTGGTGACGCCGAGCCCGGCCAGCACCGGGGCGAGACCCGGATCCGCGGCCGCCTCGCCGCACACCCCGACCGGTTTCCCGGACTCCCGGCCGGCCTCCCCGCAGATCGCGATGAGCTGCAGCAGCGCGGGCTGCCACGGATCCAGCAGGTCGGCCAGGTCGCCGCACATCCGGTCGGCGGCGAAGGTGTACTGGCTCAGGTCGTTGGTGCCGATACTGAGGAAGTCGACCACCCCGAGCAGGTCGGCGGCGCGCAGCGCGGCGGCCGGCACCTCGATCATCACGCCCGCCGTGGGCAGTCCGGCCTCGTGCACCGCCGCGGCGAAGTCGGCCGCCTCGGTGACCGTGGAGACCATCGGCGCCATCACCCAGACGTCGGCGTCGCACTCACCCGCCGCCGCGGCGATCGCCGCCAGCTGGGTGGTGAGCACGTCCGGCCGCTGCCGGGCCACCCGCAGTCCGCGTACGCCCAGCGCCGGGTTCGGTTCGCCCTCCTGGTTCAGGAAGGGCAGCGGCTTGTCGGCGCCCGCGTCGAGCGTGCGGATCACCACCCGCCGGCCCGCCATCGCCCGGAAGACCTCCCGGTAGGCGACGGTCTGCTCCTCCAGCGTCGGCTCGGTCCCCCGGTCCAGGAAGAGCAGCTCGGTGCGGAAGAGACCCACCCCTTCCGCGTACGCCTCGTCGGCCGCCGGGACGTTCTTGGCCGAGCCGACGTTGGCGAGCAGCTTGACCGCGTGCCCGTCCGACGTCGCTCCCGGGCCGGTGAGCCCCGCGGCCTCCGCCCCGGCCTGCGCGGCGGCCTCCCGGGTGGCGGTCACCGTGGCCTCGTCGACGTCCAGGTCGACCCGGCCGGTCGCGCCGTCCACCAGCACCAGCGTGCCCTCGGGCACGGCGAGCGCGCCGGGGCAGGCGACCACGGCGGGCAGGCCGAGGGCCCGGGCCAGGATCGCGGTGTGACTGGTCGGGCCGCCGATCTCGGTGACCAGGGCGAGCACCTGCTCGGGGTCGAGGTCGGCGGTGTCCGCGGGCGCCAGGTCCCGGGCGGCCAGCACGTACGGGTGACCGGGCTGCGGCACGCCGGGCATCGGCAGCCCGAGCAGCACGGCCACCGCGCGGTCGCGCAGGTCGTCCAGGTCGGCGACGCGTTCCGCGAGATATCCACCGGCTTCGGCGAACATCTCGCGGAACGCGCCGAAGGCGGCGTCGACGGCGTGCGGCGCGTCGCTGCCGGAGCCGATGTGCTCCTGAACCGCGTCGCGCAGCTCCTCGTCGGCCGCCATCAGGGCCTCCGCCCGCAGCACCTCGGCAACGGTGCTGTCGGTGGCCCGGTCAGCGCGGGCCTGAAGTTCGGCGACGACGGCCGCCAGGGCCGCGTACGCCCGCTCGGTCTCCGCGGCGGGGTCGCCGACCGGCGCCGGCGCGGGGAGCGCCGGCGCCGCGGCGATCCGCAGCAGTGGGCCGGCCGCGAGGCCCGCGCAGACGCCGATGCCGGAGAGGCTCACCGTCTCAGGCGGCATCGTCGGCGTCCAGGTCCCTGGCGAGCAGCGCGGCCAGGCCGTCCAGGGCCTCCTCCGCGCCGTCACCCTCGGCCTCGAGGATCACCTCGGTGCCCTTCTTGGCGCCGAGCGCGAGCACCGAGAGCATGCTCTTCGCCGGCACCGGCTTCTTCTCCCCGGTCCGGATGGTGACCTTGACCGGCGCGGCCGCGGCCGCCTCGACGAAGAGCTTGGCGGGGCGGGCGTGCAGCCCGCTCGCGGAGCCGACGGTCACCGTACGCGTGGGCATCGGTGTTCTCCTTTTCCGGACTACGGTTCGATGGTGACCTTGATGGCCTCGCCGCGGGCGACGATGCCGAACGCGTCGATCGCGCTCTCCAGCGGGAGCCGGTGCGTGATCAGGTCGGCGACCGGCACCGCGCCGGTGGCGACCAGGTCGAGCGCCTGCTTGTTGTGCGTGGGGCTGGACCCGTTGGCGCCCACGATCATCAGCTCGCGGTAGTGCACCAGGTTCGAGTCGCAGGTGATGGTCGGGTTGTCCTTGGGCAGCCCGCCGAAGAAGCTGATCCGGCCCTGCCGGGCGGCCATCTGGATCGCCTGCTCCTGCGCCTTGCCGGAGGCGGCCGCCGTGATGATCACGTCGGCACCGCGGCCGTCGGTCAGCTTCAGGACCTCCTCGATCGGGTCGACCTCGGCGGCACAGATCGCGGCGTCCGGCTTGACCAGGTTCGCGGCCATCTCCAGGCGCTGACGGCTCAGCTCGACCAGGAAGACCCGGGCGGCGCCGCGGGCGCGGGCCAGCCGGACGTGCAGGCAGCCGATCGGGCCGGAGCCGATCACCACGACGTCGTCGCCCTCGCCGACCCGGGCCAGGTTCTGCGCGTTGAGGGCGCAGGCCAGCGGCTCGGCCACCGACGCCTCGGCGAACGAGACGCCCTCCGGGATCCGGTTCAGACCATCAACCTTCAGGACCTCTTTGGGTACGACCATGAACTGCGCGAAACCGCCCTCGAAGTGGTAACCCATCGAGACCTGGTTCGGGCAGATGGTCATCCGGCCACGGGCGCACTCGCCGCACTCGCCGCACGGGATGGCCGCGATGACCTGGACCCGGTCGCCCTCGGCCCAGCCCTCGACGCCCTCGCCGACCGCGACCACCTCGCCGGCGATCTCGTGGCCCATCACCCGGGGCGGGTGGATGTGGTGGTGCCCGAACTTGGAGATCTTGACGTCGGTGCCGCAGGTGGAGCAGTTCCGGACTCGGATCTTCACCTCACCGGGGCCGGCCTCGGGCTCCGGCGCGTCCTCGAAGCGGACGTCGCCGGGGGCGTGGAAACGCACGACCTTCATGAGTTGCTGTCCTCCTGTACCGGCGCGAGCAGCCGGATGACGGTGTCGGGATCGGTGGCCTCGCGCAGTTCGCGGGCCTGGTCGTCGTCGAGCAGGATCTCGGCGAGCGCGGCGAGCAGCTCGACGTGCCCGTCGCCCCTGGCGGCGATGGCGACGCAGACCGAGACCCGGTCACCACCCCACTCCACGCCGTCCGGGAAGCGGAGCACCACGAGGGCGTCCCGCTTCACCAGGTCCTTGCCGCCGAGGGTGCCGTGCGGGATGGCGACGCCCACACCGACGTACGTGGAGATGGACTGCTCCCGGGCGAGCATGGTGTCCACGTAGCCCGGGTCGACGGCGCCGATCTCGACCAGCGCCTGTCCGCAGCGGCGGATCGCGTCCTCGCGGTCCGCCGCCTTCTCCGCGAGCCGGATGCCCCGGCGGTCCAGCAGCTCAGACATTGATATCGGTGCCCTGCTGGATGGCCTTGACCACCTTGGTCACGGCCGGGTCGCCGAGGAAGATCTGGAACGGCACGATCGGCTTGCCGGGCGCGATCGAACGGGCCCGGGCGGCCAGCCCGTTGTGGCAGACAACCAGGTCGGCGTCGGCCGGGATGCTGTTCACCGGGGTGTGCTCCACCGTGACGCCGCTCTTGCCGAGCTGCTTGCGGAGCGTGCTGGCGAGCATCACGCTGCTGCCCATGCCGGCGTCGCAGGCGACGACGAGCTTGTGGATGTCCTTGCCGTTGATGGTGGCCATGACCGGGTCCTCCGTCCGAGGGGGGTTGCTTAGGCGGTTTCCTGGGTGGTGGTGACGGGCTTGCCCTCGGCGGCCGTGGGGGGCTCGGTCGCCGAGGAGTCGGTGTGCTCGGCCACGGCGTCCGGGTTCTCGGCCGCGGCGTCCGCGGCGGCCTGCTCCTCGGCCACCTCGTCGATCTCCTGGTCGGCCTTGAGCTTGCCGAAGCCGAGCAGGGCGGAGGCCACCGCGAAGGTGACCGCGGCCGCGATGATCACGCCGAGGATCATGCCGGCGTAGCCGCTCTTCGCGGTGACCGCGAAGTAGGCGAAGATGCTGCCCGGCGCCGGGGTGGCGACCGTGCCGGTCCCGGTGATCATGAAGGTGGCGACGCCGGACATGCCACCGGCGATCATCGCGAGGATCAGGCGCGGCTTCATCAGCACGTACGGGAAGTAGATCTCGTGGATGCCGCCGAAGAAGTGGATGATGATCGCGGCCGGGGTGCTGGGCCGCAGCGACTTCGGGCCGAAGAAGAGGTACGCGAGGAGCAGGCCCAGACCGGGGCCGGGGTTCGACTCGATCATGAAGAGGATCGACTTGCCCTGCTCCGCCACCTGCTGCACGCCGAGCGGCCCGAACACGCCGTGGTTGATCGCGTTGTTCAGGAAGAGCACCTTGGCCGGCTCGACCAGGATCGAGGCGAGCGGCATCAGGCTGTGGTCGAGCAGCCAGTCGACGGCGTTGCCGGCCGCCTTGGTGAGCCCGTCGACGACCGGGCCGATGGCGAGCTTGCCGAGGATGGCGAACGCGCCGCCGATGATGCCGGCGGAGAAGTTGTCGACCAGCATCTCGAAGCCGGGGCGGATCCGGTCCTCGATCGCGTTGTCGAACTTCTTCAGCACCCACGCGGTGAGCGGGGCGATGAGCATGGCACCGAGGAACATCGGCACGTCCGCGCCGACCACGACGCCGAAGGTGGCGATCGCGCCGACCACGGCGCCGCGCTGGCCGTGCACGATCCGGCCGCCGGTGTAACCGATCAGCACCGGGAGCAGGTACTTGATCATCGGGTCGACGAGTTCGGCCAGCGTCGCGTTCGGAATCCAGCCGACCGGGATGAAGAGGGCGGTGATCAGGCCCCAGGCGATGAGTGCGCCGATGTTGGGCATGACCATGCCGGCGAGGTGGCCGCCGAGGGTCTGCACCCGGGCCCGTATGCCGGTACCGGTGACCTCGGGGGTGTACGAAGAGGCCATGAGGGGTCTCCATTCAAGGATTGGGGTCGGCCCCCGCGCTGAAGGTGAGGTTTTATACGGGTGCGGCGGCCCAGGACGGGAAGCCGCGGACTCAGTTCCGGTGGAGTCGCCGGAGGGGATCGGGGTGGGTGTCGATCCGGACCAGGGAGCGGTCCAGATCGGCGGGGCCGGGCATCCGGCTCCCGGGGAGGCCGACCGAGGCGGAGCCCCAGGCCAGGCCTTCGATCAGGGCGGCCTCGCCGCGCGCGCCGGCCGCGAGGAAACCGGCCAGCATCGCGTCGCCGGCGCCGACCGTGCTTCGCGGCACGGTCACCGGGGCCGCGCCGGCCAGCACGCCGGAGTCCGCGACCAGCACCGCGCCGTCCGCGCCGAGGCTGGCCAGCACCGCGCCGGCGCCCGCCTTGCGCAGCTTCTCGCAGGCCTCCAGCACGTCGCCCACGGTCCGCAGCTCGCCGCCGACCGCCTCGGCGAGCTCCTCCCGGTTCGGCTTGACCAGCGCCGCGCCGGCCGCGACGCCGGCGAGCAGCGCGGGACCGCTGGAGTCGACGGCCAGCCGGGCGCCGGCGGCGACCAGTTGCTCGCAGAGCCCGGCGAAGGCCGGCAGGGAGTCGCCCGGCGGCAGGCTGCCGCAGAGCACCACCCAGTCGGCGGCGCCGGCGGCGGCCAGCACGGCGGAACTGACCTGGGCGAACTCGGCGGCGGTGAGGACCGGACCGGCCTCGTTGACCTTGGTGACCGTGCCGTCCGGCTCGGCCAGGGTGATGTTGGAACGGGTCCGCCCGGCGATCGGGACGGCCAGCATGTCGACGCCCTCACCCTTGAGCAGGTCGACGAGTTGCTCGCCCTCGGCGCCGCCGGCCGGGACGACCGCGGTGGAGCGGACCCCGTTGGCGAGCAGCGCCCGGGAGACGTTGACACCCTTGCCGCCCGGGTCGATGTGCGAGTCGACGGAGCGCAGCACCTCGCCGCGGACCAGCGCCTCGACCTCCAGAGCCCGGTCGACACTGGGGTTCAGGGTGACGGTGAGGATCATGCCTGCACCATCCGGACGCCGGCGCCCTCGACCTCGGAGGCCAGCTCGTCGTCGAGCCCGTTGTCGGTGATCAGCAGGTCCAGCTCGGCGGGGCCGCCGAACCGGGCCAGATAATCGTTGCCGATCTTGGTGTGGTCGGCGAGCAGCACCACCCGGCGGGCCGCGGCGATCATCGCGCGCTTGACCGCCGCCTCGGCCGGGTCGGGGGTGGTCATGCCGCGTTCCACGGAGAACCCGTTCGTCCCCATGAAGGCGACGTCCACGTACATCTCGGCGAGCGGGCGCAGCGCCCAGTCGTCCACAGTGGCCAGGGTCTTGCCGCGTACTCTGCCTCCGAGCAGCAGCACCGTGAGGTTGGGCTTGAGGCCGAGCAGGGCGGCCAGGACCGGGGAGTTGGTCACGACGGTGAGTTCGCGGTCGGCGGGGAGCAGCTGGGCGAGGCGGGCCGTGGTGGTCCCCGCGTCCAGGATGATCGCGCCCTCCTCCGGGATCTCGGCGAGGGCGGCCTTGGCGATCCGCTCCTTCTCGCCGATCAGCACGGTGTCGCGGGTGGCCAGGGTGGGCTCGAAGCCGAGCCGCTCCACCGGGATGGCGCCCCCGTGCACCCGGCGCAGCACACCGGCCCGCTCCAGAACGGTCAGGTCACGGCGGATCGTCTCGGCCGTCACCGTGAAACTCTCGGCCAGGGTCACCACGTCGACCCTGCCCGCGGCACGGGCACGGCGCACGATCTCCTGCTGCCGTTCCTCCGCGTACATCCACTCACCGCCCGGACTTGATTTGGCTTTGTCTTTGTTTACGCCCGACTGTGCCCGAAAGCAATATGTCAAAGAGATTTCGGTCTCCCTACCCCCCAAGTTTCTGTCCAGTAGACGGGTGCATGCTGCGATTTCGGGCGCACACGGAGTTACCCGTCACATGATCATGATTCCCGCGCCGATGCCCGGGTGTGTTGGTTTTCCGGCGGGCGGCGCGGCCCCGTCAGGCGACGGCGACGGCCTCGCGGGCGCAGGCACGGAGCCACGCGTGACCCCGCTGATCAATTCCGGCGGGGGTCTCCCCCGGCCGGGGTGGGCCCCGCCTGTCCGGGCTTGATCGACATTTCATGATCAACCGTGGGGATGATCTTCGCGGCTGGTGGTCAGGGGTGTCTCGGCGGGCTTGAGGGACCTCCGGGCACCAGCTTTCCCGGCGCGGCTGGCGTTCACGGGTCTCTCGGAGCGCCCGAGACACCCCGGATCGCCAGCCCACCGCTCTGAGGCACCCCGGATCGCCGGCCGACCAGCCGAGGCACCCCGGACCGCCGGCTCACCGCCCGCGGGGTACCGCCCGGCCGGTCCACACCCGGCGCCTCGGCCCGGACTCGGGCGAGCAGCTCGGGACCGACCGAGACCGCCACGGCATCATCGAGGGCCCCGAGCGGTGCTGGACCGACGTCGCCGTGCTGGGCGGGTTCGGCGCCGGGGCACTGCCGCTCGTGAGCTTCACCACCTACGCGCTGCGGGTCCGGGACCCGCTGCTCGACCCTCGGGTCCTCCGACTGCCCTCGATGCGCGCCGGCGCACTCGGCGCGGGGGCGACGTTCTTCGCGCTCCTCTACGCCAACGCCCAGTTCCTGCCAGATGTGAAGGGGTACTCCGCGCTGCTCACCGGGGTCGCGATCGGGCCCCTGGCGATCGGGACGGGCGCCGTCTCGCGCCGGGCGGTGCCGCCGACCCTCCGGTGCGGCCCGCGCCGGATCATCGCGACCGGGCTGGGTCTGATCGTCGGCGGGCTGTTGCTACTCTCCACCGTGGACGCCGGGACGGCGTACCCGATCCATGCGGCCCACCTGCTGCCGATGGCTGCCGGGATCGGGCTGTGCGCGCCGGCGCCGACCGGTGGGATCCTCTCCGGGCCGCCGGCCGGCGGCGTGGGCCTGGGTTCCGGGCTCAACTCGGCGGCCCGCGAGGTCGGGGCGGCCCTCGGCGTCGCGGTGATCGGGACGGTGCTCACCCAGCACCATGCGCCGCGGTCCGCGGACGGCTTCCTCAGCGGACTGACCGTGGGCTACCGGGGTACTCGCGGTCGCCGCCGTGGTCGTGGTGGCGGGCCGGCCCGCTCCGGCCCGGCAGTCATCGGAGTCTATCCCGCCGGGGTTTAGGCCCTTAAATCCTATGGGCTTAGTAGGGTAAGGTGAGCGTCATGAAGACGACCGTGCACGACCTGCGACGCGTCGACGAGGTGGCGTTCCGGGAGCTGCTCGACCGCAACGCGGTGTGGCACCGGATGGTGGCGGCCGGCGATCGCCTGCCCCTCCAGCCACTGCTCGAGGTCGACCTGGGCCCGATCCACCTGGACCGGCTGCTGCACACCGGGCCGCTCGTGCTGCTCTTCGTCCGGTACGCCGGGTCCGAGGACTGCGACGCGGCGCTCCGGGCGTACCAGGACACGCTCCTGCCGGCGCTCACCGAGCTCGACGCCCACCTGGTGGCGGTCAGCCCGCAGGCCCCGGACCGGCTGGCCCCCGTGAAGCACCGGCACGACCTCGGCTACCTGGTCGCCTCCGACCCCCGGCACCGGCTGATCGACGCGCTCAACATCGGTTTCAGCAGCCCGGCGGCGGGCCGGGTGCTCGGCACCAAGCGCTCGGTGCTGCCCTTCGCGGCCGCCGTGGTGGTGGACCGGGCGGGGGTCGTCCGCTTCGCCGAGATAAGGGCCGACTGGTCGGTCCCGATCCCGGCGGAGCGCATCGTCGAGGCGGTCCCGGCACGCTAGCCCGCGTTTCGGAACCCGGGCTAGCCCTGGTAGGACGGCAGGTTCAGCGTCTTGCGGATCGCGGCCTGGACCTCCTCGACCGGCGGGCGGGCGTCCACGTCGTGGACGACCTCCTTGCGGCGGAAGAGCTCCAGGACCGGACGGGTCTTCTCGTGGTAGTCGCGCAGCCGGGCCTCCAGGGCCTCCGGCGTGTCGTCGGCGCGGGTGACCAGCTCGTGGCCGCAGATGTCGCAGCGGCCCTCCTGCTCCGGACGGTCCGCGATCAGGTTGTAGTCCATGCCGCAGTTCGGGCAGAGACGGCGGCTGAGCACCCGGCGGCGGACCTCGTCGTCCGGGAGCTCCAGGTGGATCACCGCGTCGATGTCGTAGCTCTCCATGAAGAACTCGGCCTGCCGCCCGTTGCGCGGGAAGCCGTCGATGACGAAGCCGTAGTTCCAGTCGTGCTCGTCGAGGCGGCGGCGGACCACCGACTCGACCAGGTCGTCGCCGACCAGCTCGCCGGCCGCCATGATCCGGCGAACCTGGGCGCCGAGCTTGGTGTGGTTGCGGACGTGCCAGCGGAAGATGTCGCCGACGCTGATGTGGACCAGTTCGAGGTCACCGATCAGCATCTGGCTCTGGGTGCCCTTGCCACTGCCCTGAACGCCCATGATCACGTACTTGCGCATCTGGCCTCCCTAAGCCGTGTCTCGTGGATCACGCGAGTGCGCGGCGCGGTCCAAGGGGTCAGTCCGCCGCGCCGATCCGCAGCGGTCCGGGTGCGAGCCCGGTCAAGGTCGTGGGGTCGATGCTCCAGGCGCCGGCCACGTGGAACACGTCGCGCTCGGCGACCAGCACCGTACCCTCCTCCGGATCGAAGTCACCGGGGAGTCCGGCGTCCCGCTCCGCCGGGTCCGGGTCGCCGAACCAGGAGGTGACCTCGCCGGTCTGGCCGACGTAGCCGAAGGTGCGCACCAGGTCGCCGCCGACCGCGCGCTGCCAGCGATGAGATTCGGTCACCCGATGAGTGGCGAAGAATTGCGCTTCGGTACGCAGGAGCGCCGACAGAGCGACCAGGTCGGGGACGTGGGTGATGAGGCGGCGCCCGGCTGCCAGGATCCAGCGGGTGTTCCGGGCTCCGGGCAGCGCCGGGGTGACCACCACCCGGTCGTCGGTGAGGTGCGCCAGGTCGAGGCCGTGGCGCCAGGGTGCCGTGCCGAGGTCCCGGAACCCGAGAGCCGCCAGCACGGCAGCCTGATCGATCGCGTCCCGTCCGGCGGGCTCCGCACCATCGGCGGGCTCCGCACCATCGGCGGGCTCCGCTTCGGTGACGGCGATGGCGAGCCAGGCCTGCTTGGCGCCGAAACCGGCCATCACGTCCATATCCATGCCCGCCACGCTATCCGGCGAATGCCCCATGCCGCCCTCTTACGCCCATCCGTAATCTCGCCGCAGCTTCGCGGCCACCCGATCGAAGCGTGCCCGGTCCAGGATCGCACCCTCGCGGCGGATGCCGTCCTCCTCGACCTCGAGGACACGGTCCAGGCGGAGCCAGCTCGGACGGTTGTCACGGTCCCACTCCCCCGCGCCGAGCGCCAGCCAATTGCGCTGGCCGTCGCGCTCGCTCTGGCTGGAGAGCATCAGGCCGAGCAGCGTGGCGTCGTCGCGGCCGACGACCAGGACGGGGCGGTCCTTGCCCTGGGCGGGGTCGTCCTCGTACGGCACCCAGGTCCAGACGATCTCGCCCGGGTCCGCGTCACCGTCCAGGTTGGGGGCGTAGGCGATGGCCCGGCCGCGGTCGGCGGTCGGGACGTGGCGCGGTGGGCGGGGCTTCGGGGCGGCGGGCTTGGGCGGCGCGGGCTTCGGGCGCGCGGCGGGCTTCGGTACCGGCCTCTCCGCCTCGCGCGGGGGTGCGGGGCGCGGAGCGGGCGGGGCCGGGCGGGGCGCGGGGCGGGCGGGCGGAGGGGTGGACGGCGCCGACTTCCGGGGCGGGACGGTCCGTCCCCGCTTCGGTTCGGCGGGGGACGAGCCGAAGAGACGGCGCAGGAAGGAGATCAGCGTTTCGAGCACCGCTGAACCTTAACGCTCCCCCTCACCTGCGGCTTCCGGAGCGAATCCGGCGGGCCGGAGCCGCGGCGTTACCGCGTGGTAACAATTGTCGTCGCGCCCCGTGACGAGCCGATTCCGCGTCGATATAGTTCGTCGCCTCAGGGATGGGGCCGGGGAGCGAGCGCATGGAGCAGGCAGGGAAGCCACCCACCGGGCCGGCGGACGACGGCACGGACGATCCACAGTCGGCAGCGGAACCCCCGGGCCCGCAGGAGTCGCAGACCGCCGGGGAGGCCGAGCCGGACCCGGAGCCCGAGGCGGCGCAGACCGTCGTCCTGCCGATGACCGACGAGCTGGCGCGGCAGCTGAAGGACTCGGTCGACCGCGCCCGGGCGGCGGACGGTCCGGTGGTGCGACCGGCGACCGGGGAGAACCCGGCCGGCGCGACGACCGCCGGGGTGTCGCGTACCCGGAGATGGGCCTGGATCGTGGCGGCGGTGATGGTGCTGACCGGGGTGGCCCTGGTCCTGCCCGGCGGGGGCGGCGACGGCGCGCAGAACGTGGCGGCGACGTCGGCGGACCCGGCCGAGGCGCTCTGGCCCTCCGCCACCACGGTGGACGCGTCGGCGCCGGTGAGCGTGGCGGCCACCCACGCGGCGCGCACCGAGGACGACCTCGACGACGTCTGCGGCGGGACCTACTACCCGGCCTCGCCGAAGTACGCGGGGAAGGCGCCGCACCCGATCGTGATCAGCGCGCGGGAGCGGCTGGACCTCTCCGGGCGCACCACCCGGACGCTGAACCGGGCGGCCTTCGCCGGAACCGCGAAGGACCGGAAGACCTGGGCGCCCTCGGTCGGCAGGACGCAGCTGGTGGCCTGTCTGGATCTGCTCAGCGGGGGCACGCAGGTCGCCGAGTGCACATCGGACGACGCGAAGCCGGTCACCCTGCCGATGAAGTCCGCGAAGTACCGGCTCACGGTCTACGAGGTGCGGACCCGCCGCGAGGTGTCCACGACCACGCTGACCGGTGGGGACAAGTCCTGCCCGTGGGTGACGATCACCGGTGCGGACCACACGCTCTACACCACCGTGGACGACGACCAGCTCTACAAGGCCCTGCGCAAGCGCGCCGAAAAGTGATCCGGAGCGGTCAGACCCAGCCCAGGAAGCGTTCGTAGAGGTCGGCGGGCGGCCCGCCGCAGCCGGCCGCCCAGTCGTCGATCGCCTCGATCATGCACGAGCCCAGGTAGACCGAGAGTCCCTGCGGGAACTTCTGGTACTGCTCGGCGAGCTCGACCTTGGCGGTGGCGCACGGCCACGGCCTGCCACAGACCAGGCAGTCCCACGAGGGGCGCTCCCCCACGTGTTCGGTCCGCGGCACCAGCATATCCACTCCCCGTGATTCAGTGACTACACATCGGAGCGTTGCGTGCCCTAGGCTCGGCCTCAAGCCAGCGCGGCGAGAATCCCAGAAATGGATTCTCATCGTCTCTCTCGAGCCGATCGGATCGTCTCGTTCGAGACACTCCACGGCGAGGAAGGGTTCTGAGATGGGCGATACCGGGTCAACCGTGCCAAGGCGGCAAGTCGGGC
This sequence comes from Actinoplanes sp. NPDC051851, assembly GCF_040681165.1. Taxonomy (NCBI): domain Bacteria; kingdom Bacillati; phylum Actinomycetota; class Actinomycetes; order Micromonosporales; family Micromonosporaceae; genus Actinoplanes; species Actinoplanes sp. NPDC051851. The sequence goes on along the minus strand of NZ_JBFAYF010000012.1, from coordinate 167,896 downwards.
GCCTGCTGCGGCAGCTGCGCGAGCAGGCGGGCGTCTCGCTGATGGCGGCCGCGCAGGAGCTGGAGTTCTCCCGCGCCCGGATGTACCGGATCGAGAACGGCGAGGTCCCGGTCCGCAAGCACGACGTGATCGCGATGTGCGGGGTCTACGGCGCACCCGGGCACATGACCGAGGTGCTGATCGGGCTGGCCGCCGAGTCCAAGGCGAAGGGGTGGTGGCACGCGTACGGCGACGTGGTCCCGGCCTGGTTCGAGCTCTACGTCGGCATGGAGCAGGCCGCCGGCCGGCTGCGCTCCTTCGCGCCCAGCGTGATCCCCGGGCTGCTGCAGACCCGCGAGTACGCCCAGGCCGTCTTCGCCGGATGGCACGGAACGGGCGGGACCGGCACGGAGAGCGAGACCGGCATAGCGCGCGGGACCGGCACAGCGGGCGAGACCGGCACAGGGGGACGGGACGGCGCGGAGAACGCGAGCACGGTGGCGGGCAGGGAGGCCGCGGAGAACGCCGTGGCGGTGGAGAACGCCGTCGCCGTACGTCTCGAGCGGCAGTCGCTGCTGAACCGGAACCGGCCCCAGGCGCCGCGGCTGGAGGTGATCCTCGACGAGGGTGTGCTACGCCGATCGATCCCGGACACGCTGGGCATGCAGAAGCAGCTCGCCCACCTGGTCAACGTCTCCACCCGGCCGAACATCAGCGTCCGGGTCATCCCGTTCCGCGCCGGTCCGCACAAGGCGGCCGGATGCGGCCAGTTCACCGTTCTGGAGTTCCCGGCGGTCGGCACCGCCTCCCCCGAGCCGACGACGATCTACTGCGAGAACCTCACCGGCGCGTTGTACCTGGATAAGCTCGCTGAGGTCGAGGCGTACGAGTCCATCTGGGCCCATCTCGAGGCGGTCGCCCTGAGCCAGGCCGACTCCGACGACCTCATCGGCACGATCATCGAGGAGAGCGATGGCTGATCTGACCGGTGCCGTCTGGCACAAGAGCACACGGAGCGGCGGCAACGGGGGCGACTGCGTGGAGGTCGCCCGCAATCTTCCGGGCATCGTCGCGATCCGGGACACCAAGGACCCGCACGGCGACACCCTGGTCTTCACCCACGCCGAGTGGGCCGCGTTCCTGGCCGGTGTGCGCGACGGGGAATTCGACGTATCGTGACGTCGGGATGGACGGGCCACGACCCGGTCTTATGACTGCGTGTGCCCTTCCTTAAGCATTCCTTTCCTTCGGTCACCTCGGCGAACGGCCCGCGCATAGTGATGGGGCGCCGTCCCCCCTGCCCGAGCCACCGAGGTGAATATCCGTGCCGTTCTCCGCTGCCGCCCGATTCCGGTTGACCCTGGTGGCGGGCACGACAGCCGTGGTGATCGGCTCCGGATTCACGGTGGCCGGCCTGGCGCAACATGCCGCCGAGAAGGCGAACACCGTCTCGGCGGACGTCCCGCTCGCCGCCGCCGTCTCGGCCTCCCCGGGCGGCGCGAGCGAGGGCGAACTCCTCCTCGAGGACCTCGCCTCGGCATCGCCGTCCCTGTCGGCGAGCGCATCCCCGTCGGCGTCCTCTTCCTCCGCTGCAGTGAAGAAGAAGGCGTCGTCCTCGCCGGCGAAGACCACCTCGCCCGCCGCCACCAAGACCACGAGCAAGACCGCCGCGGCGGCCGTCGCCACCGCGGACTCGATCCTCGACCAGGTGGTGGCGCACATCAACGAGGCCCGGGCCGACGAGGGGCTGGACCCGCTCACCCTGGACGACGACCTGTCGAAGGCCTCGGCGCTGCACAACCAGCTGATGATCGACGGCTGCGGGCTGTCGCACCAGTGCTCGGGCGAGTCCGGGATCGGTGACCGGTTCAGCGCGCAGGGCGTCTCGTGGAGCACCGCCGGCGAGAACATCGGGTACGCCTCCAGCGGCAGCAGCACCAGCGCGATGGTGAGCGCCGCGAACGGCCTGACCGACTCGATGCTGGCCGAGGTCGCGCCGAACGACGGTCACCGGAAGAACCTGCTGAACGCGGACTTCGACCGGATCGGGCTGAGCGTGGTCCGTGACGGCGACGGCATCACCTGGATGACCCAGGACTTCGTGGGCTAGCCCGCGGGTTAGAAGGAGTACGGGCCGAAGCGGCCCCAGGCGACCACCGCGGCCAGGAGCAGCAGCACCACGTTCGGGACGATCATCGGGTTCTCCTTGCGGCGGGCGTGCACCACGATGGCACCGATCATGGTGAGCACCAGGCCGACGGCGGCGAGCGGGACCAGCACCGGCGCGATGTCCAGGGCCGCCGGGAGGATGAGCCCGATCGCGGCGAGCAGCTCCAGCGCGCCGATCGCCTTGACCGCGCCGGGGCTGAAGTCGCCGGCCCAGCCCATGCCCGAGGCGACCAGCTTCTCCCGCGGCTGCGACAGCTTCATCGCGCCGGCGCCCAGGAAGGCGACGGCGAGCAGCCCGGCGATGATCCAGAGAACGATGTTCATGAGTTCCTCGTTATCCCGTATGACTTCAACAGTTGAGTGCAAGCTAGACCTCATGACTTAAGCACGCAAGCGAATCCGGCCGCCGATGAGTTAAACGATTGAGCTATGCTCGGCGGCATGGACACCGAGCCACGCTGGTTGAGCAGCGACGAACGGGAGACCTGGCTCGCCCTGATGAGCGTGCTGATGCGACTCAACTCGGCGCTCGACACGCAGCTGCAGCGCGACGCCGGCATCAGTCACTTCGAGTACGGGATCCTCGCCGCGCTCTCCGAGCGACCCGAGCGGACGCTGCGGATGAGCGACCTCGCGATCCTCGCCGAGGGCTCACTCGCCCGCCTCTCGCAGGCCGTCGGCCGGCTGGAGAAGCGCGGGTGGGTACGCCGCACGCCGGATCCCGCCGACGGCCGCTACACGCTCGCGGCGCTCACCGACGACGGGATGGCGAAGGTCGCCGACACCGCACCGGGGCACGTGGCGCGAGTCCGGGAGCTGGTCTTCGACCCGCTCACCAGGGCCCAGGTACGACAGCTGGGCGATATCGGACGGCGGATCATGCGGGCGGTCGACCCCGACGACCCGTGCGGCGCCACCCGATCCTGATCAACCGCGAGGAGTCACACGATGGATCACCTCTTGAGCGCGGCGGGTCCTGCTGCTGCGTACGATCGATTCCTGATCGAAGCGCAACCGCGCGCCCAGCGTCAGCGGAGCTGGCAGGCCGGGGACGCCGCCCTGCCGGCGCTCTATCTGAGCCATGGCGCGCCGCCGCTCTTCGACGACGGGCCCTGGCTCCGGGAGCTCTTCGGGTGGGCGCAGTCGATGCCGAAGCCGACGGCGATCCTGATCGTCTCGGCGCACTGGGAGAGCGCGCCGCTGATGATCAGCGCACCCCGGGCCGAGCTGGTGTACGACTTCGGCGGCTTCCACCCGCGCTACTACGAGATGCGGTACGACACGCCGGACGCGAGCGCGCTGGCCGACCGGATCGCCAGGACGCTCCCGGTGCACCGGCATCCGCGGCGCGGACTCGATCACGGCGCGTGGGTACCGCTGATGGCGATGTACCCGCTCGCCGACGTGCCGGTGCTGCAGCTCAGCATGCCCACCCAGGATCCGGCGCGGCTGATGGCGATCGGCGATCGGCTGCGTGAGCTGCGCGCCGAGGGCGTACTGGTGATCGGCAGCGGGTTCATGGTGCACGGGCTGCCGTTCATCACCCGCGAGATGATCTTCAAGGGCGCGATTCCGTCCTGGTCCTCGGAGTTCGACGCGTGGGCGGCCGAGGCGCTGGGCCGGGGCGACGTCGACGAGCTGGCGGCCTATCAGGATCGGGCACCGGGGATGCCGTTCGCGCACCCGACGCCGGACCATTTCACCCCGCTCTTCGTCACGCTGGGCGCGGCGGACCGGGCGGATCGGCCGGTGACCACCGCGATCGAGGGGTACATGATGGGCTTCTCCAAGCGCTCGTTCCAGACGACGTGACCGATTCCTACCGGCTCGCCGGCCCGGGCGGCGAGACCGCCCGGGGGACGTGGCGGCGGTAGGCGCTGACCGTCGGGTCACCGGCGATCCAGAATCGCCACGCCAGGTCGTGCGCGGCGGTGACGCCGACCCGAGGACCGGCGAGGATGCGCTCCTCCGGTACCGGCTCGGCCGGGGGATGCAGGGTCAACGGTCCGGTGCCGTCGACCACCGACGTCCCGTAGGCCGTGAGCGGCAGGCCGAGCGCCTCGACGAGGCGGGCCGGCCCCGAGGCGAGATCGGCGTCGCGCCTGGCCGCGGGGCGCCGGGAACGGGCGACGTCGGCGCCGTCCACGACCTGCCCCGCGCGCAGCAGGACCGCCGCGGGCTGCCCCACCGGCCCGCACGTCACGTTGGCACAGGTGTGCAGTCCGTAGATGCGGTACAGATAGAGGTGACCCGCCGGGCCGAACATGGCCGCGTTACGTGCCGTCCGCCCTCGATGGGCATGGCTGGCGGGGTCGCCGCCCAGTCCCGCATACGCCTCGGTCTCGGTGAGCCGGATCGTGACGCCGCCGGCGACCGCCAGCCAGCCGAGGAGCCGGCGCGCGGTGCCGGCGACCGCGGTCGCGGGATCGTCGAGCCAGGCGTGCGTCACGTGTCAAGGAAAGCAGACGGGGCGTATCGCCGGTCAACGATGATGACGGCACGTGGTGAAGACGCCCAGGCGCTGAGTCGGACGGGTCAGCGCGACGTAGAGGTCGTTCTCGCCGCGCGGGGACTCGGCCACGATCAGGTCCGGATCGACCACGATCACCGCGTCGAACTCCAGTCCCTTCGCCTCGACCACGGTGAGCTGGACCTTCTCCGCGTCCGGGTCCCGCCCGGCCAGCTCACCCCGGAACGAGGCCGGGACGATCACCGCGAGCCGGCCGGTCTCCGCCGCGATCAGCTCGGCCAGCCGTTGCGGGGTGCCGGTCTCCTCCCACGGCTCGACACCCGAGTTGCGGACCGGGCGCGGGGTGACGATGCCGGGGAGACGGCGGGCGGCGTACGCCATGATCTCGGCCGGGGTGCGGTAGCTGACCGTCAACTCGACCATCCGCCAGCGGTCCGCGACGTACGGGCCGAGCACCTCGGACCAGCTGGACGCCCCACCCAGCGCGCCGGTCTGGTCGAGGTCGCCGACCACCGTCATCGAGCGGCTCGGGCAGCGGCGCATCAGCAGGCGTACGGCCATCGGCGAGAGCTCCTGCGCCTCGTCGACGATGACGTGCCCGAACGCCCACTGCCGGTCGGCCGCGGCCCGGCTCGCGGCGGACCGCCACGGGCGGTGCTCAAGCCGCTCGGCCAGCACGTCGGCCTCCATCACGTCGGCGAGGTTCGGGATCGCGGCCTCGTCGTCGTCCTCCAGCTCGTACGACTTGGACCCGGCGGTGATGTCGAGGATGCCCTGCGCGTAGGCGATACGCCGTTCGGTCTCGCCGTCGTCCCGCCGTTCCCCGACGGGGCCCAGCAGCTCGGCGGCCTCGTCGAGCAGCGGGACGTCGGCCGGGGTCCAGCCTCCGCCCGGCTCGCGGCGCAGCGGCTCGTGCCCGGTGTCCCGGTAGAAGTCCTCCAGGAACCGCTGCGGGGTCAGCACCGGCCAGAGCTCGTCGAGGACCGCCCGGATCGCGGGCTCCCCGGCCAGGTCGGCGCGGATGTCCGCGACGTCGCCCTCGTCGAGCACGTTCGGCGACGGCAGCACGTCGCCCTCACCGAGCGGGTCGTCCCAGAACGGGTCGTAGCCGATCCGGTCCGCGAGCTGCCGGGCGAGCCCGTCGAGGACCCCGGCCACGAAGATCGCGCGGGCCGCGTTGTGCAGCAGGCCGGAGTCGCGGGCCCGCCGCCGGGCCGGCTCGCAGATCACCCGGCCGAGCACGAGCACGGTCCGGTCGACCTCGATCTCGATCGGTTCGTCCGGCACGCGCTGCCGGTCGCGGAGCCCGGCGGCGAGCACCTCGACCATCTCGGCCCGGCCCTTGAACGCGGCGACCGCGGGCGGCTCCGGGCGGCGCGCGGTGACGCCGGGGAACAGGTCGCCGAGCGTCGCCAGCAGCACCCCGGTCTCGGCGAGCGAGGGCAGCACCTGGGAGATGTAGCGCAGGAAGGTGGCGTTCGGGCCGACGATCAGCACGCCGCGCGGGGCGAGCTGCTCCCGGTACGTGTAGAGCAGGTACGCCGCCCGGTGCAGGGCCACCGCGGTCTTCCCGGTGCCCGGGCCGCCCTGCACGACCAGCACGCCGTTGAGCCCGGTCCGGATGATCCGGTCCTGCTCGGCCTGGATGGTGGCGACGATGTCCCGCATCCGGCCGGTCCGGTTCGCGGTCAGCGCCGCGATCAGGGCCGCCTCGCCGACCAGCGTCTCGGTGCCGCCCTCGGCGCGGCGCAGGTCCAGGATCTCGTCGTCGATCGCGACCACCGTACGGTCCCGGGTCCGGATGTGGCGGCGGAGCGTGACGTCGTGCGGGGTGATCGCGGTGGCCACATAGAACGGGCGGGCGGCCGGTGCGCGCCAGTCGACCAGCAGCGGATGCTCGGTGTCGTGGATACCGATCCGGCCGATGTGCAGCCGGTCGCCGTCGGCCAGGTCGAGCCGGCCGAAGCAGAGGCCCTGCTCGACGGCCTCGTACTGGGCCAGCCGTTCGGCGTAGTCCCAGGTCGCGGCGTCGCGCTGGGCGAGCGCCTGCTTGTTGACGCCGTGCTCCCGGCGCAGCTCGCCGATCCGGGCCCGGGTCCGCTCGCGCAACCCGTCGAGGCGGTCATACAGCACACTCAGGTGAACCTGCTCCTCGGCAAGGCTTGACAGACTTGACACCCATGCCTCCAGGGCTTATTCTGATAGTGGATTTCTCGGCTTGAGGCACATTTGCCCAAAGCAATACCCGAGCATAGCAGCCTGCGCCCGGCCGAAACAGGCCCGTGGAGCGCGGCGGAAGATTAGCGTTTCCGTGGTGATGTCGGGTCGGACGCTGCTCTGGTACAGCGTGCTCTGCGGAACCGGCGTGATCTGGTCGAGTGTGCTCGTGGTGGCCCTCGCCCTGGGTCACCGGCCGGTTCACAGCGTGGTGGCGGTGGGTGTCGCGGCCCTGCTGACCGTGCCGGGCTTCGCGGTGGGGGTGACGGCGAACCGGCGGGCGTACATGACGCGGCAGCCCCGGCGGTTCTGGAGCCTGCAGTCCTGGGTGCCGCCGCACGTGCCGGTCGCGGCCGCGGTCTTCGCCGGGGCGCTGCTCTTCGGCTTCTGGCTCTCCATCGTGCTGGCCTTCGTGGCGCTCGACGGCAGCCCGGAGGTCCGCGGCGGGCAGTACGTGCTCGACGACCACAGCCGGATCGTGGTGGTGTCGGCGGAGACGTACGAGCGGCAGATGGACCACGAACAGCAGATCTCGCTGAGCGTGCTGGGCGCGTTCGCGATCGGCGGCTGCTTCCTCTGCTACGCCCGCGCCACCGACCACGAGACGTGACCGGCCGCCGCACCCGCGGCTCCGCGCGCACGCCGCGTTCGTGCCCCGTGCCGCGCTCACACCCCGCGCCCACGCCGCGCCCGCTGCGCCGCGCACGCGGACGGGCGGGCGCCGGCGGGCGGCGCGCACGCGGGCGGGCGGGCGGCGCGAGCGCGGGGGTGGGTAGGGCGCGGGTGCGGGGTGGGTGGGTCAGGTGCGGGTGGCGGCCTCGGGGCCGGCCAGACGCTGGGCCAGCCAGACCGGGAGGACCGAGAGGACGATCAGGACCGCGGCGACCACGTTGACGACCGGGGCCTGGTTCGGGCGGAACAGGTTGTTGAAGATCCAGATGGGCAGCGTGGTGACGCCCGGGCCGGCCGTGAACGTGGTCACGATGATCTCGTCGAAGCTGAGCGCGAAGGCCAGCAGCCCACCGGCGAGCAGCGCCGACCGGATCAGTGGGAAGGTGACGTACCGGAAGGTCTGCAGGGGTGAGGCACCCAGATCGGCGGAAGCGTCCTCCAGGTTGGTGCCGGTGCGGCGCAGCCGGGCCAGGACGTTGTTGTAGACGGTGACCACACAGAACGTCGCGTGGCCGACCACCACCGAGAAGAGGCCCTTGCCGATGCCGAGGTCGCCCATCACCGAGCGCCACGCGCTGTCCAGGGCGATGCCGGTGACGATGCCGGGCAGCGCGATCGGCAGCACGATCAGCAGCGAGAGCGTGTCCCGGCCGAAGAACGCGAACCGCTGCACCGCGAAGGCCACCATGGTGCCGAGCAGCAGCGCGATCGCGGTGGCGCCGAGACCGGCCTGGACCGAGGTGAGCAGGGCCTGGCGGGCGCCCTCGTTCTCCCAGGCCGACGACCACCACGCGGTGGTCCAGTCGTGCGGCGGCCAGGCGAAGGTGCGGTCGCCGTTGAACGAGTTGACCAGCACCAGCAGCAGCGGCACGTAGATGAAGGTCAGGCCGATCGCCATGAACGCGCGCAGCGCCCAGCGCGCCGGTGCGGACAGCGTCACAACTCCTCCAGGGCGCCCGAACGGCGGACCGCGACCAGGTAGACGACCATGATCAGCACCGGGACGGTGGCGATCGCGGCCGCGAAGGGCAGGTTGTTGGCCGCGCCGATGTTGGCGTAGACCAGGTTCCCGATCAGCTGGGACTTGCCGCCGACGATCTGCACGGTGATGTAGTCGCCGAGCGAGAGCGAGAACGTGAAGATCGAGCCGGCGAAGACCGACGGGATCAGCATCGGCAGGACCACCGCGCGGAACGTACGCCCGGCGCGGGCGCCCAGGTCCGCGGAGGCCTCCAGCAGCGAGTCGGGCAGCCGCTCCAGCCCGGCGTAGATCGGCAGGATCATGTACGGCAGCCAGAGGTACGAGAGCACGATGATCGTCGCCGGGAGGCCGTAGCCCGGACCGTGCCCCGGGCCGCCGAGGAGCGTGTCGATCGGGCCGCCGTTGGCCAGCAGGATCCGCCAGGCGTACGCCTTGACCAGGTAGGACGCCCAGAGCGGGGTGAGGATCGCGATCACCAGCCAGTGCCGGGACCGCGGCGAGGCGACCTTGGCCATGAAGAACGCCATCGGCACCGCGAGCACGGTGCAGATGACGGTCACCGCCGCCGCCACCCCGAGACTGCGCAGGGTGACGGCACGGTAAACCTCGCCGGTGAAGACGGTCCGGAAGTTCTGCAGGGAGAACGTCCGGACCACCTCCCCGGTGAACCCGTTCACGGTCCAGAACGCCGACACGAGCAGCACCGCGAGCGCGCCGAGATACGCGACGACCAGCCAGAGCAGGGGCGCCGAGAGCAGGCCGGCCAGGCGCAGGCGCGGGTGCCGGTGCAGGTACGAACCGAGACTGGTCACGCTATCCCTTGATCTCCGTCCAGGCCTGGGTCCAGGCGCTATAGTCCTTGCACGTCACGTCGGTACGGCCGTCGACACACTGTGCCAGTGGGGTGGTCCAGTACCAGACCTGGTCGAAGTAGGACTCGTCGTCGGCGTGGTACGTCTCGCAGAAGCTCTTGTCCGCGGTCTGATCGCAGGCCAGCTTGTTCGCCGGCGCCTCACCGAACCACTCGGCGACCTGGGCGTTCGCGGTCGGCGAGACGATGTAGTTCATCCAGAGGTAGCCGCAGTTCGGGTGCTTCGCCTCGGCCGCGATCATCCAGGTGTCCGACCAGCCGGTGGCGCCCTCGCTGGGCAGCACCGACGCGACCTTGGCGCCGTCCGCCTCGGCCAGGTTCGCGATGACCTGCCACGAGGTGCCGATCACCGAGTCACCGGACTTGAACGCCTGCACCTCCTTGGTGTAGTCGCTCCAGTACTCGCCGATCAGCTTGTTCTGCGCCTTCAGCAGGTCGACCGCCGCCTGGAACTGGGTGTCGTCCAGGGCGTACGGGTTCGTGATCTTCAGGTCGGGCTTGGTCTTCATCAGGTAGAGCGCCGCGTCCGCGATGTAGATCGGCGAGTCGTACGCGGTGATCTTGCCGGTGTACGGCGAGTTCGCGTCGAAGACCGAGGACCACGAGGTGGGCGCCGGGGTGACCGTGTCGGTGCGGTACATCAGCACGTTCGCGCCACGGCCGTGCGGTACGCCGTACGCGGTGCCGTCGACGGAGTTCCAGGTCTTGTTCTTCAGTCCGTCGAAGACGTCCTTGTAGTTCGCGATCAGGTCGGTGTTGACCGGGGCCACGTCACCGCCGTAGATCAGCCGCAGCGACGCGTCGCCGGAGGCCGAGACCACGTCGTAGTCGCCGGTCTTCATCAGCGTGACCATCTCGTCGGAGGTCGCCGCCACCTTGTTGTTGACCTGGCAGCCGGTCTCCTTCTCGAACGGCGTGACCCAGTCGACCGTCTTGTCGGTGGTGCCGTCCTCGACGTACCCCGCCCAGGAGACGATGTCGACCTCGCCCTCGCCGGCGCCGAGCGACGCCAACTTGTCGATCTTCGGGAGCGAGAGACCGCCCGGGCCGGAGCCGCTCTCCTCGGTGCCGCCGCCACCACACGCGGAGAGCGTCAACACGCCCACCGCCAGCATCGCCGTCATCCATCTGCCGCTATGCCGCATCGCGCTTCCTCTCTCAGGGGATTTCGATCACGTGCTCGTCAAGCCAGCTGAGCCGGACACGCTGCCCCCGCAGCGCCTTCGCGGGAACGCGGCGGTTCTGCTCCACCACCGTGACCCGGGTACCGGCGTCCAGGTCCACCACGTAGCGGGTGACCGCCCCCGCGTAGATCACCTCGGCCACGGCGCCGGGCGCGCCGCCCTCGCCGTCCAGGTCGATCTTCTCCGGGCGTACCGAAAAAGATCCCTCTCTGTTGAAGAGGGCCTTGGCCACGTCGCCGGTGAAGACGTTGGAGGTACCGACGAACCCCGCGACGAACGCGGTGGACGGTCGCTCGTAGACCTCCTCGGGAGTACCCACCTGGACGATCCGGCCCTGATCGAAGACGGCCACCCGGTCGCTCATGGTGAGCGCCTCGTCCTGGTCATGGGTGACGAAGACGAAGGTGATGCCGACTTCGCGCTGGATCGCCTTCAGCTCGACCTGCATCTGTTCGCGCAGCTTGAGGTCGAGAGCGCCGAGTGGCTCGTCGAGCAGGAGCACCTTGGGGCGGTTCACCAGCGCCCGGGCCAGCGCCACGCGCTGCCGCTGCCCACCGGACATGGCGGCCGGCCTGCGCTTGCCGAAATCGGCCAGCCGGACGCTGGCGAGCGCCTGCTCCGCGCGTTGGATCCGCTCCTTCTTCGGTACGCGCCGGACCTTGAGGCCGTACTCCACGTTCTCCTGCACGGTCAGGTGCGGGAAGAGCGCGTAGTCCTGGAAGACCGTGTTCACGTCGCGCTCGAACGGGGCCAGCCGGGTCACGTCGCGCCCGCCGAGTTCCACCGTGCCGCTCGTCGGCAACTCGAACCCGGCGATCATCCGGAGCACCGTGGTCTTGCCGGAACCGGACGGGCCGAGCATGGAGAAGAACTCGCCGTCGGCGATCTCCAGGTCGACGCCGGCGACCGCCTCGACGGCCCCGAACGACTTGCGCAGGCCGGACAGCTTGATGGCGTTCATGCGCTCACACTCACGAATCTCAGCTCGGTCATCTCGTTGATCGCGTACGCGGGACCCTCCCGGGTGTTCCCGGCCGCCCCCGAACCCCCGTACGGCTGCTGGTCGGCCCGGAAGGTGGGCACCTCGTTGATCAGAACCCCGCCGAAGTCGAGGTCGTTCGCGGCGCGCAGGGCCGCACCGAGGTCCGGGGTGAAGATCCCGGCCTGCAGCCGGAAGTCGCTCGCGTTGGCGAGCGCGATCGCCTCGTCCAGGTCGGCGTACGGCGTCACGGTGATCACCGGGCCGAACACCTCGCCGCGGTAGACGTCCAGGTGCCGGGGCGGGTCGGCGACCACCGCCGGGGTGATCAGCGTGCCGTGCACCTCGCCGCCGGTGACCTCGGCACCGGCCCGGCGCGCGGCGTCCAGCCAGCCGGCGACCCGCGCGGTGGCGGCCGCCGAGATCAGCGGGCCCACCTCGGTCCGTCCGTCGAGCGGGTCGCCGAGCCGGAGCGTGCCGGCCGCCCCCCGCAGGCCGTCCAGCACCGCGCCGTAGACCGAGCGGTGGGCGAGGACCCGCTGGGTGGAGACGCAGCTCTGTCCGGCATAGGAGAAACCACCGCGGCGTACGGCGGCGACCGCGCGCTCCAGGTCCGCGGCCGCCTCGATGATCACCGGGGCGTTGGAGCCGAGCTCCAGCAGCACCCGCTTGCCGGCCGCGGCCCGCTGGATCCGGCGCCCCACCGCGACGCTGCCGGTGAACGAGACCACCGCGGGCACCGGGTGCTCGACCAGCGGCTCGCCGGTCGCCGGGCCGGTGCCGGTGACCACCGAGATCCAGTCCTCCGGCAGCCCCGCCTCGACCAGCAGGTCCACCAGGCGGATCGCGGAGATCGGGGTGAGCTCGGCGGGCTTGAGCACCACCGGGCAGCCGGCCGCGATCGCCGGGCCGATCTTGTGGGCGACCAGGTTCAGCGGGAAGTTGAACGGGGTGATGGCGGCGACCACCCCGGCCGGGTGCCGGACCGCGAGGCCCAGCCGCCCGGCGGCGGCCCGGGACGCGTCCATCGGGATCATCTCGCCGGCCAGCTTGCGGGCCTCCACCGCGGCGAAGCGCAGGGTGTCGGCGCAGCGGGCGGTCTCGCCCCGGGCGTCGGCGATCGGCTTGCCGGCCTCCCGGGCGACGGTGACCGCGAACTCCTCGGTGCGCTCGGTGAGCAGCCCGGCGGCGCGCTCCAGTACCTCGGCGCGGGCGTGCTGCGGGAAGTCCCGGCGGGCCAGCACCGCGGCGGCGGCCGTACAGGCCTCGGCGACATGCGCGGCGGTCAATGCGGGCACCCGGCCGACCGGGGTGCCGTCGTACGGACTGCGCACCTCGATCCACTCGGCGGCACCCACCGGGCGGCCGCCGATCCGGGCCGGAACCTGCAACACTTGTGAACCTCCTGCGACGTTCCGGTCACCGTAGGGGCAGCGGAGCGTACTGGTAAATGGACATGCGTCCAGTCCTTACGCGCGGACGTTGTGCAGTCGTACAGTCCCGCCATGACGCTGCGCCTGGCCGACGTGCTCGCGGACCCCGACCTGAGCCTGCGCCTGGCCGACGGGGAGCAGGCGGCACTGCACCGGCCGGTCCGCTGGGTCGCGGTCACCGAGCTCGCCGACCCCCGGCCGTTCCTCAGTGGCGGCGAACTCGTGCTCACCACCGGGCTGTCCCAGCGATCGGCGCGGGCACAGCGCGAATTCGTGGCGCGGGTCGCCGGGGGCGGGGCGGCCGGGCTGGGCTTCGGGATCGGGCTCAGCCACGAGAAGATCCCGGCGGGGACGCTCGCGGAGGCGCGCTCGCTCGGGCTTCCGGTGCTGGAGATCCCGTACGAGACACCGTTCATCGCGGTTGACCGGTTCGTCGCCGACCGCATCCTGGAGGAGCAGTACGGGCGCTTCGCCGACCTGCTCGACGAGCACGACACGCTCGCCAAATCGCTGCTCTCCGGGCGGGGACTGGGCGCGCTGATCGAGTCACTGCACCAGATCCTCGGCGCGCCGGCCATGGTCCTCGACGTGCACGGCGGGGTGCTGGCGACCGCGCCGTCCAGCGCGGCGTGGCCGGTCGAGCAGATCCTGTTCACCGCGTTCTCCCGGGACGGCGCGGCCGCTCCCCGCGACGGCGAGCCGGTCGCGCTGCCGGTCACCGTGGAGGACGGTGTGGAGGCGTACCTCTGCTACCGCCGGCCACGCCGATCCGCGGACGTGCTGCCGTACGCGGTCTCCCTGGTCGGACTCGAGCTCGCCCGGCGGCGCGCCGAACTGGCCGGCAAGCGGCGGCTGGCCGGCCAGGTGCTGGAGGACCTGGTCCGCGGCATCATCGGCGCACCCGAGGCGGAACGCCGGCTGGCCCCGTTCGGCATCCGCGCCGCCGACGAGCACGCCGTGCTGGTCGCCACCGTCCCCGGGGGCCGGGGCCTGCTGAGCAGCCCGCCGCTGGCCGGCGCCACCACCGGCGTGATCGAGGACTGCCTGATCGCGGTCCTCGACCCCGGCCGCCCGGCCCGGGAGACCGCGCACCAGTTGCACGCCCACCTGAGCCGGGACGGCGCCACCGCCCGGGTCGGCATCGGCGGCTGGTACACCGGGATGACCGGTCTGCGGTGGAGCTACTACGAGGCGCACGAGGCGATGACCCGTGGCCCGGGCATCAACGAGCGCGAGCAGATGAGCCTCTCCGGACTCCTGCTGGCCAGCGAGGACGTGCCGCTGCGCGACCTGGCCAAGGACGTGCTCCGCCCGCTCCGCGAGTTCGACACCGCACACGGCGGCGCCCTGGTCGAGACCCTGCGCACCTACCTGGACGCGAACGGCTCGGTCGCCGCGGTCGCCGACCGCCTGATCGTGCACCGCAACACGGTCCGCTACCGCCTGGACCAGATCGAGAGACTCACCGCCCGCTCCCTCGACGCCACCGCCGACCGCGTCCAGTTCTGGCTGGCCCTCGCCGCCACCCGCCTCGACAACTGACACGACCCGCCCAGGTCAACACAGGGGTGGCCATCGACGCCATCGCAGGTGACACTCACCTCCTCAGACCTCGAAGACATTGCCTGACCTGGGGAAGGGCCATGGAGGAGACGCTCCGCAGCCCGTGGGACTACGACGCTTTCATCAGTTACACGCGCTTCGACAACCACATCGCCGGGATCGTGACTGCGGTGATCCGGGAACTCCGCCGACAGTTCCGCCGGCTTTCCGGACATCCTTTCCGCACATTCCTCGATGAGGAGGACATATCGATCTCGACGATCTGGCAGGACCGGCTCGAACTCGCACTCGAGCGGAGTGCCGTCCTGATCATCTTCGTGACACCGTCCTACCTCACCTCTGGCTGGTGCGCCCGGGAGTTCGACAAGTTCTCGGCGCTCGAGGAGCATCGGCGCATCGCCTTCGGGCTCGCGCCGCATCAGTCGCTCGTCTTCCCGATCACGGTCACCGAGGTCACCCTCCGAGGCGGCGAGCCGCCCGGCGTCGAGGAACGCTATCGGCGAATCCGCGGGCGCCAGGCCGTCGATCTCACCTCCTGCAAACCGGGTAGCACCGCGTTCACCACAGCGATCGAGCGTCTCGCCCGGGATCTGCGGGAGAGTCTCCAACAGCTGATCCCTCACGACCGGCCCGCCTCCGCGAATCACGTACCCGACTTCGCGACTGCGGATCAGGGCGTGCCGATCGTCGCGACCCACTCCGGCACCGACCGGGAAAGGTTGACCAGGCTGCTCGCGGACGCGGAGAGCACGATCATCGTGGGCGTGACGAATTCCTGGTTGCCGGAGTGCCTCGAAGCAGCGATACACATCAAGCGGCAGAGGCCCTCGGGAAAGCGCTTCTGGGACGACCTCCAGATCGTCTTCCTCGCCGAGGAGGTCCTGCCGTTTGTGAAGGACGAGCTCTCCACCGAGTTCCCGATCGCCGCACAGGCCCTGCGCGAGCGTGTCCGACGGGCCGGACAGGCGAAACGGCACATCATGTCGCTGCTCCTGCGCGAGGGGGCCGCAGGCCGCTGGAGCCTGCACTCCTACCCCTTCGCGCTCCCGTTCACCGGCAACATCTTCGTCTTCCGCGACGGGCACCGGCGCGTGCAACTCGGCGTCACCCGCCCGATGCGCGGTGAGGACGACAGCCTTCGGATCGACTTCCTCGATCGGTTCGACCAGTCCTTCGAGGCCGCGTTCCGGGAGATCGTAGAGAACAGTCGCGAGGAGCACGAGCTGGTCCTCGTGGGCTCACCGGGATCCGGACCGGATCGTTTCCTCTGCCGATCGGTCCGGTTCCGGCGAAGCGTACTGGAGGGCGGTGGCAACGCGTCGGACTGGCTGCCGGCGGTCGTCGTGCTCACCTGGCGGATCGGAACCTCTGGCCCAGAGGCACTCCTGCAGGTGAACACCCCGACGAACTCGACTCGCGAAATGGGGAAGGTTTCACACGTCAGCGGCTACATCAATCAGGTCGACCACGTAGACATCGGCCACGGCGCCGGAGAACGGGAGACCTTCGAGATCTCGTGGGACGAGGCGACGGCTGCCGCGCATCGTGAACTGCGGACGGATTTCGGCATCACGGAAACCCCGATGCCCCCCGAACGAATCAGCGCCGTACCTTTCTACTACTGCGACAAGGAGAACTTCCTCTTCTACATGCTGTCGCAACAACTGGACGCCTCGACGTCCTTCGGAGAGCACACACGGATGTTCGCCTGGGCCCCGGCCGATCTGATGCGAATCAGAGGGCATCAGGTACTCCGCGGTGTCCTACGCCTGTTCGGGCACCCGATGGCCGGCGAGCAGCGGCGGCGCGCCACGGCCCTGGTGCTGAACAACCTGATCGCCCACGAGGAGGACGCCGTGGCACAGTCGCTGTCCCGGCACGCAGAGCTGAGTTCTCCCCCCGATTCCCTGAAGGAACTCGTGACGAAGCGACTGCAGGCGACCGCGTACTCGAAATACGCCCGGGGACGCGAGATCCAGGTGACAGGCATTGCGGGACTGCAATACCGCGCTTTCTTCTCACACATTCTCCCCGCATATACAGCACTCCGGATTCAGGGAGCGGGCGAGATACTGACGAGCATCCACGCGGATCGTGACCGAGCCGAGGCGGTGGCCGCGCTGTCGGTGTCATACCTGAACGAGGACTACATCACGTCGTTCCCGATGGAGGTCTGAACCGCGGATGAAGGTCGTACGCTTCTTCGAGGAAGCCTACCGTCGGCCCGGAAGGTACTGGTGGAAGGGCGCGCACGCGTATTCGACCGATCCTGACGACCACGCGGGTTCGCTGATGGCCCAGGCCGTACTCCGGCATGCACGCGCAGCACCCACGGGCAGGGCGCTCGACATGGGCAGCGGCGAGGGGGCGGACGCCATTCGGCTGGCACGTTTGGGCTGGGACGTGGACGCGGTGGAACCGGCCTCGACGGGCGTGCAGAAGATCAAGGAATTCGCGGCCGGGCAGAACGTCCATGTGAATGTCTTTCAAGGAAACATCCTTGAGTGGGACTACCCTGGCGAGGCCTACGATCTTATAGTCTGCAACGGCGTTCTGCACTACATCGAGGACAAGTACACGGCGTGCCGGAGGCTTCAGAGCGCAACCAGGGTGGGCGGGCTGAACGCCTTGTCGTTATGGAGCGACTTCACACCGGTTCCACAGTGCCACGAAATCGTTCCAACTTTTCCGGACACTGAATTCGGATCCGTATACGAAGCCTATCGAAGCTGGGAGAAGACGTTGCTCTACTTCGAACGGAACCGGGCGGAGATGGGGCACAACGACATGCCTGATCATCGGCACAGCTTCATCAAGATCATCGCCCGCCGATCCGGCTGACCCGGTAGTCACGGCGGTATGCACCTCAAGACAACAGGCGGAGAGATACCGATGAGTAATCTGCGTGACGTCGTCAATGAACGGGACGAGGTGATCAGGCAGGCAGGCAAGGAGGAGATCCAGGAACAGGGATTGATCTGCCGGGTCGCGTTCATCATGCTCGTCAATGACGAGGGTGAGCTCCTGCTACACCAGCGCGCGGCAACCAAGAGGTCCTACCCGCTGTACTGGTCGGGGGCCGCGGCGGGGCACCTCAACGCCGGCGAGTCGTACCTGGAGTGCGCGATTCGGGAGACCAAGGAGGAGATCGGCCTCACCGTGGATCTCACGGAGATCGGGCGCTTCTACTCGGAGCCCGATCGCGAGATGGTCGGCGTCTTCCTGGGACGCTGCGACGATCTCGAGGACCTCACGGTGGAGCCGATGGAGGTGGAGAAGGTCGAGTTCTTCAGCCTGGAGCGACTGGACGAGCGAAGGCCCACCATGATGATCACCAGCTACGTGGAGCGATCACTCCCGCTCGTCCTGTCCCACCTGCGGTGATCGGCATCCGGACGGCGTGAAACGGTCTTGACGGGTGGTGCGGCGTGATTGCTACGCTGCCGCCCTCATCGATGATCAATGACACGGGGTCGATCATGTCCTTCGCGCTGCCCGCTGGGCTGGTGCACTACGGCACCGGGGTGCCGTCCGTCTGCGTGCGGCACGGGGAGACCGCCGTCAAGCACCACAAGGTCACCTTCATCTCCAAGCCGCCGGGCTGGGCGTATCTCATGATCCTGTTCGGCTTCCTGCCGTACCTGATCGTGGTGATGTCGCTGCGCAAGACGGTGCAGTCGCCGCAGTGGCCGTTCTGCGCGCGCTGCCTCGATCTGCGGCGCAAGCAGTGGATCATCGGTGCCGCGCTGGCGATCGGCGTGCCGGTGCTGATGTACGCGCTCGGCCAGACCGCCCTCAGTAGTCCGGCGCTCTTCTTCGTCGGGCTCTTCGCGTTCATCATCGGGATGATCGTGGTGGCCCGGTCCGCGTGGGGGCTGATGGCCGGTGGGGTCGCCGCCCGGGACGGTGCGACGGTGATCTTCGCAAAGCCGCACGCCACGTTCGTGACCGAGGCGACCGCGGCGTGGCAGCGGGCCGCCGAGCAGTACGCCGCCCAGCAGCAACAGCAGGTGCCGGCGCCGTACCAGCAGCCCTGACGTGACCGGGGCGGCCGGGTCAGAGGATCCGGCCGCCGGAGGCGGTCAGCGTGCCGGAGTCCGCCCCGTCGACGGTGAACGCGATGGACTCGTCGTGGCTGATGGCGGTCGACGCGGACTCGGCGAACCGCTCGGCGACGTCGATCGCCCGCAGGACGGCGTCGAGCCGCTCCCCCGGTGAGACGCGCCGCCGGGAGTCGCCGATGTCGGTGCGGAGCAGGGAGAGTTCGGTGACACAGTCGTCGATCAGCGCGAGCACCTCGTCATGCATGAGGGCCTCCGTTCACCCGGGCAAGCAACGATCGTAGGCTCAGCGCCGAGCCCGGCAGCAGCGTTTCGCCACTCGGCGTCGAGCCTACGTTCACTTCTCGTTCCACTGGTTAGGCGAGAGTTAATTTCTCTCACGGCGGCGGGAAGCACCCATCCCGGACAGCGGACCCCGTACCGGAAAGAGTCTTTGTCACTCAGCGTGACTGACCAACCGGCCAGAGAGCGCCGGGGTGCCGTCATCGTCCTCCCGGCGGGCGCAGAGGCCGGTCGCCTCCAGCGCCTGCCGGACGTGGCCCTCGGCGCCCACGATCCGGTAGCCGTGCCCGCCCCGCATCGCCCTCGTGTAGCCGACCAGCAGGACCTCGATGCACTCGCTGCCGAGCAGGGTCACCCCGGTCGCGTCGATGACGATCCGGGCACCGCGGGCACGGTCGAACGACTGCCGCAGCTCCCGGCGCAGATCCTGCACCGCGGCACGGCCGAAGTCGCCCGTGAGGTGCAGGAGGACCGTCGCGGACCGGTTCGGATCACGGTGGATCGCACAGCGCACATCACCCATGGCACCCGGTGTACCCGGGCCAGATGGACGGCCGGGGAACACCGGGTGAGCCCGCACGCATCGAGGGTGAGGTTCTCATCACTCAACACCCTGCGTGACCGTGGAGGATCACCCGTTACCGTGGGCCGGTGGTGATCGAACCCTGGTCGGTGGTGGCCGAGCACGAGGCCCTCGCCCTGGCCGGGCCGGGGGCGACGCTGCTGACGAGCGACGAGGTCGCGTACGCGGTGGGCCAGAACACCATCGTGGTGATCGGCGGCGGCGACCGGACCACCGAGGAGATGGCGGTGCCCGGGCCGGTCCCGGACCTGGTCGAGGCGCGGCTCAGCGGGGTGCTGCGGCCGGCGTTGCTGGCCTTCGCCCGGATCGACGAGGGATGCCTCGCGCTCGGCACCGCGCACGCCACCGACCTGGGGTACCGCCGGGGACGGCTGCACGGGATCCGGCTGCACTTCGAGGCGCCGATCCCGCCGGACCTGCTCGACCACGTCTCCCCCGGCGTGGAGTGGCTGGACCTGCTGCCGGACGACCCGCACGGCGCGCTGGAACGGTTCATCACCGGCTGGTACGACGACATCCCGCCCGCCGCGCCGTTCCCCGGGCGCGACGTCTTCAACCAGGCGGCCGCCGGGCGCGCGGAGGTCTACGGCTCGGCGACCCGGATCTTCCCGGAGGCGATCGCCGACGGGCCGTGGCCGGATCACCTGGTCGCCTTCGGCGAGGCCGGGGACGGGGTGTTCACCCTGCTCCGGGAGGCCGAGGGGGACGATCCCCGGGTCTACTACCACGGGCTGTCCGACCGGCTGCTGCCGGAACGGGACCGGCTCAGCCGCTTCCTGCTGCACTCCACGATCGGCCGGGCCGCGATGGACGCGCCACTCGGCGGGATGGCGTTCGTCGACCGGGCGCAGGCCCACCGGGTGCTCGCCCCGCTGCGCCGGGTGCCGCTGCGGCCGATGCGCTGGCCGTGCGCGTTCTCCCGCTGCTACGTCGGGCCGGGCATGGCGGTGCTGATCGGCGAGGACGACACCGACTGGTTCGAGATGTACGTCGGCGCCCGGCACCGCGGGCTGCTGCGCCGGCTGCGCAAGCTCGGCCTGGACTGGGAGTCGTTCAGCGACTAGGCCGTAGCTGACCGGCCGCGTCGGTGAGCTCGGCGATGGCGGCCCGCAGCTGGTCCGCGCCGGGCCGGTCGCCGACCAGGTCCCGCACCGCGGTGAGCAGCTCGGCGGTCGCGCTCAGCTGCCCCGCGGCGGCGTCCGCACGCCGGGACAGGTCGTCGCGCAGGTAGAGCAGCAGCTGGTCGTCCACCGCGATCCCCCGTCGTCCGGTTCTCCCGCACCCCTCGATCGGGCGGGCCGGGCCGCCCCTGAGGCACTCACCGGTTGTTTTCCCCTCACCGACCCCCTATACGTCCGACTTATCGGCCAGTCTTCGCAAGAGACATCGCCGCTGATCGCTGATACTCGACAAACTCAACTGATTTAGTAGACAAGGTGGGGGATCTTGACGCAGACTCTCTGCCCATGGACCCCACCATGGCGCTCGCCGGTCTCGGCGTCGGAATCATCGTCGGCCTGACCGGCATGGGCGGCGGCGCCCTGATGACCCCCATCCTCGTACTCTTCTTCGGCATCAACCCGGTCGCCGCGATCGGCAGCGACCTGGTCGCCAGCGCGATCATGAAGCCGTTCGGCGGGGCGGTGCACGCCAAGCTCGGCACGGTCAACTGGAAGCTGGTCGCCTGGCTCTGCGCCGGCAGCGTGCCGAGCGCCTTCCTCGGCGTACTGCTGCTGCGGGCGTTCGGCGACGACGAGAGCCTGCAGAACGGCGTCAAGATCGCGCTGGGCGTGGCGCTGCTGCTGGCCGTGGGCGGGATGCTGCTCAAGGCGTGGACCAGCCGGCGCAACGGCGACGGCCCGGCCGCCCCGATCACGATCAAGCCGATCCCCACGGTCATCATCGGGATCCTCGGCGGGCTGGTGGTCGGGCTCACCTCGGTCGGCTCCGGCTCGCTGATCATCGTGGCGCTGCTCGCGCTCTACCCGACACTGCGCTCCAACGACCTGGTCGGCACCGACCTGGTCCAGGCGATCCCGCTGGTCACCGCGGCGGCGCTGGGTCACATCCTGTTCGGCGACATGAAGTGGGGCATCGCCGGCGCGGTGGTGATCGGGTCGATCCCGGGCGTGCTGATCGGGTCGCGGATCTCGTCGCGGGCGCCGGGCGGGCTGGTCCGGTCCGCGCTGATCATCGTGCTGCTGGCGAGCGCGCTGAAGCTCTTCGACGTGCCGACGCTGGTGGTCGGGGTGGTCGCCGGGGCCGCCACGCTGGTCGCCGTCGGCCTGGGGGTCGCGAAGAAGGCCCGCACCACGGCGACCACGAACGCGCCGGAGCCCGTCTCGGTCACCTGACCGGCCCTCCCGCCGATCGGCCGCGTCACCGCGCGACCGATCGGCGGTACAGGTCCCGGAGCAGCGCGATCTCCGCCCCGTGATGGATCACCTCACGGTTGATGTGCAGGATCAGCACCGCCATCGGCTGGTCGCCCCACGCACCCTCGGCGGGACCGCACGCTTCGAGCAGGTCTCGCTCACTCCGGGTGCCGACACCTTCATGCCATTTCCGGTACGCGCCATCCAGCTGGTCGAGCGCGGAAGAGGCGGTCGCCGCCCACGGAAAGGTGCCGTAGCTCATCGGTTCACCGCCGAAGTGCCCGGCCACCCGCATCCCGAGAACGCCGACGATCAGGTGTCCGAGCCGCCAGGCGATCGTGGTCACCGGCGCCGGCTCGGGCGCGGGATACTCCCAGTCGATGACCAGCCCGTCCTCGCCGCCGTTCGCGTCCCCGCCGCCGTTCGGGCCGCTGCCTTTCGGGCCGCTGCCTTTCGGGCCGCTGCCTTTCGGGCCGCTGCCTTTCGCGCTCCGGCGCCGGATGCTCCAGCAGTCCGGGACCGGCTCCCAGAGGTACTCCTCGTCGGTCAGCCCCTCGAGCCGGGGCCGCAGCTGATGCCGCCAGTGAAAGTCGAGCTGATCCCGAAGTAGGGCATTCCACTCCATCACCTCAGGCTAACCGCCATGCCGCGTACTCCGACGTCGTCCGGGTTCGCGGGCGGCGGGCGGCGGGCGGCGATCCCATTAGGGTTGCAGCGCCGCATCGGCAAGAAAGGACATCCGTGACATCGCTGCGTGATCGTGCGTACCAGGAGCTACGCCACCGGATCCTCACCACCGAGCTGGCTCCCGGACGGCGCCTGGTGGAACGCGATCTCGCCGCGGAGCTGCGGGTCTCCCGGATTCCGCTGCGCGAGGCGCTGCGCCTGCTCGAGGCCGACGGCCTCGTCGTCCTGGTGCCCCATCGAGGTGCGCTGGTCGCTCCTTTCACCCCTTCCGACGTACGCGACCTCTTCGACGTCCGGGAGTCGTTGGAGGCGCTCGCCGCCCGGCTCACCGCGGAACGGCGGGACGAGACGGGCCTGGCGCGACTGCGGACACGGCTGGCCGACGCGCGCGCGGCGACCACGGCGGGCGACGAGGCGGGGATAGCGGCCGCCAACGCCGGATTCCACGAGGACATCGTCGAGCTGGCGGCCAATCCCCTGCTCAGCGGCGTGATGCGGCCGCTGGCGGCGCGGACCCACCGGCTGTTCCGGCTGACCGCCCAGCGCGACCCTGCCCGGCAGTGCGCGGAGCACGAGGAGCTCTACGCGGCGATCGAGGCGGAGGACGCCACCCGGGCGGCGGCGCTCGCGCACGAGCACGTCGCGAGCGGCCGGGAGACGAGCCTGCGGCTGGCGGCGGAGTGGTCGCTGCCCGAGATCGACCCGGCCGCCGTCGCGGCCCGGCGCCGCCGCCGCGCCACCGTATGATCCCTTCCCGCGAGCGGTAAGTCAGCGGGAGGACGACGCATGCCCATCGACCGGCTCTTCATCGCCCGGGACGCGAAGAGCACCATCGTGTCGCTGCGGCGGCTCCGGGTGACCGGGGAGGACATGACGGTCTCCCGGTGGGGCGGCATCGAGGCGCGGGAGTCCGCGGCGCAGACCGTGCACCCCGCACCCTCCGGTGCCCGGCCCGCGGTGGCCCTGCTGCCGCCGGTCCTCGCCACCGGCGTGCTCTGGGCGGCGGGCGTGACACCGGGGCTCGCCGTGGGCGCCGGTGGCGTCCTCTTCTTCGCCCTCGCCTACCTGGATCCGGTGCTCCGTGCGCGCCGGCAGGCGAAGACGGTACCCCGGGCGGAGCAGAGCGGGACGGATCGGGACGGGACGGATCGCGGTGGGATCGAACAGGGTGGGGCGGATCAGGGTGGGGCGGGCCGGGGCGGCGCGCTCTTCCGCACGCTCTTCGACGAGCCGGAGCGGCGGCGGTTCCAGGACGCCCTGACCGTCGCCGAATCGGTGGCCGGCACCTGGCCGGCGCTGGCCGGGCTGATCGACGAGCGGGACGCCCGATGGGCGCTGAACCAGGCGCTCTGGGACCTGGCCGACGTGCTCGCCCGGCATCAGGACATCCGGCGGATCCTCGCCGCGCTGGAGGAGTACGCCGACGACGACCTTCCCCGGGCCCAGCGTGACGTCACCGAGCAGCTGACGACGGCGCGTGCGGCGCTGCGCCGGCTCGACGAGCAGATCGCGTCCCGGGAGGCGAGCCTGGCGGCGGCGGAGCGGGCCGGGCGTCGCCTCGACCGGGAGCGGCGGCTGGACGAGACGCTGCGCGAGTCGGCCGCGTCGATCGACATCCAGGCCGTCGGCAGCCCGGGCGTCGACACCGCCGGGGAGCTGGCCGAGCAGACCGACGCGGTGGTCCAGGCGTACCGGGAACTGGCGGCCGAACACCGGAACGACTGAGCACCGGGCGGGCGAGCACCGGGCGGCCGAGCGCGGGAATGGTGACCGGCCCCGCCCACCCGGGATGGAGGTCGGGTGAGCGGGGCCGGGGATCGGGCTCGGTCAGCTCTGGACGAAGACCGAGACGGTGCGGGCGGGGACGGTGAAGGTGCCGGTCGCCGCGGCGAACGACGCGGTGCGGACCAGCGGATCGGCCGAGGACTGCTGCACCGGGTGCAGGGTGATCCTCTTACCGGCCAGCGCGGCGACCTCCGGGGTCGCCGTCGAGGCGGTGGCGTTGAAGACCACGGTGATCGACGTGTACTTCCCGCCGAGGCCGCGGGCGTCCAGCGTCATGGTGATCACGCCGGGCGTCTCGGCCGTGCCGGAGAGCGGGAAGGCGAGCCGCTTCTGCACCTCGGCCGCGGTGGCCAGCCCGAAGACCGGCGAGGACTTCCGGATCCGGAGCAGCTCCTGATAGCGGGAGTCGGCCAGGTCGATCGCCGCGCAGTCCGCCTTCAGGGCCGCATCGGCGAGCAGGGACTTGGCGTACGGCCATTTCGACTCGTTGTCGGCCGCCGGCGGCAGCCCCTTGCCGAAGCCGTTCCCCTGGGTGCAGTCCCACTGGATCGCGTTGAACCAGTCCCCCGAGTCGTACGAGTTCCGGTCCAGCGACTTCGACCGGAGTCGCTCGCTGCCCGCCGCCACGAACCCGGCGCCCTGGCCGAGCACCGTGGTAGCGAGCGCCACCGACTGCATCCGGGCCCGGTCGATCGCCGAGGTGGACTGCGGCAGCTTGTAGGCGAGCGCGTCGTACAGGATCTCGTTGTCGTGCGCGTCGACGTAGGTGATCGCCTCGTCCGGCGCCGCGGTGTACCCCGCCGGTGAGCCGTTGTAGTCGACCTGCGCCCCGGTGACCGTGGCGCCGCTGGTGTCGGTGAAGGAGTAACCGGCGAGGTTACCGCTCAGGCCGACTTTGATCAGGTCCTGGTAGTGCAGCAGCCGCGCGCGCCGGGAAGCCGCGTCGCCGTTGACCGCGTCGCCGTTCGGCTGGTCCGCGAGACCCGAGGCGAAGCCCTGGATCCGCGGGTTCTCGTCGAACGGGCCGCCGCCCCGGACCGCGTCGCGAAGCCGGTCGTTGAAGGTGCCGATCCCGGTGCCGGCCATGTTCGCCTGGGTGGCCTGGACGAAGCGGACGTCGTCCGCCACCTCGCCGAAGTTCCAGCCCTCGCCGTAGACGTAGATGCTCTTCCCGTCCACGCCGTCCCTGGCGAGGGTGAGCTTGTCGAGGGCCTTGCGGACGGCGAGGATGTTCGCCTTCGGGTGGTGGCCCATCAGGTCGAACCGGAATCCGTCCACCTTGTACTGCTTCGCCCAGGTGACGATGGAGTCGACGACCAGCTTGCCCATCATCGCGTTCTCCGGCGCGGCGTTGGCGCAGCAGGTGGAGTTCGCGACGGTGCCGTCGGCGAGCAGCCGCTGGTAGTAGCCGGGCACGATCTGGTCGAGCACCGAGCCGTCGGCGACCCCGGCGGCCGAGGTGTGGTTGTAGACGACGTCCATCACCACGCGCAGACCGGCATTGTTGATCCCCTGGACCATCGTCCGGAACTCCTTCGTCCGGTTCGACGGGTCGACCGCGTAGCCGCCCTCCGGGACCGTGTAGTGCAGCGGGTCGTAGCCCCAGTTGTAGCCGTCGGTCGCGGCGGTCTTCGCGACGCAGGCCTGCTGCTCGGACGAGTCGGGGGCCATCGCGGCCAGGTCGCAGTCGGGCTGCGCCTGGTCGGCCCGGTTCTCCGGGATGGTCGCGAAGTCGAAGACCGGCAGCAGGTGGAGATGGGTGACGCCCGCGGTGGCCAGCTCCTTCAGATGCCTCATGCCGCTCGATGTGGTCGAGGTGAAGGCGCGGTAGGTGCCCCGCTCCTGTTCTGCCACCGATTCATCCGATATTGAGAAGTCTCGTACTGAAAGCTCCTGGATCTGGATGCTCTTCGACGCCGCGGGCTTCTTGAGCGAACTCCATCCGGTCGGGGCCAGCGCCGGGTCGTCGAGATCGAGGAACCGGCTGAGCGTCGAGTCGGTGGAGAGGGCCACCGAGTACGGATCGGTCACCGAGGCGGTCACGATCTTCTGCGCGGCGGGCTGCCAGGCGGTGACCCGGAACGTGTAGTACTTGCCGTACCAGTCCTTGGCGCCCTTGACCGACCAGACACCGGTCGCGTCGTCGCGGGTCATGGCCTTGACCGTCGTCGCGGAGCCGTCGTGCAGTTCCAGCGCGACGCTGCTCGCGGTCGGCGCCCAGACCGCGGCCGATGGGGTCCCGTTCCGGAAGGCCGGCCCGAGCGTCGCCTCCGTCGCCGAGGAGTAGATGTCGTCGAGCACCCCTGCCGTCTGCACCCCCGTCGCGGCGAGCAGCTTCCCGTCGGTGTCCCGCTCGGTGATCACGACCTGTCCGCGAAGGATCGTCTCGGCGTTCCTCAGTGGAGCGTGGAAGGCGCCGTACTGCCAGAGGTGCGGGAACTCCGCGCGCTGCGCCTCGGTCAGCCCGTTGCGCCGCGAGGTGAGCCGGACGCTGTCGTAGTCGCCGGTCAGCTCGCCGTCGGCGACCCCGATCCCGCCGGTCGCGGAGTAGACCAGGTCGTAGACCTTGCCGTCGGTGCCCGCGCCGACCGGTTCCAGGGTGCTGCCGGTGCTCGTCTTCCAGGCCACCGTCGACCGGTCGATCCAGACCGCCGACTCCTTGCTCAGGTCGGTCGAGCCGGTGCCGCCCGCGGTCGCCACCAGCGGCAGCAGCCGGTCCGCCTGCCCGGCGAGCAGCCAGACCTCCGGGCCCGCCGTGGTGACGTCGAGACGCTGGTCGGCGGGGAGATCCTTGGTGTCGCCGTTGTGGATGATGTAGCTCAGGCCGGTCGCGCCCGCCGCGAGCGGCACCTCGAAGACCGCGCCGTAGGAGTCGATCCGGGCCGGCTGCAGCGGGCTGCCCCAGTCGGTGCCGGTCGCCGCGCCGTCCCAGACGTACAGGCCCCAGCCGGTGTAGTCGCCGTCCGCCTTCCGCCAGTGGATGATCGCGGTCGTCGCGTCCGGAGCGGGGTCGGGTTCGCCGGTGGCGGCCTGCCGCGAGGTGTAGACCGTGGTGTCGCCCTGTTTGAGCCAGACCTCGGGCGTCGTCGTGGGATCGAGCGAGCGGTCGGCGTCGGTGTCCTTCACCCCGTCCTTGCTCACCACGATGAACCCGACGCTCTTCGCGTCAGGAGCGAGTTTGACGTACGCGAATCGTCCGTAGGAGTCCTCGCCCGCGAACGGCTGTCCGGCGGGCCAGGTGGTGGACATCGAGGAGTCGGTGTCACCCCAGGTGTAGAGGCCGTAATCGTCGTACGCGTCGTCGGTGCGCTGGTAGTGCACGATGGCGTACCCGACCGACGACGCCGCGGCGGGTGTGGCGACCGTGATGCCGGTGGCCGACGAGGCGAGCCGTCCCCTGCTGTCCTTCACCACTGCTTTGTATTTCACCGTGGTGCCGCCGGGCAGGCCGTCCAGGTCGTGGTAGATCCGGTACGGCGCCCTGTCCGCGGTGCCGAGCAGCTGCCAGGAGCCGCCGCCGACCTGGACCGCGTAGGTGACCGTGGCGAGCGGGTCGCCGGTGGTCGTCGCGGTGAGCTCGGTGCGGGTCGCCGCCGTCGCGCCGCTCGTCGCCGCGATGGTGATGGTCGGCGCGGCGGTGGCCTTCGCGATCGCGGTGCCGGCCTTGAGGACGACCGAGGAGAGCGCCGGCACGGTGATCGTGATCGTGCCGTCGGCGCCCGCGGTGACCGCGGAGGCCCCGCCGTAGAGGCCGGCGAAAACCGCGCCCGGCGACGAGGTGGCGAAACTGACGGTCTGCGTGATGGTGGCGTTGTTCGAGGCCACCACGTACTCGGCCCGGGTGGACCGGTCGATCCGGGAGGCCGCGAAGACGCCCTGGCCGCCGGCCGCGTACCGGGTGATCTGCTCGCCGTTCACCAGGGCCGGGTTGGCCCTGCGGAGCGCGGCGAGTGCGGCGATCGTCCGGTAGAGCGGGTGCGACGTGTCGTAGTTGTCGACCGCGTGGGTCCGGTCGGTGCCGATCAGGTCGTCGTCCAGGTAGTCCGCGCTCTTGGTCGCGAACATGTCCTGCCGGGCGTCCTTGTCGCCGCCGGCGCCGGTGAAGCCCTGCTCGTCGCCGGAGTAGACGACCGGCTGACCCCGGGTGAGGAACATCAGCTCGTGGGCGAGCTGGTCCCGCTTGAGCTGGGTGTCGGCGCTCGCCGCCCCGGCGATGTAGTAGCCGATCCGGCCCATGTCGTGGTTGCCGAGGAAGGTCGGCAGCCGCTCGGCGCTGGTGTCCCGCGCGGTGTAGAGGTCGTCCTTCGCGTACAGGTCGGAGAGACTGCTCGCGGAACCCGCCCCGGTCACGAAGTTCTTCGCGGCCTCCTGGAAGGAGAAGTCGAGGGTGGCCGGGAGCCCGCCCTCGCGGACGTAGGTGGACTCGATCTCCTGGTCGGCGCTGTAGACCTCGCCGAACATGAAGAAGTCCTTGCCGCCCGCCTTCTCGATGCCCTGGGTGAACTGCGGCCAGAACTCCAGGTCGGTGTGTTTGACCGTGTCCAGGCGGTAGCCGTCGATGCCGGTCGAGGTGATCCAGTCGGCGTAGATCTTCGTCATCCCCTGGACGACCTCGGGACGCTCGGTCCACAGGTCGTCCAAGCCGTAGAAGTCACCGTATTCACTGTTCTCACCGGAGAAGGTGGAGTCACCCCGGTTGTGGTACATGGTGACGTCGTTCAGCCACGAAGGCACCTTGACCGATTTATCCGACTTATTGGCAAATGTCGGCGTGTATGGGAACGACGTCGCATCTACCGACGGGAATCCGCTTCCGCCCGACGCATAGTTGGCGTCCTCGAACGGCTGCCCCTCGGTGTCCGTGTACGGTGACGTCGATTTATCGACATATCCGTATTCGTCCTCGGCGTATTTGATCACGTCGGCCGTGTGGTTGACGATGATGTCGAGGTAGATCTTCATGCCCCGCTGGTGCGCGAGCCTGACCAGCCTCTTCAGGTCCGCGTTGGTGCCGAAGTGCGGGTCGACCCGGGTGAAGTCGGTGATCCAGTAACCGTGGTAGCCGGCCGAGACGTCCGACCCGCTCCCCTGCACCGGGCGGTTCTCGAAGACCGGCGCCAGCCAGATCGCCGTGGTGCCCAGACCCTGGATGTAGTCGAGGCGGTCGATGACGCCCTTGAGGTCGCCGCCGTGGTAGAAGCCCTTGTCCGTGGGGTCGTACCCGGTGGAGAGCCGGTCCCCGGCCAGTCCGCCCCGGTCGTTGGTGGTGTCGCCGTTCGCGAACCGGTCCGGCAGGACGAAGTAGTACTGCTCGTTCGTGGCGGGCTGGTCGGAACCCCAGCTCGCGATGACCGACGCGCTCGGCTCGGCCGGTGCGGCGACCGCCTCGGCCGCCGGCACCGCGATCATGGGAAGAAGAAGGCTGAGCAGCGCGGCCCCCAGCCGGCGTTTACTCGATGCCACGATGTGCCCTTCCGATTCGGTGGGATCGGTTCAGGAGTTACGCATGTCGATGGTCAGCCCTTGACGGCACCCGCCGAAAGCCCTTCGACGATGTAGCGCTGCAGATACATGAAGACGCCCACGGTCGGGATCGCGGTGAGCAGGGTGCCCGCGCAGAAGATGCCGAAGTTGGTGTTCCGCTCCGAGCCCTGGACCAGGCCGTAGAGCCCGACCGCGAGGGTCTTCGAGCCGCCGTCGCGCAGGAAGACGTTGGCGATCAGGAACTCGTTGATCGTGCCGATGAAGGCGAGCAGGCCGCTGACCGCGATGATCGGCGAGACCAGCGGCAACAAGATCTTGAAGAAGATCTCGGCGTGCGAGGCGCCGTCGACCGTCGCCGACTCGTCCAGTTCCTTCGGGACCGTGTCGAAGAAGCCCTTCATCAGCCAGGTGCTCACGCCCAGCGCGCCGCCGAGGTAGAGCAGAATCAGGCCCCACCAGGTGTTGAAGCCGATCGGCGGCCACCACTCGGTGATCTTCGAGAAGATCAGGAAGAGCGCGACGATCGCCAGGAACTGCGGAAACATCTGGATCAAGAGCAGCGACAGGAGTCCGGTACGCCGTCCCGTGAAGCGCAGCCGGCTGAACGCGAACGCGGCGAGTGCCGAGAGGAAGACCGCGATCGCGCTGGCCAGCCCGGCGATCACCACCGAGTTCAGGAACCAGGAGCCGAAGTCGGTGTCCCGGAACAGCCGGGTGAAGTTGTCGATCGAGAACCCGCGGGGGACCAGGTTGCTCGTCGACAGGGTGCCCAGCGGGTTCAGCGCCGCGGAGAGCACGAAGACGATCGGCCCGAGCGAGAAGAGCACGGCCGCGATCGCGACGAGGTGCCGCCACCCGACCTCACGGAACCACTTCACGAGTACACCTCTTCCTGCGAACGGGTCTTGCGGAAGCTCACCGCGGAGACGACCGCCACGATCAGGAAGATGAAGATCGAGACGGCGGCGGCGTAGCCGTACTGCGCTCCGGAACCGCCGAAGGCCAGCCGGTACGTGTACGTGATCAGCAGGTCGGTGGCGCCGCTGTTCGGGTTGTCCGCCGGGAACGGCCCGCCCTCGGTGGTCAGGTAGATCGCGTTGAAGTTGTTGAAATTGAACGCGAACGACGAGATCAGCAGCGGGGTGAGCGCCACCAGCAGCAGCGGCATGGTGATCTTCCGGAACGCCTGGAACGGGCCGGCACCGTCCACCCTGGTCGCGTCCCGCAGCTCGCCCGGGATCGACTGCAGCGCACCGGTGGTCACCAGGAACATGTACGGATACCCGAGCCAGAGCTGGACCAGCAGCACCGCGAGCTGGGCCGTGATGCCGGTGCCGAACCAGTCCACGCCGATCCCGAGCACGTTGTTGATCAGGCCGAAGTCGGTGTTGAACATGTCCCGCCAGACCAGCAGCATCGCGAACGACGGCATGGCGTACGGCAGGACCATCAGGATCCGGTAGAGGCCGCGGAACCGGACCCGGGTGGACTGCAGGGCGATCGCGCAGAACATGCCGAGCAGGAAGGTCCCGCCGGTCGAGCCGAGCGCGAAGACCAGGTCCCAGATCAGGGTACGGAGGAAGTCCGACCCGATGGTGTCGTCGGTCAGCACCCGGGTGAAGTTGGTGAACCCGACGCCGGTCTGCCAGCCCTGGGCCAGCTTCTCGCCGTCGCTCGCCACGAACGATCCGGTCGCGCCGTCCGCCGTCCACACCTTGCCGGTGTTCGCGTCCCGGATGCTGTCGGTCGCCGCGTCGTACGCCCGGACCGCCTGTCCCTCATACGCCCGGGAGAGGCCGGAGGAGCGGATCGCCCCGCCCCCGGTCGGCACGGTGAAGTCGGTGATCTCCTTGCTCCGGGCGCTGGCCTGCCCGGCGTTGAGCACGGTGTAGCCGTCCCCGGTTCCGTCCTTGAGGCCGTCGGCGTCGCCCACCTGCACCGCGCCGGTCTTCGGGTCGGTGATCCGGAAGGCCAGGGGACCGGTGAGCGGGTCACCCTTGACCAGGATCTGGAGCCTGTACTCGGTGGAGCCGGGCACCCGGGTGACCGACGCTGTCTGGATGGCGGTGATCGCGTCGGCCTTGCTGCCCCGGTGACCGTCCCCGAAGTTGGTGAACGCGGTACTCGCCGTGTAGAGCACCGGGTAGATCTGGAAGACGATCAGGAAGATCGTGCCGGGCACCAGGTACTTCGCCGGGACGTGCCGCCGGGTGAGGTACAGGTAGAGCAGCGCGGCGGTGGTGAGCGCCAGGATGCCCACGCCGGTCCAGTGCCCGCCGCCGGCCAGCGGGAACGCAGCCCAGACCGCGATCGCCACGACCACGCCGAGCAGCAGGACCTTGATCAGGAGCCCGCCGGCCGTCTGGTTCCTCTCGGTCACCGTCGCGGGGGCGGGAAGGGCCCGCGTGGCGGGCCCCTCGAGCTGCGTCGTCATTACTTGATCGCGGCCTGGATCGTCTTGGCCGCGGCCTCGACCGTGGTCTTGGCGTCCGCGCCACCGATCACGGCGGCCTCGGCCTTGCCGAACGGCTCCCAGATGGCGGCCATCGCGGGGATCGCCGGCAGCGGGATGGCGTTCTTACCGGCCTCGGTCCACTTCGCCAGGTCCGGGTCCTGCGCCTTGACCTGCTCCAGGGCGGCGGTCAGCGCCGGCGGGCGGGCCTCGGCGTCGTAGAGCGCGACGGCCAGGTCCGGGGTGGTCACGTAGTTGGTGACGAACTCCTGGGCCAGCGCCTTGTTCTTGCCCTTCGCCGCGACGTAGAAGGTCTGCACCCCGAGGAACGGCGTGGCTTCCTTGCCGCCCTTGAACGCCGGGACCGGGCTGATGTCGTACGCGATGTTCGCCTTCTTGACGTCGGCGGTCGCCCACGGCCCGGAGACCAGGTACGCGCACTTCTTGCCGGTGAAGGTGGCGATCGCGTTGTCCGGGGTGATCGAGCGGGTCAGGGCGCCGTCACCCTTCTCGCCGAGCGCGCGCAGCTTCTCGAACGCCGCGATCGAGCCCGCCGTGCCGACACCCAGGTCGGCGGCGTCGTAGTCGCCGGCCGCGTTGGTGCCGAAGAGGTAGCCGCCGGCCGAGGCGTAGAGCGGGTACGCGTGGTACGCGTCGCCGGTCTGACCGGACTGCAGGCAGAGGATGTTGGTGACCTTCTTCTCCGCCTTCAGCTTCTTGCCGGCGGCGACCAGGTCCTCGATGGTGGCGGGCGCGTCCGGGGCCAGGTCGGTGTTGCGGATCAGGCCCAGGTTCTCGGTCGCGTACGGGACGCCGTAGGTCTGGCCGTTGAAGGTGACCGCCTTGAGGGCGCCCGCCTCGAACCCGGCCTTCTGCTCGTCCGAGAGCTGGACCGGGTCGATGGCGCCGTTCTGCACCAGGTTGCCGATCCAGTCGTGCGCGCCGACCATCACGTCCGGGCCGCTGCCCTGCTGGGAGGCGGTGAGGAAGGTGGTCTGCTGGTCCTTCGAGATCGCCTGGATCGTCACGGTCACGCCGTTCTCCGTGCCGAACTTGTCGGCGAAGGGCTTCAGCGCGGCGGCCCGCTTGTCGTCCGCCCAGATCACGAGTTCGCCGGAGGCGGCCTGCGCGGAGGGGTTGCTTCCCGCCGCCTCATCCTTGTCACCACACGCGGCCACACCGAGCGTGGCCATCATGCAAACGGCAATCACACCCGCGGTTCGGATGCGCATCGAGCTGCTCCTGTCATCGGGTTCCGGGCACGCGGAAGTGACCGGGCAATGAGATAAAGGGGTGTCCGGAGCGCGGGCACAGCTACGCGGAAGAGGCGCCAGCAGCCCGAACTCACGAGATCGGTTACGTGTCGTCCTTGTTGCGGGGACGTTAGCAAGCACTTGCAGTCAATGGAAGACCTTGCAGAACGATGACCGGTAACAGCTCGGCACTACAGTGACAACATGCGCGCACGGATGGCGGACATCGCCAGGCAAGCCCAGGTCAGCGAGGCGACGGTCTCGCGTGTCATCAACGACCGGCCGGGCGTATCCCCGGAGACCCGGCAGGCGGTCCTGACCGCACTGGACGTTCTCGGTTACGAGCGCCCGGAACGGCTGCGCAAGCGCAGCGCCGGCCTGGTGGGCCTCGTCGTGCCCGAGCTGGAGAACCCGATCTTCCCGGCGTTCGCGCAGGTCATCGAGTCGACATTGGCCCAGTCCGGGTACACGCCGGTGCTCTGCACGCAATCACCCGGCGGCGTCACCGAGGACGAGTACGTGGAGATGCTGCTCGATCGGCAGGTCTCCGGCATCATCTTCGTCTCCGGCCTGCACGCCGACACCACGTCCGACCGCGAGCGCTACCTCCGCCTGGTCGGCCGGCCGCTGCCGATCGTGCTGGTCAACGGCTTCACCGCGGGCATCGACGCGCCCTTCATCTCCTGCGACGACGAGCTCGCCGGGGACCTGGCGGTCAGCCACCTGGTGGCGCTCGGTCACCGGCGGATCGGCATGATCTCCGGACCCAACCGGTTCACGCCGGTGAAGCGCAAGCTGGCCGGTTACCGTGTGGCGCTGAAGCGCGAACTCGGCATCGCCGACTCCGATGTGGACGAGCTGGTCGAGCTGACGCTCTTCGGCGTCGAGGGTGGCGAGGTCGCGGCGGATCACCTGATGGCGAAGGGCGCGACCGGCATCGTCTGCGGCTCCGACCTGATGGCGCTCGGCGCGATCCGGGCCGCCCGCCGGCGGGGACTCAGCGTGCCCGGCGACGTCTCGGTGATCGGCTTCGACGACTCGCCGCTGATGGCCTTCACCGACCCGCCGCTGACCACGCTCCGTCAGCCGGTCACGGCGATGGCGGTGGCCGCCGTCCGCTCCCTCGTGGACGACATCAACGGTCACGGTTCGCCCAGGTCGGAGTACCTTTTCCGCCCCGAGCTGGTGGTCCGCAACTCGACCGCGGTGGCACCCGCCCGCCGCCGCGTCCCGGCCGACACCACCGCCGCGTGATCATGTTTCTGAAAGTTCTTGCATGAACACCGCAGCGCTTCCGCGGGCCACCCGTGAGAGCGTGTTCACGCCCACAGCGGTCGCTCGGAGTGACGACTGAGGGTCGGCCCACGCCCGCGTTTCTCCGGCCGGGGCCCGCATTTCTCCGGCCGGCGGGGATGCCCACCGACCCGGGGCGGTCATCCAGCGGAAGCTCTTCCATGTCCGGCGGTTCCCGGGCAGCTCAGCGCCACCCTCCCGAAAAAGTGACACAGACCACAGGGATGCCGAAACCTCACGCCAAGTGAAAGCAATGTCGGAAAATTCCTTCACTTGCGGCTCCCTTCCACCGCTGCACCCTTCCGCTGGCGTCTCCTCCGGTGCGGCCGGGCTCAGACGGTCAGGCGGGTCAGGTCGCGGAGCAGCTCCGACACCGCCACCGGGTTCAGCTCGCCCAGGGTGCGGTGCCCGCGCGTCCCGACCGGGCCCAGCGTCTGCTCCGGGTGCAGTTCCAGCACACCGGGGATCACGCCCGGCTCCAGCGTCAGGATGAACTCCGGCCCACCCGGGTACGTGACCACGACCTCCGACTGCACCCCGTCGCCGTGCGGGCTCACCCGCCGCCACCCCACCCGCTCCAGCCCGAGCACGGCCCCGGTCGGCACCACCCGCCCGGCGAACCGGGTCAGCCGGCGAGCCGCCACCTCGTCCTCCCCCAGAACGCCGACCTCACGCCCCAGCTGCGCGAACGGCTGCAGGATCGCGTAGTCGCCGAACACCTCGACCCACCCCGCGAGCGCCTCCCCGAGATGCAGCGGGTGCGCCACCCCGACCCGCGCATCGGCCGCGAGGGTGACGGTCTCATCGTCCACATCGGCCAGCGTCCCGTCCTCGGCCACGCGCACCGACCCGACCAGCCCTCCCACAGCCCCGTGGACGCCCGCCGCCCCATCAGCACCCGCAGCCCCGTGGGCGCCCGCCACCCCATCAGCACCCGCAGCCGCGCGGACGCCCGCCGCCCCATCAGCACCCGCCGCCGCGCGGGCGCCCGCCGGTTCGTAGACGCCCCACACCAGCCGCCGGGCCAGATGCCGGAGAAGTGGGTGATCGAGCAGATAGCGCCGAAAATCCCCCACCGCCCAGCGCCGACCGGAGATCATCGCCCGTTCCAGCCGATGGATCTGGTCCCCGGAGATCGTCTTCAGGTCCTTCTTCAGCGCCGTGAACCGCCGGTTCGCCGCCGCGGCCTTCGCCGCGTCATCCTTCGCACCGGGTTTCGGCAGCGTCGTCAGCCGCCGGCCGTTCTCATTCCTGACGTACGGCCGGAGCTGCTCGTCGAAGCCGATCATGAATCGACGGCTCCCGTAGTCGGCGACGTCGTTCCCCGGTTCCGACAGCCCGAGATCCGGCGTCACCCGGTCGGCGAGGGCCTCCGTGGTGAGCCCGAGCCCCATCGCCACCTCGGTCAGGTGCTGCTCCGCGCGGGCCTTGAACGCCCGGTACGTCGACCGCTCGGCGATGTGGTGCAGGTGCATCAGCGCGCTCTCGGTCCCGATCCGGGCGAGCACCGCCAGCCCGGCGCCGGCCCGCTGGTGCGCACTCTGCCCCGGCCAGACCAGGAGCCGTGCGGTGAGCCGTCGTACGGTCTCGTCATCCGCGATCCGCGCCAGCGCTTCCAACGGGCAGTCCTCCCGGAGCTTCCCACCCGCCGACTCCCAGCCCTGGAGCAGCGCCCACCCGAACGCCGCCAGATCACCGGGCTCCACCGCGTCCCGGACCGCTCGCACCGCGGGATACTCGATCTCCTGCCCCGCCAGCATGATCGCCGTGACGAGATCCGGCACCGACGCCGCCGGAAGAACCGCCCCAGGGCCGCCACCGTCACCCACGCCCGCACTCGCATCCTCACCGCTGTCACCGCCGTCACCGCTGTCACCGCCGTCACCGCCGTCACCGCCGTCACCGCCGTCACCGCCGTCACCGCCGTCACCGCCGTCACCGCTGTCACCGCGCAGGCGGACCGGGGGCAGCAGCGCCGGGTCCACCCAGGACGGCAGCCGGAGGATCCCGGCCGGGAGGATCGACAGGGGATCGGTGGCGAACAGCCGCTCGACCGCCTCGGCGACCGCCGGTCCGTGTTCCTTGGCTGCCGTCTCGATCGCCGCGCCGTGACCCATTTCGATCATCGCGAGCACGGCCAGCCGGAAGACGGTCCGTTCGTCCTCGGCGGTCGAGGTCGCGTTCCAGGTGAGCACCGGGGCGGCGGCCTCGGCGTGCCGGTCCAGCCAGTCCAGGGCGACCTCGCGCGCGTCCCGCTTGGTGGCCAGCGCCCAGGCGGCCAGCGTCACGGCCCGGGTGCAGACCAGCGGCCGCATCACGCGCACCGCCTCGGCCGGGCACACCGGGTAGAGCGACCAGAGCGGGCGTACCGCCCGGGTGCCGAAGCGGGCCACGATCCGCCCCATCCACGCACGGACCGGAACCGCGGCGGCCATCGGCCCCTCCGGGTGCGGCATCCAGCCACCGATCAGTGGCCCGGCCAGCTCCTCCGGCGCGGTGACGAAGAACCGGATCTCCTCCCCGAAGTCCTGCTTGCGCATCCACCCCGGGCTGTGGTCCGCCAGCCGCCGGGCGACCCGCTCCGGATCGGCGAGCGGCTCCGGCTCGAACCCCGCGAGCAGTTCCGCACGCTCCCCCGGCGCCCACTCCTCCCGCTCCGGGATGACGTGCTCGGCGATCCGCCCGCGGTACCCGCTCGGCAGCTTGATCACCCGCTGGGCGTCCCGCCACGGTGGCGCCGCGAAGACCGGCGGCAGCTCCGCCACGGCGGCCACCGCGGGCGCCTCGCCCGTGAGCAGCGCCCGGATCCGCCCGGCCGCGGCACCGCTGTGGCCGGCGGCGATCCGCTCGGCGAGTTCCGGCTCGGCCCGGACCACACCGTGCAGCAGGTCGCCGAGGCCGGCTCGGTCCGGCTGGGCGGCCAGCAGCGGCAGCGCCGTCGCCGGGAAGCGCAGCGCGGCCTCGCCCAGGTACGTCCGGACGTGCCGTCGCCGCGCCCGGTCGATCAGTCCGGTCATCGCGGTCTCCCCCGGCAGGACCGCGAGCAGGGCGAGCAGTGGTTTCCGGTGCAGGTTGTCCGATTCCGGCAGCTGGTCGAGCCAGCTCAGCAGTGGCCCGGCCGCCGCGGCGCCCACCCCCTCGACGAAGCTGGGCGCGATGCCGGGCCAGTGCGTACCGAGGCGGAGCCCGTATCCGGCGAGGGCCTCGGCCTGCTCGGCGGTCCCGGCCGAGGTGAGCAGGAGGCCGCCGCGATACCGGTCCGGCTCGTCCGCCAGCGCGGCGATGTCGGCGGCCACCCACGCGGTCTCGGCCGGCGCCAGCACCGAGGTCGCGCACCGCTGAAGCTCGCCGTGTTCCCGGTACCCGGCCAGCGCCGTCACCGTGTCCGCGTAGACGTCGCCGGGCGCCTGGGCGAGGTAGGCCCGCACCCGCAGCAGGGCGAGCAGCTCCGGATCCCGGTCGACCGCGACGACCCGGCGTTCCCCGGCCCGGCGGCGCCGCACCCCGAACGACGGCACCGGCGTCCCCGTCAGCGGCATCCGCATCGGCCGGTCCTCGTCGTCCACGATGACCAGCGCGAGCAGCTCGGTCACCGCCTCCGCCGCGAACCGCACCCCACGCTCCAGCGTCCAGGCGTCCGCGAACCAGGCCGTGCTCCCGGTCTCCTTGGTGACCGCCTCACTGATCAGCGCCACCACCGCCGCGCCGGCCGGCTCTCCCGCGGAGCCCGCGATCGCGGCGGCCGGCGCGACCGAGCCGGACTCCACGACGGCGTGCGAGCCGGCGGTGGCGGCGTGCGAGCCGGCGGTGGCGGCGTGCGAGCCGGCGGTGGCGGCGTGCGAGCCGGCGGTGGCGGCGTGCGAGCCGGCGGAGGCGGCGTCGGCGGAGGCCGCGTCGGCGGAGGCGGTGGACTCGGTCGCGAGCCAGGTGGTGAGGGCTCGCGCCAGGGTGGGGTCGGTGTGCGGGTGGGCGAGCGCCGCGGCGAAGTGGCCCGCCCGGAGCTTCATCGTGGACCGGACTCCCGACGGTGCCGTCCGCTCCGGCCGGCGGCGGGGCGGAACGGCACCCCCACGGCGCGGGTGCACACGGTTCGGCCACGGCTTCGGGAGTTCGAAGAGCATGCCGGCACGCTACCGGCCGGGTGCGACCGGACCCGCGGGGCCGGGTGTCAGGAGGTCAGCCGGATCAGGTCGCGGAGCAGTTCGGAGACGGTGACGGGAGTCAGGTCGCCGAGCGTCGTGCCGGCCGGGGCCTGGAGCAGGACCCGGCCGAGGGTCTGCTCGGGGTTGATCTCCACCATGCCGGCCACGATGCCCGGGTCCAGGTCCAGCGAGAACGCGGCGTCGGCATAGGAGACCCCGACCGCGGACTGGACGCCGTTGTCGCCGGCGCTCTCCCGCCGCCAGCCCCGGCGTTCCAGGCCCAGCACCGCCCCGGTGGGGACCGGCCGCCCCCGGAACCGGGTGAGCTCGCGGGACGCCGCCTCCTCCGCGGTGAGCGTGCCGGTCTCCCGGGCGAGCTGCGGGAACGGCTGCAGGATCTCGTAGTCGGCGAAGAGTCCCGACCAGCGAGCCAGGGTCTCGGCGTCCAGCTCGATCGGGTGCACGAGCCCGATCAGGCCGGTCTCCGCGAGCTCCACCGTCTCGTCGTCCACATCGGCCGGGGAACCGTCCTCGGCGACACGGAAACAGCCGGGTGCGCCGGGCGAGCCGGGTACGTGGTGGGACCAGAGGAGGCGGCGGGACAGGTGCCGGAGCAGGGGATGATCGACGAGGTACCGGTGGAAGTCCGGAAGCGACCAACGGCGCCCGGCGACCATGGCCCGTTCGAGGCGGCCGATCTGCTCGACCGCGACCGCGCGGGCGTCCTTCTTCAGCGCGGTGAACCGGGCGTGCGCCGCCGGGGCCAGCGCCGCGTCGTCGCGGGCGCCGGGCCGCGGAAGCGACGTCAGGCGGCGGCCCACGGCGTCCAGCACGTACGGCCGCATCTGCTCGTCGAAGCCGACGGTGAAGCGGCGCGGACCGTACTCCAGGGTGAGGCTGCCGTCCCCGGCCAGACCGAGGTCCGGCACGAGGCGGTCTGCCAGTTGCCCGGTGCCGAGGCCCAGGGCCTCCGCCACCTCGGCCAGCCGGTACGTGGCGGCGGTCTTGATGGTCGCGAACCGGGACCGCTCGGCGATGGTGTTCAGGTGGCGGAGCGCGAGTTCGGTGCCGATCCCGGCCAGCACGCGGACCCCGGCCGTCGCGCGGGCGTGGGCACTCTCGCCAGGCCAGATCATGATGTACGGCGTCAGGACCCGGACGGTCTCGTCGTCCCCGGTCAGCGCGAGGGCCTCGAGGATCCAGCTCTGTCCGCTCGCCGCGCCGTCGGAGATCCACGCCTGGAACAGCGCCCGGGTGAACCCGGCCAGGTCGGCGGGCTCCAGGAGCTCGCGCACCACCTCGACGCCGGGGTAGGGCGTGCCGGGGCGGCCCAGCGCGAAGACCATCGCCAGGTCACGGGAGACCTCGGCGGGGAGCACCGTCCCGGAGCGGAGGCGGACCGGGGGCAGGAGATCCGGATCGATCCAGTCCGGCAGGCGGGGCAGCTTGGGTGGGAGGAGGGCGAGCGGGCCGGTGGCGGTCTTCGGGGCGCGCCAGGGCGGGCTGGTCAGCAGGTCGGGCAGCTCGGCCGGGGTGGCGACCGGGCGCTCGGCGCCGGCGAGGACGGACCGGATGCGGGCCGCGGCACGGTCCGAGACGGTGTAATCCCCCGCGCGGGACGGGCCGGCGAGCTCCCGGGCACGGGCCGGGTCGGCGAGGACCAGGGCGCGAAGGATCGTGGTGACGCCGGACCGCTCCGGTGCCTCGGCGAGCAGAGGCAGGGCGAGGGCGGGGAAGCGCCGTGCCGCCTCGATCAGGGCCGGGCGGACGTGGCGCTCGGTGGCCCGGTCGATGAGACCCCGCACCGCGTCCTCGACGGGGAGCAGCGCGATCAGGGCGAGCAGCGGGCGGCGTTCGTCGGCGTCTTTCGGGGCGAGCCGGTCGAAGAAGCGGAACAGTGGGGCGACGGCGGCGTCCGGGCCGACGCCGTCGATCAGGGTGGCGTAGCCGCCGCGCCAGGCCCGGGGGTACGCCTCGGCGAGCGCGCCGGCCTGCTCGGCGGTGCCCGCGGCGAGGCGGAGCAGGGCCAGGCGGCAGGTGTCGCCGTCCGCGATCGCCGCGGCGCAGTCCTCGGCCACCCAGGCGGTCTCGGTGGGCGCCAGGACGGAGGTGGCGCAGCGCTGGTACGCGCCCAGCGAGCGGTAGTCAGCCAGCGCCTTGACCGTTTCCGCATAGGTGCCGGCGGGAGCGGTCGCCAGCGACAGCCGTACCCGGAGAAGGGTGTTGATCTCTGGGGTGTGGAAGTAGTGGGACCAGCGGTGCTCGTCGGAACGGCGGCGACGGACGCCCGCGGTCTCGGTGCCGTCGTGGCGGACCGCCCGGCGAAGCTCCCGATCGTTCTCGGCCACCAGGTGGAGGCCGAGCAGTTCGGTGGCGGCCTCGGCGGCGAACCGGATGCCGTGCTCGGCGAGCCAGACCTCGGCGAACCACGGGTGCCGGGCCGCCTCCGGCCAATCGGCTGCCGCGGCGGCCGTCGCGATCAGCGCGGCTCCGGCGGGAGTGGCCCGCGGATCACCGGTGAGCCAGGCGGCGGCCGGGGCACGCAGCGCGGGATCGGTGTATTCGCTGGCGACCACGGCCTCGGGGAAACCGGGGACCTTCGCCAGGATCTCGTCGACGACCTTCCGGGCGGCGGGATCCGGATCGACCGGGAGCGCGCTGGTGCCGCGGCGGGGACGGATCTCGGAACGCCAGGGTTCGGGTAGCTCGAACGACATGGCGGCACGCTACAACGGCGGTACGACGGAACCGCGTGCGGTGATCCGTACGGCAAAAAGATCGGAAGCGGTCAACGGACCGCTTCCGATCTCTCTGAGCGGAACTACCGCGGTACGACCTTCGCGACCGCCCACTGGCGCCACGTGTCGAGCTTGTGCTGGACCGTGGCGAGCTGGTCGGCGACCGGGCCCGGACCGGTCGAACCCGGCGTGGTGCGGGCGGCCAGGGCGGACGCGACGGAGAGGACCTCGCGGACCGACGGGTCGAGGTGCTCGCTGATCGTCTTCAGGTCGTCGTCGGTCACGTCGTTCAGCTCGCAGTCGCGCGCGGAGCAGAGCGCGACCAGCTTGCCGGTGATCTCGTGCGCGTCGCGGAACGGCACACCCTTGCGGACCAGCCAGTCGGCGACCTCGGTGGCGAGCGAGAAGCCGACCGGCGCGGCGGCGGCCAGCCGGTCCACCCGGACCGTCATCGTGGAGATCATGCCGGCCAGCGCGGGGAGCAGCAGTTCGAGGGTGTCGACCGCGTCGAAGGCGGGCTCCTTGTCCTCCTGCATGTCCCGGTCGTACGTGAGAGGCAGGCCCTTGAGCATGGTCAGCACCGCGACCAGACCGCCGATGAGGCGGCCGGACTTGCCCCGGGCCAGCTCGGCGATGTCGGCGTTCTTCTTCTGCGGCATGATCGAGGAGCCGGTGGCGAAGGCGTCGTCGAGCTCGACCCAGCCGAACTCGGTCGAGGTCCAGAGCACCACCTCCTCGCCGAGGCGGGAGAGGTGCACGCCGATCAGGCTGGTGATGAAGAGGAACTCGGCGACGAAGTCACGGTCCGCGACGGCGTCCATCGAGTTCGGCGCGGGGGCGGTGAAGCCCAGCTCCTTGGCGACGGCGGCCGGGTCGAGCGGCAGCGACGAGCCGGCGAGCGCGCCGGAGCCGAGCGGGCTGATCGCGGTCCGCGTGTCCCAGTCCCGGAAGCGCTCCAGGTCGCGCAGCAGCGGCTGCACGTGGGCGAGCAGCCAGTGACCGAAACTGACCGGCTGGGCGTGCTGCACGTGGGTGAGACCGGGCGCCGGGGTGTCGACGTTGCGGGCGGCCTGCTCGGTGAGCGCGTCGGCCAGCTCGATCACCGACTGGGCCACGCCGCGGGCGTGGTCGCGCAGGTAGAGCCGCAGGTCGGTGGCGACCTGGTCGTTGCGGGACCGGCCGGCGCGCAGCTTGCCG
This sequence comes from Actinoplanes sp. NPDC051851, assembly GCF_040681165.1. Classification (NCBI taxonomy): domain Bacteria; kingdom Bacillati; phylum Actinomycetota; class Actinomycetes; order Micromonosporales; family Micromonosporaceae; genus Actinoplanes; species Actinoplanes sp. NPDC051851. Next base: position 125,045 of record NZ_JBFAYF010000012.1, on the reverse strand, counting down.
CCGAGCGCGCCGAGGCGCTCCAGCAGACCCCGCTCCAGGGCGGTGTGCACGTCCTCGTCCTCGATCGTGGGACGGAACTCGCCCGCGGCGCAGGCGGCGTCGAGGTCGTCCAGCGCGGCCAGCATCTTTCCGAGCTCGTCCGCGTCGAGCAGACCCGCGTTCGCCAGGACGCGGGCGTGGGCGCGGGAGGCGAGCAGATCGTACGGCGCGAGGCGCCAGTCGAACTGGACGCTGACGCTCAGCCGGGCCAGCGCCTCCGCCGGGCCACCCGCGAAACGAGCACCCCAGAGCCGTGTGGGCTCTTCGCTCTCCGGCACACCTACTCCTCGTTGTTCACGTTCGGCATTCTTCGCTGACCCTACCGCTACCAGGTCGCTGCATAATAATGCCCCGACTCTGATAAAGTTGCAACATGGCTAATCTCGATCTCACCGGCGACGTGGTCACCCTCACCCAAGCGATCTGCGACGTCCCCTCGGTCAGCGGGGACGAGACGGCACTGGCCGACCTCGTGGAGGCGGCGCTCCGCGGGTACGCCCACCTGGAGGTGCTGCGCGACGGTGACGCGGTGGTGGCCCGCACCCACCTCGGCCGGGACACCCGGATGGTGCTCGCCGGGCACCTGGACACGGTGCCGATCGCGGACAACCTGCCGACGGTGCTCGACGGGGAGATCCTGCGGGGCCGGGGCACCACCGACATGAAGGCCGGCGTGGCCGTGATGCTGCGGCTCGCGGCCGTGCTCACCGAGCCCCGGCACGACATCACCTACGTCTTCTACGACCACGAGGAGGTCGCCGCCCGGCTGAACGGGCTGGGCCGTCTGGTGCGCAACCACCCGGAGTGGCTGGCCGGGGACTTCGCGGTGCTCGGCGAGCCGTCCGACGGGACCGTCGAGGGCGGCTGCCAGGGGACCATGCGGGTGAAGATCTCGGTGCCCGGGGTGGCGGCCCACTCGGCGCGCTCCTGGAAGGGAAGCAACGCGATCCACAGCGCGGGGGCGGTGCTGGACGTGCTGCGGGCGTACGTGCCGCGGCAGCCGGTGGTGGAGGGGCTGAAATATCACGAGGGCCTCAACGCCGTGAAGATCGAGGGCGGCATCGCGGGGAACGTGATCCCGGACCTCTGCACGGTGTACGTCAACCACCGGTTCGCGCCGGACCGCAGCACGGACGAGGCCGAGGCGCACCTGCGCGAGGTCTTCGCCGGGTTCGCGCTGGAGGTGACCGACCGGGCGCCGGGTGCGCGGCCGGGGCTGGAGGCGCCGGTGGCCAAGGAGTTCGTGCAGCTGGTCGGCCGGGAGCCGCAGGCCAAGCTCGGGTGGACGGACGTGTCGCGCTTCGCCGAGCTGGGCATCCCGGCGATCAACTTCGGCCCGGGCGACCCGCTGCTGGCCCACACCGACGGCGAGTTCGTCCAGGTCGGCGAGATCCACGCGGCCTTGCGGGTCCTGACCGACTGGCTCTCCTGAGGTCAACGACGGCTCGCCGAGGAGGCCGAGCCGCGTGGGTCCCTCTGCCCGTCCGATGCGACACTCTCGACGGGGAGAGGGGCCGGATGGAGCCGCACCGGGAGTTGGTCGAGACGTCGCTGGCCCTGCGCAGTCAGGTCGGCGGGCACTACCCGGCGGGCTGGCGGGAGCTCTGGTGGGCCGCCGTGCGGCGCCAGGCCGACCTCGCCGATCAGAGCGAGGACGAGGCTCACGACGCCGTGCGGGACATCGTCGGGCAGCTCGGGCGGCTGTCCGAGGAGGCCGCCTGGTTCCGCGAGGACGACGGGCTGCGGCAGCGCGCGATCACCGAGACGCTGCTCTACGGCACCGGCCTGACCGAGCGGGTGCCGAGCCGGGCCGCCCAGGAGCTGTGGCGCGCGGCCGGCCGTCCGCCGGCCGGGCCCGCGGAGATCGAGGACGCGGTGGCCGCGCGGAACCGGTGGATCGACGAGTGGCACGCCTGGGCGCTGCGGGACTGACCGCTGCGCCCGGGCGTGACGGTCACTCGGCGGGCTGGGCGGCGGCGCGGGCGATGGCGCCGGGGACCGCGTACATGTGGGCGAAGGCGCGGGCCTGCTCGCCGGTCCACGCCGAGGAGCCGTGGCCGTAGACGACGCCGGAACGGGTGGCCGCGTCGAGCAGGCTGTGCGGGCTCCGGCTGCCGAGCAGGACGATGTTGCCCTTGTGGAGCAGGACACGGACGGTACCGGTGACCCGGGTCTGGCTGGAGTCCAGGAACGCCCGGAAGTCGTCCATGATCGGGTCGAAGTAGACGGCCTCGTGGAGCAGGTCACCGTACGTGTTGCCGAGGGTGGCCTTGGTCGACTGCTGCCGGTTGGAGAGGACCAGCTTCTCCAGCTCCCGGTGCGCCGCGATCAGGATCAGCATGCCGGGGGCCTCGAAGCCGACCCGGGCCAGGTTGCCGACCATGGTCGAGCCCATGTGGATGCCGCGGCCGACGCCGTGCTCGCCGCCGAGCGTGTTGAGCTTCTGCAGGATCTCGAAGTTCTCCGCACCGGCGCCCACGAGCGGCTCGCCGTCGACGGTGGCGGCCTTGACCTCGCCCTTCTCGAAGGTGAGGTGCAGCTCGACGCCCTGCTCGGGCGCGTCGGCGATCGACTTCGTGTACGTCCACGCGTCCTCGGGGAGGTACTCCCAGGAGCCGTACGTCTCCTCGCCGCCGATCGAGGTGCCGATCAGGCCCTCGTTGATCGAGTACTTCTTGACCTTCTCGGAGACCGCGTAGCCCCGGCTGCGCAGGAACTCGGCCTCCTCCTCGCGGATCAGCCGCTCGTCGCGTACCGGAGTGATGATCTCCAGATGCGGAGCCAGGGCACGGATGACCGCGTCGTAGCGGACGTGGTCCGCGCCGGCACCGGTCGAGCCGTGCGCCACCGCGTCCGCGCCGACCGCCAGCGCCACCCCGACGACCTTCTCCGCCTGGATCAGCCGCTCGGCGCCGACGCACGACGGGTAGGCGCCGTTGCGCAGGTAGTTCGCCTTGATCGCGTACGTGACGACCCGGTCGTAGAGCTCGGCGCGCGCGTCGACGACGTGGTGCTCGACGGCACCCAGCTCCTCGGCGCGGGCCCGGACGACGTCGGCCTCACCGCTGTGCAGGCCACCGGTGTCGACGTTCGCGGTCACCACGTCCCAGCCCTTCTCGCGGAAGTCCACGAGGGCGTACGAGGTGTCCAGCCCGCCGGAGAAGGCGAGAACGATCTTGCGCTTGGTCATCGGGGCAGTTCCTTCTCGAGAATCGGTACATATGTCTTACCGTCCCGTCGGACGTGACCGGGCGGCAGGACATAGAACTCCGAGCGGCCCGCCTCGATCTGCTTCTGCATCGCCCGCTGGCGGACGTAGTCGAAGGGGTCGAGCAGGAAACTCGGCTCGGGCAAGTCTCCCCCGGCGGGGAGGGTCAGGTCGCTCTGGTAGACGAACGAGCCCGGGGATGTGTGGAACGGCACGGTGGCGACCAGCACCTTCAGCGCGCCGAACTCGGTGTGCACCTTGAGGGCGCTGTTGTCGTACTGGGTGACGCCGTCCAGCTTCTGCGCCCGGTACGAGGAGAGCGCCAGCGCCTTGGCCGCCCGGCCCAGCCCGACGGCCGGCATCAGCGACCAGAGCGACCAGCCGACCCAGCGACCCGGCTCGGCCGAGGGCGCCGCGCAGTACCCGCCGACCGGGACCGGCCCGCGGTACCCGCTCTCCTTCATGTCCGACTGCACCTTGCGCAGCAGCTGCTTGACGTCGGTGTCGAAGCGGAACGTGGAGCGCTCCACCATCGCCGCGAACTCGTCCTGCGGCAGGCCCGCGATGATCGCCGCGGCCGGCATCAGGATCAGGTCGACCATCACCCACTGCGGCATCGGGATACCCCGGTCACCGAACGCGATGCCGTTGATCACGTTGAAGTAGTTCAGGAAGTCCCGGATCGACCAGTCCTTCTCGGCGGTGTCGGTGAAGTCGAGCCAGCTCAGCTTGTGGCCGTACGGCTGCTCGTTGAGGTGCGGCCGTACCGTCTCGTTGGAGGCGAGGAAGAACTCCACGCCGAGCCCGGCGAGCTTGCCGGTGTGGTCGGCGAAGTCCGGGAACCGGGTCTCCACCGCGGGGGTAAAGGTCATCAGTGTTCCTCACGGTGATCTGACTCGGCCCGGCTCCAGTTGCCGAGCTTCTCAGCGAGCGCGGCGCCGTCGTCGCGGGCCACGACGAGGATGGTGTCGTCGCCGGCGATGGTGCCGACGACGTCCGAGAGGCCGGACCGGTCCAGCGCGCTGGCCAGGAACTGCGCGGCGCCCGGCGGGGTGCGCAGCACCGCGATGTTGCCGCTGGAGTCCACGCCGGTGAGCAATTCCTTGAGCAGCCGGATCAGCCGGGCCGGGCCCTGTCCGGTGGTCTCGCGCAGGGGGCGCTTGCCGTCCTCCGGGATCAGGTAGGCGCCGCTCACCTTGACCGCGTTCAGCTCCTCCAGGTCACGCGAGAGCGTGGCCTGGGTGACCTGCACGCCCTCGGCGGCGAGCAGGTCGGCCAACTCGGTCTGCGAGTGCACGGTCCGGCTCCGGATCAGTTCGACGATCCGGGCGTGCCGCCCCGCGCGAGTCACCGGAGAGCTCATGCTTTCCCCTGCTCCTCGTTCACCGCCAGCAGCCAGGTGAGCAGGGCCTTCTGCGCGTGCAGCCGGTTCTCCGCCTGGTCGAAGACGGCGCTCTGCGGCCCGTCCATCACCTCGTCGGTGATCTCCTCGCCGCGGTGCGCGGGCAGGCAGTGCAGCACGATCGCCTCGGGCGCGGCCACCTTGAGCAGCGCGGCGTTGAGCTGGTACGGCCAGAACGGGGTGAGCCGGTCCTTGCCGTCCTCCTCCTGACCCATCGACGTCCAGGTGTCGGTGGCGAGCACGTGCGCGCCGTCCGCCGCCTCGCGCGGGTCGCGGAGCACCTCGACCGAGCCCCCGGTCCACGCGGCGATCTCGGCGGCCCGGCTCACCACGGAGGGCGCCGGGTCGAAACCGGACGGGCCGGCCACCCGGACGTGCATCCCGGCGGTCGCCCCGGCCAGCAGGTACGAGTGCGCCATGTTGTTCGCCGCGTCGCCGACGTACGCCAGAACCCGCCCGGCCGTGCCGCCCAGCCGCTCCCGGACGGTCTGCAGGTCGGCGAGGAGCTGGCACGGGTGGTACCCGTCGGAGAGCGCGTTGATCACCGGGACCTTGACGCCCGAGGCCAGCTCGGAGAGGCGCTCGTCGCCGTGGGTGCGGTAGACCATGGCGGAGACGTACCGGGCGACGACCTTACCGGCGTCGGCGAGGCTCTCGCCGCGGCCGAAGTGGGTGTTCTGGGTGTCCACGATGATCGGCTGACCGCCCAGCTCGGCGATGCCGGCCTCGAACGAGAGCCGGGTGCGCAGGCTGGCCTTGTCGAAGAAGACCGCGACCGAGCGGGGCCCGGCGAGCGGCGTGTAGCCGAACCGGTTCGCCTTCATCTGGGCGGCCAGGTCGAGGACGTCCGACTGTTCCTGCGGGGTCAGGTCGTCGTCGCGGAGCAAGTGGCGGGTGGTCACCGGATACCGTCCAGGGCAGCGATCAGGGCGTCCGCCTGATCGGAGGAGATGATCAGGGGCGGGGCGAGCCGGATCACGTCCGGCTTGGCCGCGTTCACGAGGAACCCGGCGTCGGTCAGCTTCGCCGCGACATCGGCGGAGACCGGACCGTTGAAGACGATGCCGAGCAGCAGGCCGGCGCCGCGGACGTGCTTCACGAGCGGGTGGTTCAGCCCCTCGATGCCGCGGCGCAGCTGCTCGCCGACCCGCTTGACGTGGTCGAGCAGGCCCTCGTTGGCGATCGTCCGGATCACCGCGAGGCCGGCCGCGCAGGAGACCGGGTTGCCGGCGAAGGTGCTGCCGTGCATGCCGGGCTGGAACAGCTCACCGGTCTCGCCGAACGCGATGCAGGCGCCCAGCGGCAGGCCGCCGCCGAGGCCCTTGGCCAGGGTCACGATGTCCGGCTCGACGCCCTCACTCTGGTGGTGGAACCAGTGCCCGGTCCGGCCGACGCCGGTCTGGATCTCGTCGAGGGCGAGCAGGGCACCGTTGCGCGTGCAGATCTCCCGGGCCGCGGCGAGGTAGCCGGCGGGCGGGACGACCACGCCGTTCTCCCCCTGGATCGGTTCCAGGATCACCATTGCGGTACGACCGGTGACCGCGTTCTCCAGAGCGGCCACGTCGCCGTACTCGACATGGGTCACGTCCCCGGGCAGCGGCAGGAACGGCGCCTGCTTCGACGGCTGCCCGGTCAGCGCCAGCGCGCCCATGGTCCGGCCGTGGAAGGCGCCGTCGGTGGCGACCACGTGGGTGCGCCCGGTCAGCCGGGAGATCTTGAAGGCGGCCTCGTTCGCCTCGGCGCCGGAGTTGCAGAACAGCACCCGGCCGGGGCGCCCGGCGAGCGCCAGCAGCAGCTCGGCCAGGGCCAGGGAGGGCTCCGAGACGTACAGGTTGGAGACGTGTCCCAGCTGCTGGATCTGGCTGGTGACCGCGGCGACCACGGCGGGGTGGGCGTGGCCGAGGGCGTTGACCGCGATGCCGCCGAGGAAGTCGGTGTACTGCTTCCCGTCCTCGGCGGTGAGCACCGCGCCCTCGCCGCGGACCAGGCCGATCGACGGGGTGCCGTAGTTGCTCATCATCGTCTGCTGCCAGCGTTCCGGCAGAGTGCTCATTGGGGGACCACCATGGTTCCGAATCCTTCTTCCGTGAAGACTTCGAGCAACGTCGAGTGGGCGACCCGGCCGTCGACGACGTGTGCGGAGGGGACCCCGCCACGCACCGCGCGCAGGCACGCCTCCATCTTGGGCACCATCCCCGACTCCAGCGACGGCAGCAGCTTCGCGAGCGCGTCCGCGTCGATCTCACTGGTCAGCGAGGAGGTGTCCGGCCAGTTCGTGTAGAGGCCCGGCACGTCGGTCAGCACCACCAGCTTGCGGGCGCCGAGCGCGACCGCGAGCGCCGAGGCTGCGGTGTCGGCGTTCACGTTGTGCAGCAGGCCGTCCGCGTCCGGGGCGACCGTGGCGATCACCGGGATCCGGCCCGCCGCGATCAGGTCGTCCACCGCGGAGGTGTTCACCCGGTCGACGTCGCCGACCTGACCGATGTCGACCTCCTCGCCGTCGATCATCGCGCCCCGGCGGACCGCGGTGAAGAGCCCCGCGTCCTCACCGGAGAGGCCGACCGCGTACGGCCCGTGCTGGTTGATCAGGCCGACCAGCTCGCGCCCGACCTGGCCGGTCAGCACCATCCGGACGATCTCCATGGTCTCCGGGGTGGTGACCCGCAGCCCGCCGCGGAACTCCGACTCGATGCCGACCCGCTTGAGCATCCGGTTGATCTGCGGCCCGCCGCCGTGCACCACGACCGGCTTGATGCCGACGTGCCGCAGGAACACCATGTCCGCCGCGAACGCCCGCTGGAGCTCCGGGTCGATCATGGCGTTCCCGCCGTACTTGACCACGATGGTCGCACCGTGGAAACGCTCCAGCCAGGGCAGCGCCTCGATCAGGATCTCCGCCTTCTTGGCGGCCTTCATGAGGAGTACGCCGAGTTCTCGTGGACGTACGCGTGCGACAGGTCGGTGGTCCAGATCGTCGCGTTCATCTCGCCCTCGTGCAGGTGGATCGTCACCCTGACGTCCCGCCCGGAGAGGTCGACCTTGTTCCGGTCCTCGGCGGCGGCGCCGTTCCTGCAGACCCACACACCGTTGATGGCCACGTCGATCCGGTCCGGCTCGAAGGCGGCGGTCGTGGTGCCGACCGCGGCGAGGATCCGGCCCCAGTTCGGGTCGTTGCCGAAGAACGCCGTCTTGACCAGGTTGTTCCCCGCGACCGAGCGGCCCACCTGCACCGCGTCGGCCTCGCTGGCCGCGCCCGCGACCTCGATCGCGATGTGCTTGGTGGCGCCCTCGGCGTCGGCGATCAGCTGCTGGGCCAGGTCGTGGCAGACATCGGTGACCGCGGCGGTCAGCTCGGCGAGCGTCGGCTGCCGGTCCGAGGCGCCGCTCGCCAGCAGCAGCACGGTGTCGTTGGTCGACATGCAGCCGTCCGCGTCGATCCGGTCGAAGGTGACCCGGGTGGCCGCGCGCAGCGCCGCGTCGAGCGTCTCGTTGTCGGCCGACGCGTCCGTGGTGATCACCACGAGCATGGTGGCCAGCGCCGGGGCCAGCATGCCGGCGCCCTTGGCGATGCCGCCGACCGACCAGCCCTCGCGCTGTGCCACCGCGTTCTTGGCCACCGTGTCGGTGGTCATGATCGCCTCAGCGGCCCTCGGCCCGCCGTCGGTGGCGAGCGCCTTGGCGGCCGCGTTCACGCCCGGCAGCAGCTTGTCCATCGGCAGCAGCTCGCCGATCAGGCCGGTCGAGCAGACCGCGACGTCACCGGGGCCGATCATCACCGGCTTGGCACCGGTGGTCCGCAACACGGTGGCGGTGTGCTCGGCGGTGCTGTGCGTGTCCCGGAAGCCCTGCGAGCCGGTGCACGCGTTGGCGCCGCCGGAGTTGAGGACCACCGCGCGGATCACGCCGCCCTTGAGCACCTGCTGGCTCCAGAGCACCGGCGCGGCCTTGACCCGGTTGCCGGTGAAGACGCCGGCCGCGGTGAAGTCCGGGCCGTCGTTGACGACGAGGGCGACGTCGGGGTTGCCGCTGGCCTTGAGCCCGGCGGCGACGCCGGACGCGCGGAAGCCCTTGGGCTGGGTGACGGTCATGGAGCGACTCCGTAGACACTCAGGCCCGTCGTCTCCGGCAGGCCGACCATGATGTTCGCGTTCTGTACGGCCTGGCCCGCGGCGCCCTTGCCGAGGTTGTCCAGCGCGCTGACGACGATGATGCGGCCGGAGTCGACGTCGACCGTGGCCTGCAGGTGGCACGAGTTGGAGCCGGCGGTCGCCGCGGTGTGCGGCCAGACGCCCTCCGGCAGCACGTGGACGAAGGCGTCTCCGGCGTACGCCGCCTGGAGTGCCTCGCGCGGGTCGCCGCCGTTCCTCCGCTTCGCCGTCACCGTCGCCAGGATGCCCCGCGGCATCGGCGCCAGGATCGGCGTCATCGAGAGCGAGGCGGCCCCGGTGGCCTGCTTGATCTCGGCGACGTGCTGGTGCGCGCCGACCTTGTACGGCGAGAGGTCGCCCATGATCTCGCTGGCGAGCAGGCTCACCTTGGCGTTGCGCCCGGCGCCCGACGTGCCGGAGCTGGCCACCACGACCACGTCCTCCGGGTCGGCGACGCCCGCGGCGATCAGCGGGGCCAGCGCCAGGATCGTCGTGGCGGCATAGCACCCGGTGTTGGCGACCCGGTCACTCACCGCGATCGCCTCCCGCGCACCGGGCAGCTCGGGCAGCCCGTACGTCCAGGTGCCGGCGTGCCCGCCGCCGTAGTAGCGGGTCCACTGCTCGGCGCTCTCCAGCCGGAAGTCGGCGCCGAGGTCGACGACCCTGACCCCGCTCGGCAGCTGGGCCGCCACGCTCGCGGACTGCCCGTGCGGCAGCGCGAGGAACACCAGGTCGGCCTCGCCCAGCGTCTCGGCGTCCGTGCTGCCGAGCGTCAGGTCCAGCCCGGTGAGCTGCGGATGCACCGACGCCACGTGCTGTCCGGCCTGACTGTGCGCGGTAGCCGCCACCAGTTCGAACTCAGGATGCCCGGCGAGCAGGCGCAGCAGCTCGCCCCCGGCGTATCCACTGGCTCCCGCGACCGCGACCCGGATTCCCATACCCACCTCCGCATGACTATGCAGAGAACCGTATCAACTCACATTGCCTCCGGCAACCACCATCCCGATCGTCACTCCGCGTCCCCCGACACACCCCCATCTCCGCGAAACCCACCGGGGCCCGGACAGCACGATGGCCGGCGTTCAGGGGTGATCCCGCTGGTCAATTTCGGCCAGGGCCCTCACCCGGTCGTGCTGCCCCGTGTTCGTGCTCTCGCCCCGACACGGCGTTGTCCACAGGCGGCCTGCCAAGATCACTCGTTTTCGGGCAGGATGCCTGTTGGGATGGGGGATTCCCCCGGTATGGGGTGGGCCCCCTCTCCGGGCGTTTGCTCTGTCAAGATCCACATTGATTCGTGATCTTCGATTGAGTCGCGGGTGGGCCGGGGGCGGTCCAGGTTCACGATCATGCTCTGTGGGGGCGGTGGGGATCCACGTTCGCCGTCCGTGTCCTCGGGGCGCCCCTATGGCGGCTGTGCGTGCACATGATCATGGATGGCGTGCACCCGTCGCCCCTGTTCCGGGTTGATCGTGTGCATCTGCGGCCCGGCCCGCGTCGTTGGTGTGCACGTGCCGCCCGGCCGGAGTCGTTCGTGTACACGTGCGGCCCGGCATGCGCCGTTCGTGTGCACGCGTGGCCCGGCCCGCGCCGTTCGTGTGCGCCCGCGGCCCGGCACGCGCCGTTCGCGCGAACGGCCCGCGCTGCCCGGGCCGTTCGCGCCGTGCGCCGTGCGCCGTGTCAAGATCGGCGGACGGGGCGGGAAACGGGCATACGCGCCGAATGAGCCATCAGGGGTGTCTCGACAACGGTGAGACACCCCTGAACACCAGCCAGAACCGGGAGGCGCGCTACGGCCCGGGGTGGACGCGGTGGCCGCGCGCTCCGGCGAGGAGGGCCTGACCCGGGGCGGCTCAGGGGTGGACGGCTTGGGCCAAGGTCAGGGCGAACCAGGAACGCGGGTCGGTCCACCAGTGGCGGATGGCGAAACCGGCCGACTCCAGCTCGGCGGTGAGGCCCACCCGGCGGAACTTGGTGGAGATCTCGGTACGGATCTCCTCGCCCTCGGTGAAGGAGAGGTCCAGGGACAGGTCGCGGATGTGCACCCGCTGCGGACGCAGGGAGCGCAGGCGCATCTCGATCCATTCGTGGGACGGGTTCCAGGCGGCCACGTGGTCGAAGGCCCCGGGGGTGAAGTCGGCTGCGAGGGCACGGTTGATGACGCGCAGGACGTTGCGGTTGAACTCGGCGGTCACGCCCGCGGCGTCGTCGTAGGCGGGGAGCAGGACGGCGGGGTCCTTGACCAGGTCGGCGCCGAGCAGCAGCCACTCGCCCTCGTGCAGGACGGAGCGCAGGTCGGTCAGGAAGGCGGCCCGCTCGCCGGGGACCATGTTGCCGATGGTGCCGCCGAGGAACGCGACCATCCGGTGGTCGCCGTCGGGCAGGTGACGCAGGTGACGGGTGTAGTCGCCGACCACGCCGCTGATCGCCAGGCCCGGGTAGGCGGCGGTGAGCGCGGCGACCGCGGCGACCAGGGCCGGCTCGGAGACGTCGAGCGGGACGAACCGGCCCAGCGTGCCGCGCTCCAGCATCGCGTCGAGCAGCAGCCGGGTCTTCTCGGACGAGCCGGAACCGAGCTCGACCAGGGTCTTCGCCTCGGCCAGGCGGGCGATCTCCGGGGCGTGCTCGACCAGCACGGCCCGTTCGGTACGCGTCGGGTAGTACTCCGGCAGCCGGGTGATCTCCTCGAAGAGGGTGCTGCCACGGCCGTCGTAGAACCACTTCGGCGGCAGGGTCTTCGGGGTGCCGCTCAGACCGGCGCGGACGTCGTCGCGCAGGGAACGGGCCAGGTCACGCTCGTCGAGGTACTTCTCCATCGAAGCCATCTCCCAACGGGGTAAGGGACAGAGAGGACGGGGTGGCGACCAGCAGGTGACGGTCGGGGACGGGTCGCCAGGACGGGTGGTCGTCGAGGGGCTCGGAGCTGACCAGGACGGCACCGTCGCCCGCGCGCACCGACAGGGCGTGGCCCCAGGTGGTCGCGATGATCCGGGTGCCGTCGGTGAGCAGCAGGTTCAGCCGGGAGTCCGGCGCGACCCGGGCCACCTCGGCGATCAGCGAGGGCACCACCTCCTCCGGTCGTTTGCCGGCCCGCATCTGGTGGCGTACCAGGGAGAAGAGCGTGACCGCGTCGACCGGGGCCTCCGCCGTCAGGAGGTCCTCGATCGGGAGATCGGCCGCCAGGCCGGCGATCGATTGCGGCCACCCCCGCACCACGCCGTTGTGACTGAAGAGCCAGCGGCCGTCGACGAACGGCGCGGCCGCACTCTCCGTCACCGGCATGCCGACGGTGGCCGAGCGGACCGCGGCGAGCATCGCGGAGGCCGGGGTGACCGCCGCGAGCCGGGGTAGCGCGGCGTCCGACCAGATCGGCATGGCGCTGCGGTAGCGGACCGGCGGACCGGCCCGCGGGTACCACGCCACGCCGAAGCCGTCCGCGTTGACGGTGCCGCCGCCCCGCATGTCGGCGGGTGCCCAGGCCTGCTTGGCCAGGGAGTGCGGCGCGTCGAGCAGGAACGCCGAGAGCGGTACGGCCGGACCGAGATAGGCCAGGTGACGGCACATCAGGTGAGGTCCCGGGCGCAGCGGAAGCCACTGAAGATCTGCCGCCGGATCGGGTGGTCCCAGTTCCGGAAGGTGCCCCGGACGGCGGCCGCGTCGGTGCCGAACGAGCCGCCGCGCAGCACCCTGTAGTCGCCGCCGAAGAAGACCTCGGAGTACTCGCGGTACGGGAACGAGGAGAACCCGGGGTAGCCGGAGAAGCCGGAGGATGTCCACTCCCAGACATCGCCGATCAGCTGGTGGACGCCGAGCGGCGACGCGCCCGCCGGGTAGGCGCCGACCGGGGCGGGCGAGAGGTGCCGCTGGCCGAGGTTGGCGTGTTGCGGGCCGGGCGGCTCGTCACCCCAGGGAAAACGCCGGGAGCGCTCGGTCGCCGGGTCGAACCGGGCGGCCTTCTCCCATTCGGCCTCGGTCGGGAGGCGCTTCCCGGCCCACGCCGCGTACGCTTCCGCCTCGAAGTAACCGACATGCACGACCGGTTCGTCCGGATTTATCGGAACGATCCGGCCGAACTGCCGGCAGTGCCCCTCCCCGACCCAGTGCATCGGCGCCGTGAGTCCGGCCGAGAGCCGATGCGCCCAGCCTCGCTCGCTCCAGAACTCGGGGCGCTCGTAACCGCTCGCGTCGATGAACGCGCTGAAGTCCCGGTTCGTCACCGGGGCCACGTCGATCAGGAACGCGGGCACGTCGATGGTGTGCGCCGGGCGCTCGTTGTCCAGCGCCCACGGCTCCGTCGACGTCCCCATCGTGAACGGCCCACCGGGGATCATCGCCTCACCCCGCACCCGGTGGCTCCCCGGGGGCGTGGGCGCGAACGGCAGGACCGGGTCCCCCGCCCGCAGCTGATGGGTGGCGAGCATGGTCTCGTCGTGCTGCTGCTCGTGCTGCACGATCATCCCGAACGCGAACCCCTGATCGACCAGGGGCCGGTCGTCCAGCCGGACCCGGTCCAGCACGTCGAGCGCCTTCTCCCGGACCTGCGCCACGTAGCGCCGGGCCTCGCCCGGATCGAGCAGCGGCAACGCCGGCCGGTCGCGCCGGGCGTGCTGGAACGCGTCGTAGAGGTGGTCGATGTCCTCGCGCACCGGCTCGCGCCCGCCGACGTCGCGGACCAGCCAGAGCTCCTCCTGGTTACCGACGTGCGCCAGATCCCAGACCAGCGGCGACATCAGCGGGGAGTGCTGCCGGACCAGGTCGTCGGAGTCCACCGCGCCGGTCAGCAGCGCGGTGCGCTCCCTGGCCCGGGTGAGCTCCGCGGCGATCGTCAGTCGAAGGTCCCGGGTCATGTCGCATTTCCTTTCGCGAGGCGTCCGGTCCGGCTTCCTGTCGCGTACGCCCGGCGCCGGGCGTTCCCGGCCACCGCCGCGTCGAGTCGGCGGGACACCGCCCCGGCGACCTCGGCCCGGACCGGCTCCGGCAGTCCCGTGCGGTCCAGCCGCGCGCAGGCGAGTTCGGCCACCCGGGCCGCCGCCACCCGGATCACCGGGTCGGCCAGTCCGAGCCGGGCGGCGGCCCGCCATCGGCCGGCGGCCGGCCGGACCAGTTCCCGGGCCCGCTCGGTGGTCGCGTCGTCGGCGAGCAGGGCCGCCACCACGGCGACCGGGGCCACCCACTCCGCACCCGGCTGGGTGTCCAGGTAGCGGACCTCCAGGTAGCCACGCGGGCGGACCGGCGGGAACAGGGTGCCGAGGTGGTAGTCGAGATCGGCGAGGGTGGGCGGGCGGGCGACGTGGTCGCTGGTCCGGGGCGTCCCGCCACGGCGGGTACCGACCCGGCGCAGCGCGACCCGGCCCGGCCCGGCACGGCGCTCCTCGAGACCACCGGCCGTGATCCAGTCGGCGAAGGTCACGCCGGGCGGCGCGTCCCAGCGGTCGTGGTCACGGCGTACGCAGAGAAGGGGTGAAGCGAGTGCGTAGTGCGCCCAGGCGGTGGCCGGGTCCGCGGACGTGCCCGGGTGGGCCGGGCCCGCGCGCCGGGGATCGATGCCCAGCCAGGCGGCCATCCGGGCGGAGGCCCAGCGGGTGTCCCGGCCGGCGTGGGTGCGGGAGTTGGCGAAGAGCGCGACCAGCGCCGGGCCGATCTCGTGCAGCGCCGCCCAGCGGAGCGGCACGCTCGCACCCTCCCCCGCGTCGAGGCAGACCTGCAGGCCGGCGGTGCTGCCCATCATGGTGCGGCCGGGCCGGTCGAAGGCCCGCTCCATCGCGGCGTAGCGGGGTGTGTCGAGAATCCGGCGCGGTGACCGATACGGATCGATGCCGTGCTCGCCGAGGACCAGCCCCCGGCGGGCGAGCAGCTCGGTCAGTGACTCGCGGTCGGCGCAGACGGCGTCGTACAGGGCGGTCAGGGAGCCGGCCGGCGCCGAGGAGATCTCGACCTGACCGCCGGGTTCGACGGTGACCGCGCCACCGGCGGGCAGCGGCTCGGGCTCCGGATTCCCCAGGCTGGCGGGGGCGTGCGGGCCGAGGGCGGCGCGGAGGTCCCCGGGCGGGACGGGGGCTGCGGGATCGCCCGCGCAGTGCAGGGTCCACTCCAGTTCGGCGCCGATCGTGCGGGGTGGGCCGGTCTTGAAACAGATGCCGGCGATGTGGGCGACGGCCTCTTCGGTCCCTCTCAGGGCTCTCATGCTCTCCCCCTCAATGTCTGGGCTTGATCACTAGAAGTGATTGAGAGACTCCTATCCGTTGATTCCTCCTTCGGACCCTACCGGGATCCCGGCGCATTCGCCGCCCGCGCTCCTGTTGTTCCTCCACCGGTTCCCCGGTCCTTACCTACGATCACGTTTTTCTAGAAAGTTCCGGAACCGTTGCGGGGTGCCGGAACCGGTTCCGGACTGGAAGACTCCGATCAGTTCGCCATCGTCATCGGCCGGCCGTCCGGCGTCTCCGGGGAGGACAAATGCCCGCAGATTTCCCGTTCCAGAACCCCACCCTCCCCGTCGAGGAACGGGTCGAGGACCTGCTGGCGCGCATGACGCTGGCCGAGAAGGCCGGGCAGATGCTGCAGCTGGACGCCCGGCAGGACCTCTCGGAGATCATCCTGGCGAAGCTGGCCGGGTCGATCCTGCACACGTCACCCGCCAAGCTGATCGAGGCGGGCGAGCTGGTGGCCCGCACGAGACTGAAAATTCCGGTGCTCACCGCGGAAGACTGCATCCACGGGCACTCGTTCTGGCCGGGCGCGACGATCTTCCCGACCCAGCTGGCGATGGCCGCAACGTGGGACCCCGGCCTATTGGAGAGGGTGGCCCGGGCGACCGCCGTGGAGGTCTCCGCGACCGGGATCCACCAGACCTTCTCGCCGGTCCTCTGCATCGCCCGGGACCTGCGCTGGGGACGCGTCGACGAGACGTTCGGCGAGGATCCGCTGCTGATCGGCGACCTCGGCGCCGCGATGATCCGGGGTTACCAGGGCGGCGGGCTCACCGATCCGACCGCGATCCTGGCCACCGCGAAGCACTTCGCCGGGTACTCCGAGACGCAGGGCGGACGGGACGCCAGCGAGGCGGACATCAGCCCCCGGAAGTTGCGATCGTGGTTCCTGCCGCCGTTCGAGCGGGCGGCGCGCGAAGGCTGCCGGGTCTTCATGCTCGGTTACCAGTCGATGGACGGCGTGCCGATCACCGCGAGCCGCTGGCTCCTCAACGATGTGCTCAAGCAGGAGTGGGGATTCACCGGCACGCTGGTGACCGATTGGGACAACGTCGGCCGGATGGTCTGGGAGCAGAGGGTCTGCGCGGACCACGCGGAGGCGTCGGCGGTGGCGGTCTCCGCCGGCAACGACATGATCATGACAACCCCCGCGTTCTTCGAGGGGGCCCAGGAGGCGGTGCGGCGCGGGCTGCTGCCCGCCGACGCCCTGGATTCCGGGGTACGCCGCATCCTGCGCCTCAAGTTCGAGCTGGGCCTGTTCGAGAACCCGCGCACGCCGGACCCGGACCGCCAGCGCGAGGTGATCGGCTGCGCCGAGCACACCGGCCTGAACCTCGAGGTGGCCCGGCGGTCCCTGGTGCTCCTCCAGAACGACGGGGTGCTCCCGCTCTCCGGAGCCGGGCGGATCGCCGTGCTCGGGCCCAACGCGGACGACGTGCCGGCGCAGCTCGGGGACTGGGCCGGCGACTCCGGGCAGGTGGACTGGCTGCCGGACGGGCATCCGCGCGAGCTCACCGCCACCGTGCTGGACGGGCTCCGCGCGGTGGCCGCCCCGCACTGGGAGATCCGGTCCGCCCGGGGTGCCGCCATCGGGCGCCTCGTCCCGGACCCCGAGGGCCCGGCGTTCCAGGACGGTCAGCCCCGCCCGCCGATCCTCTCCCCCGCCCCGGCGTCCCCCGCGGAGATCGCCGAGGCCGCCGCGCTCGCCGAGGACGCCGACTACGCGATCGTGGTGGTCGGCGACACCGTCGACCTCACCGGCGAGCACAAGTCGACCGCCACGCTGGAGCTGATCGGCGGCCAGATCGCGCTGCTCGACGCGGTCGCCGCCACCGGCACCCCGATGATCGTGGTCCTGATCGCCTCGAAGCCGCTGGTGCTCCCGCCGTCCGCCCTGCACGCGGCCGCCATCGTGCAGGCGTTCAACCCGGGCATGCGCGGCGGCCAGGCGATCGCCGAGCTCCTCCTCGGCCTGATCGAACCGAGCGGCCGGCTGCCGATCTCGATGGCCCGGCATGTGGGCCAGCAGCCGGTCTACTACAACCAGGTACGCGGCCAGCACGGCACCCGGTACGCGGACCTCACCCAGGAGCCGGCGTTCGTCTTCGGCGACGGCCTGAGCTACACGACGATCGTCTACGACGGCCTGACCGTCGACGAACCGGAGGTCACGGCCGACGGCATGATCGCGGCCTCGGTCCGGTTGACCAACACCGGCTCCCGGCCGTCCCTGGAGACGGTTCAGGCGTACGTCAGCGACCTGGTCACCAGCGTGACCTGGGCCCAGCGCGAGCTGAAGTCCTACCGCCAGGTGGTGGTCCCGCCGGGCGAGAGCGTGACCGTGGAGCTGTCGATCCCGGCGCCGGCGTGCTCCCTGGTCACATCGGACGCCCGCCGCGTGGTCGAGCCCGGCGACTTCGAGCTCCTGGTCGGCCCCAGTTCCCGCCCGTCGTCCCTGCTCTCCGCCAAGTTCCGCATCAGCGCCTGACCCACGCTTCTGGCTGGCGCTCACGGGTGACCCCGCCGGCCAGGTTCCGGCGGGGTCACCCGTGAACACCAGCCAGAAGTGCACGCCCGGAGCCCTGGCCGGTGGTCACGGGTGGCCGTCCGCTGTTCGGGGGACGAAGTGGCTGAAACCCGTCTTTGGCATGGTTCGGGAGCGCCGAGATGCTTACCGTCGGTGACATGACGAGCACAGAAACAGCCGTGAAGGTCAAGCACCGCGCGATGTGGGCGTCCGGGGACTACCCGGCCGTCGCCTCCGAGCTGGTCGCGCCGCTCGGGCCGGTCCTGGTGGAGGCGGCCCGGATCGGGGCCGGGCAGAGCGTTCTCGACGTGGCGGCGGGCACCGGGAACGCCGCGATCCCGGCCGCGCTCACCGGCGCCGAGGTCACCGCCAGTGATCTCACCCCGGAGCTCCTCGCGGTCGGGGAACGACTGGCCACGGCCCGGGACGTCAAGCTCCGCTGGGAGCAGGCGGACGCGGAGGCGCTGCCGTTCGACAGCGCCTCCTTCGACGCGGTGATCTCCTGCATCGGCGTCATGTTCGCGCCGTACCACGAGGCGGCCGCCGGGGAGCTCCTGCGGGTCTGCCGTCCGGGCGGCACCATCGGGCTGATCAACTGGACGCCGGAGGGCTTCATCGGGCAGATGTTCGCCGCGATGAAGCCGTACGCCCCGCCACCACCCGCCGGCGCCCAGCCACCGCCGCGCTGGGGCGACCCCACCCATCTGGCCGCGCTGTTCGGGGATCGGGTACGCGACGTCCGTACCGAGCACCGCACCCTGCGGATCACCGGCTTCGGCGACGGCGAGGCGTTCCGCGACTACTTCAAGAGCCGGTACGGCCCCACCATCGCCGTCTACCGGTTCATCGCGGACGATCCCGGGAAGGTCGCCGCGCTCGACGACACCCTGGCCGAGCTGGCGAGACGGTTCGACCAGGGCTCCGGCGCCATGGAGTGGGAGTACCTGATCTACACCGCCCGGCGGGCCGCGGCGACCGGCACCGACGAGTAGCCCAGCTTCCGGTAGGTCGCGATCGCGGACGTGTTGACGTAGTCGACGATCAGGGCGGTCCGCTCCCGGCCCTCGCGGAGCAGCTCGTCGGTCATGAAGCCGCACAGCTCCCCGGCCAGGCCCCGGCCCCGGGCGCCCGGATGCGTGGTCACCCCCGCCAGGAACCCGATCTCGTCGGTCGACCACGCGTCCGCCGCCACCGCGACCAGCCGCCCGGCCGCGTCCCGGATCCCGGCCCAGCGCCGCACGTCGGGATCCCCCGGCTGCGCGTAGCTGTCCGGGAACGACTCCGCGATCAGCGCCGCCACCTCGGCCTCGTCGCCGGGCGCGAGCCAGCCCGGCCGGTTCTCACCGCCCCGGCGCACCGGCTCGACCGTCTCCATCCAGGCGAACCGGGCGGTCATCTCCAGCTCCGGCACTCGCGCGACCACCGCCGTCACCAGGTCCTCGTTCCCGAACGGCCGGAACATCCCGTCCACCTCGGCCATAACCTCACGAACCAGACCGGCCACCGCGTCGGCGTCCCCACCGAGCACCAGCCGATCCCAGTGCGCCAGCCCCGGAGAGGCCACCACGACGGCGTCCGGCCGCCTCCAGACACGGGCGTCCCGGGACTTGGCCGCCCACCGGACGAAGAGTTCCTTCTCGATCACCCACCCATGCTGCCCCATCGAAGATCATCGAGGCGCCCCCGCGGCGGGCGCGCTCCTCGTCAGGCCGGCCCCGCACCCCTCGGCCGTGCCTTCTCCCGTCAGGTCAGCTCGGTCGCCAGGCCGAGGCGCAGGTAGGCGTCGACCCAGGCCCCGACGGCGGCGTCGCCGGGGTCCGGGCCGAGCAGGGCGGCGAAACGGTCCAGCGCGGCCGCCACCCGGTGCAGGCCCAGGCGGTCGATCT
Source organism: Actinoplanes sp. NPDC051851 (assembly GCF_040681165.1). NCBI lineage: Bacteria > Bacillati > Actinomycetota > Actinomycetes > Micromonosporales > Micromonosporaceae > Actinoplanes > Actinoplanes sp. NPDC051851. The sequence continues at coordinate 105,629 of NZ_JBFAYF010000012.1, read as the reverse complement.
CCTCGCGGGTCTCGCGCAGCCGGGCCGGGAAGCCGCCGGGCAGGTGGGCCAGGCCCGCGTGCGCCGCCTCGGCCAGCGTGCCGCGGGCGCGGAGGATCGCCTCGGCCAGGAGACTCGGTTCCGCCGCGGGGGTGGTCCAGGCCGGGAGCCCGGCCCCGCTGCCCGGCGCGCTCAGATCCGGGACCACCGGGCGTCCGTCTCCGGCTATCGCGTACGGGTCCAGCACCAGTCCACCCCCGCCCCGGTGCACGCTGCCCGCCACGAATCGCGGGGTACCCCCGTCGCCGTCGCCGGAGAACGCGGCGGCGATGGCGTCGAGCCGTCCCGGAGCGGCCGACGCGTGTGTCGCGGTGACGATGGCCCGTACCCCGGAAAGGTCGTGAATCTCCACGCTGAGGCGCTGCTCACCCGGGGCGTAGCGGATGCCGCGCACCTCGCCGACCGCCAGGATCCGGACCAGCTCGGCGCGCACCCGGGCCCGGACCGGGCGGGGCGGCAGCGCGGCGAGCTCCGCGGCCAGCCTCGCGTAGTCGTGCACCAGCAGATTCGGCGGCATCGCGTCCCAGGCGCCGGTGCCCGCGGTGACCGTGGACTTCGCCACCCGGCCGGCGGTCAGTCGCACCGTGCGGCTGGCGCTCCGGATCGCCGACTCGGTGACCAGCACACCCGCGGCGAGGTCGCCGATCGCCGCGCCCGCGTACCGCCGCCGGGCCAGGGCCGGGCCGTCCTCCTCGGCGGTCCAGGTACGCGACGAGATGAGCACCACGCCGGTGGCCGGGTCGGCGTGGAAGACCTCCACCCGGCGCTGGTCGTCGACCGCGGTGACCCGGGCGCCGAGGCCGTCCAGGCGTACCCGGCGCAGCGGCGTCTCGGCGGCCTCCTCGGTGCCGAGCACCCGGGCCCGCACCGACGCCGGCGCCGCCTGTCCCGCTGTCTGTGCCGCTGTCTGTCCGGGTGCCGGTGTGTGCCCGGGTGCCGGTGTCTGCCCGGGTGCCGGTGTCTGCCCGGGTGCCGCCGCCTGTCCCGGTGCCGGTGGCACGCGGTGTCCGGTCGCGGCCGCGCGGTGCCGGGCGAAGAGCTCGGCGATCAGGTCGGCGGCGGTCTCCGGCGAGTACCGGGCGCTGCGCTCGCGATAGCCCGCGAGCTGGTCGGCTAGGTCGGCGGTGGCGTCGTGCGGCCAGCGCAGACCGGCCCGTTCGAGCTGGGCGAGGTGACCGGCGGCGGCCGCCTCCAGACCGGCGCCGGCGTGCGTCACCCCGCTGCGCAGCAGGTCCGCGGCGAACCCGGTCAGCGCCTCCAGCCCGGTGCCGGACGCGGCCGTCGCGCCGCCCGCGCCGCCGACGTCGACGAGGCAGTCGGCGGCGCCCGGGTGATCGGCGTCGGCGGCCCGGAACGCCCAGACGGCGAGGGCGATCACATCGTCCCGGACACCGGCCCGCGCGTCGGTGTGCACGTACCCGAGATCGTGCGGCACCAGGAACCGGACCGTGGCGGAGGGCAGCTCGACCGAGGGCGCGGGGCCACGGCGGATCCGGGCGGTGTAGCCGGAGCGGGCGGCACGGCGGGCGGTCTCGACCAGGCGCGCGCCGATGCGTACCGCAAGCTGCTCGTCGCTGAAGTCCCCGGGTGACCAGAACCGGTCATCCGGCGCCGCAGCGTCGATCGGCGTGGGCGCAGGTTCCGATGCCGGTACGCCGGTCGGCGCAGGTTCCGATGCCGGTACGCCGGTCGGCGCGGGCCCCGGCTCCGGGGTCGTGGTCTCGGCGGTGGTGGAGTTCCGGGCCTGCTGGTAGGCGAAGACCAGGCCGATCAGGTGGCGGCAGACCGTGACCGCGCCACAGGAGCAGCTGCCCCGGTCCAGGCCGCCGGCCGGCAGCTCCGTGCGCGCGCCGTCCGGGAACTCGGCCACCACCGTGTTATCCGAACCGGACAGCGCCGGCGGCTCCCGGTCGACCTCGCGGGCCGCCCGCTTGACCAGGCCCCGGTTGGCCAGCGTGGCGAGGGCGTCGGCGTCCAGCGCGAGCAGGTCCGCCCGCACCGGCAGGGTGTCCACGCTCATCGGCCCACCCGCTCGGCGACGAAGGCGGCCAGTTCTCCCGGTGTCATCGCGCCCACCCAGGCGCCCACGTCCGCGAGCCGCTGGGCGCACTCCCGGTCGTACGCCGGATCCGCCTCCTCGTCGAGCGCCGCCAGTCCGAGCACGATCGTCCCCTGTTCGCAGAGGTCGCGGACCGCCCGGACCAGCGTCGCCGCGGAGCCGCCCTCGTAGAAGTCGCTGACCACGGCCACGATCGTGCGGCGCGGCTGCTCGATCAGCCCGCTCGCGTACCGGACCGCGCGCCCGATGTCGGTGCCGCCGCCGAGCTGGGTCCGCATCAGCAGCTCGACCGGGTCGCTGACGTCCGAGGTCAGGTCGACCACCTCGGTGTCGAAGGCGACCAGGTGCGTCCGTACGCCGGGCAGCCCCCAGAGGCAGGCCGCGGTGACCGCCGAGTGGATCACCGAGGAGAGCATCGAGCCGGACTGGTCGACGAGCAGGATCACCTGCCACTGGGCCAGGTGCCGCCGGCTGCGGGAGAGGAAGTACGGCGTCTCGACGTAGATCCGCCGCTCCCCCGGGTGGTAGTGCCCGAGGTTCGCGCGGATCGTCCGCTTCGCGTCGAAGTCGCGCGCCTGCCTGAACCGGCTGGCCCGCCGCGCCCGGGCACCCGAGAAGCTGTGCCGCACCTCGGTCGAGAGCCGCTCGACCAGGTCCCGGACCACCGCCTCGACGATCCGGCGGGCCAGGCGCAGCACCTCCGGGTTCATCAGGTGCTTGGTCCGCAGCACGGCACGCAGCAGCGCCGGGTTCGGCTCGACCCGCCCCAGTACCTCCGGGTCGGTGACGATGTCGGTGATCTCGTACCGCTCGACCGCGTCGCGCTGCAGTCGCTCCACGGTCTCCTTCGGGAAGAGCCGGGTGATCCCGTCCAGCCAGTCCACCGTGGTCAGCCGCGACGGTCCGGAGCCGCCGGTACGCCGGATGTCGCGCCGGTCCAGCTCCTCGTCCCGGCCGTAGAGCCAGTCCAGCGCGGCGTCCCGCTCGGCCGCCTCGCCCTCCGGCCCGCCGAGGCACCCATCGGCCGGATCGCCGAGGATCAGCCGCCAGCGCTCCAGATCAGGATCGGTCATCGGTCCGCCCTCGCCTCTCCGGTCCCGGGCTCACCGGTCCCGGGTCACCGGCTCCGGGCTCTCGTGTTCCCATCGCCGCGCCGGCCGTGACCGGCTCGATCAGGCCCGACCGGGTCAGGCGCTCCTCGATCAGCTCGTCCAGCGCCAGCCCGGCGGCCACGATCTCCGCCGGGATGCCGGAGCGCAGCAGGTCCCGGCCCGCGCCCGCGATCCCGCGCCGGGCGAGGAGCTGCTCGGCGATCGCCTCCCGCTCCCGGGGCGGGAAGAACTCGAAAGCCTGACGCAGCGCGGGCAGCGCGACCAGGAAGTCGTCGGCACCGAGGCCGCCGACGAGCTCGTCGAGCAGCCCCAGGATGCCGCCGGGCGCGAGCACCGATTCCCGCGCGACGGCGAAGAGCCCGGCCAGCCAGTCCCCCGCCCCGCCCCCGGCGAAGGCGCCACGGACCGCTCGCGCGGTGTCCGGCCACACGGGCCCCGGTCCGGCGGGCTCCGGTTCGGCAAGCCCCGGCTCGGCAGGCCCCGGCTCGGCAGGCCCCGGCTCGGCGGGCCCCGGCTCGGCAAGCCCCGGTTCGGCAGGCCCCGGCAGCGCGGTCGCGGCGAGGACCTGGGACAGGCCGAAGAAGGCGCCGCGCAGGTCGGGAGGCGCGGCACGATCGGCGGCGATCCGGTCGGCGACCTCCCTGGCGGCGGTACGGCCGATGCCCTGATCCGGCCGGCCCGCCCCGGACCCGCGGCCGTCAGCGCCGGGACCAGCGCCCGAGTCGTTGCCGGAACCGGGGCCGGGACCGTGCAGCAGCGCGTCGCGGACCGCGACCACGGCGCGGATCCGGCGGACGTCGGCGGTCTCCCCCGCGCCGTGCAGACCGTCGGCCAGCCAGAGGATGCGCCGGGTCGCCGACGCGACCACCGCGGCGAGCGTGCCGCTGCCCGCCGTACCGAGAAGCCGGTCGTGGCGCCACAGCGCGAGCGTCACCGAGAGCACCCGCCCGAGCTCGGCCGGGTCGGTGCCCGCCGCGACCCCGCGGGCCAGGCGTTCCGGCACGTCGCCGGGGAGATCGGCGACCCCGCAGAGCGCCGCGTCGAAGAGTGCGTCGGCGAGCCGCCCCAGGTCGCCGGTGGCCGCGTCGACCCGCTGGCCGATCCGGGACGCCGCCGCGGACTCCAGGGTGGTGCCGTAGCCACCCGCCTCGATCAGCGCGACCAGCCGGTGCTCGTGCGCCCGGACGGTCCACCGCTCCACCAGCACCGGGTCGATGCCGGTCGCCGGGCCGGACGTCCGGGCGTACCCGGGGATCTCCAGGACCCGCAGCCGGTGCAGCACCCGGCTGCGTGCCCGCCCCTCGGGTTCGAGCAGTTCGGCGCTGCGCTCGCCGGGTTCGTCCAGGCCGTACCGCGAAAGCTCCGCGGTGGCGGCGTGCACCAGCGGCGGCAGCGGCGTGTCCGCGTGCAGCCGGCCGACCCGCTCGCCGCTGAGCGCCGCGGTCATCTCGACCACCGCGGGATGCTGCCCGGCGGTGAGGGTGCCACGGACCGACCAGGGCAGCGGTACGTCGAGAGCCTCGTTGACCAGCGCGGACGCCAGCCCGTCCAGCACGTCGACCCGCGCCGGTACGCCGTGCCCGCGCAGCCGGGAGAGCGCCTCGGCGGTGGCCCGCGCCGCGATCAGGTCGGCGGTGGAGACCGGCTGTCCCCGCTTCCGCAGCCGCCCGGCGACGGCCGTCATCAGGTACCGCCCCGCCTCGAGGGGGCCGTCCGCCCAGAGCCGCTGGTAGTACTCCGGCGACGGCATCCCGGACTGGTATCCCCCGAACGCGTCCAGCCGCCGGAACGAGTACGGCACCAGGTAGCTGCCCGCGCTCGCCCCCTCCGGCACGGCGGGGATCTCCGGCCACGCGTCCTCGCCACCGCCGGCCGGGATCTCGGCGCTCGGCGAACCACCGCCGACCGGGATCTCAGCGCTCGGCGAACCACCGGCGGGAGCGGCGAGACGGAGCAGGGCCGGGCGGTGGAAGCCGCCGACGACCGCGACCACCGGGCGCCCGTCCGCCGCCCGCAGCGCCGCCCGGATCCAGCGGGCCATGTACGCCTCGCGGATCGTGTCCGGCCCACCGGCCGCCGCCTCACCGCGGATGAGCTCGAAGTACGCCGCCAGCCGCTCGGCCAGGCCCTCCGCCGGCTCCATCTCGATCAGGTGGTCCCAGAGCGCGTCCGTGTTGTCCACCCCGAACGCCGCGCAGAGCCGGTCGATCGCCTCCGCGTAGCGCAGCTCGGCGTCCGCGTACCGGTTGCTGCGGTCGGCGAACGCCTCGTGCCAGGCCGGCAGGTCGATGAACCGCAGCTCGGCACCGGCGTCCCGCCCGGCCCGCAGCGCCACCCACTCCGGCGAGTACGCGCAGAACGGCGCCCACGACCCGTGCCGCCGCTCGGCGTCGGCGTAGCTGGTGAAGACCGCGACCGGCAGCTCGTGCTCCAGCAGCAGCTCCCCGATCCGGCCGTTCATCTCGGCGGGCCCCTCGACCAGCACATACGCCGGCCGGAGAACGGCGATCGTCGCCTCCACGAGCCGGGCGCAGGCCGGGCTGTGGTGCCGCACCCCGATGACGGTGAGACTCATGTGCCCGGGAGTTCCCGCCGGGCGTCGTGCAGGGCCCGCCACTGCTCCCCGGTACGCCACGAGGTGTGCTGTTCCAGGTAGCGCCGCAGCTTCGCGAGATCCTCCGGGCTGTCCTTGGCCGCCGTGCCCGCCAGGCAGGAGACCAGGTCGGCGGCGGTGCCCGGCGTGCCCCGCAGGAACCAGCCGCGGAGCCCGACCGCGTGCGCCACCGCGACCGCCTCGGCCGTGCTCATCACCGCGGTGAGGCGTTCCATCTCGTCGCCCCGCGCCGTACGCCCGGACCGCAGCTCCCGGAACGTGGTGACCAGCACCTCCAGCACGTCACGCCGGGGCGGCACGGCGACCCCGGAGCGATCGAGCAGTGCGCCCGCCTCCGCCTCGACCAGGGCCAGCTCGGTGTCGAAGTCGGCGATCGGGAAGACCGTCTCGAAGTTGAAGCGCCGTTTCAGCGCCGAACTCATGTCGTTGACGCCGCGGTCCCGGGTGTTCGCGGTGGCGATCACGTTGAAGCCGTCCCGGGCGAAGACCATGCCCTGATCGCCGGGGAGCTCGGGGACGGCGAGAACCCGGTCGGAGAGCGGCGAGAGCAGCGAGTCCTGCACCTCGAGCGGGCAGCGGGTGATCTCCTCGAACCGGACCGTACGCCCCTGGGCCATGCCGCGCAGCAGCGGCGCCGGGACCAGCGACCGCTCGGTCGGCCCCTCGGCGACCAGCAGCGCGTAGTTCCACGAGTACCTGATCTGGTCCTCGGTGGTGGCCGCACCGCCCTGGATGGTGAGCGTGGAGTCACCGCTGACCGCCGCCGCGAGCAGCTCGGAGAGGAGCGACTTGGCGGTGCCCGGCTCGCCGACCAGCAGCAGGCCCCGGCTGGTGGCGAGGCTGACCAGGGCCCGGTCGATCAGCGACGGGTCGCCGACGAACTTGCGGGTGACACCGAGCGCCTCGTCGCCGACGATGAACGCGCGGGCGGCCCGCAGGCTCAGCGCCCAGCCCGGCGGCTTCGGCGCGGTGTCGCCGGCACGGAGCCGGGCCAGCTCGTCGGCGAACCGCACCTCGGCCGGCGGTTTCTGTACGGCACCGTGATCGGTCATGCGAGCACCTCGGTCAGGTCGCGCAGCGCCTCGGCCGCGACGATGGGGGCGAGTTCCTGGAGCCGGTGGCCGGAGCCGGACCGGTTCCAGCGGTGCCCGGCCCGGTCCTCCACCCAGATGTCGCGCACCGACTGGTCCGGCATGAGGTCCGGCACGCCGACGGCGATACCGGGCTCGATCTCCACGATCAGGCTGAGGCCGCCGGGGACGTCCCGCTCGAACCAGCCCTGGTTCCCGGCGTCCTGCGGCGCACCCCGCCGCCAGCCGCGGCTCTCCAGGCCGAGGAGGGCCGTGGTCGGCGCCGTACGCCCGGTGAAGCCCGCGCCGAGCAGCTTGCGGACCTCCTCCGGGTCGTGGGCCGGCATCTCCCGCCCGAGCTGCGGGAACGGCTGCAGGATCGCGTAGTCGGCGAAGACCTCGGACCAGGCGGCCAGCTCCTCCCCGAGCTCCAGCGGATGCGCGACGCCGATCCGCTCGCCGGCGCCCAGGGTGACCGTCTCGTCGTCGACGTCGGCGAGCGTCCGGTCCTCGGCGAGGCGCACCCCGCCGATCGGGGTGCCGTCCGCGTCGAGGCGCAGCCAGACCAGCCGCCGGACCAGGTGCCGGAGCAGCGGGTGCCCGGCGAACCAGGTCTGGAAGTCGCCCGCGCTCCAGCGCCGCTGGTCGACCATGGCCCGCTCCAGACGGCGGACCTGGTCGGCGGCGATCGCCCGGACGTCCTTCTTCAGCCCGGCGAACCGCTGGTACGCCGTCGTACCCGCCTCCGGGTCGTCCTGCGCCCCGGGCTTCGGCAGCGCCTTGAGACGCTTGCCGGCGGCATCGGTCACATACGGCTTGAGCTGCTCGTCGAAGCCGACCGTGAAGCTCCGCCGACCGTAGTCCAGCACCAGGCTGCCCCCGGCGTCCAGCCCCAGATCGGGCACGAGCCGGTCGGCCAGCTCGTCGGCGGTGAGCCCGAGCTCGGCGGCCAGCCCGGCGATCTTCTCCTGTGCCCTGTCCCGCAGGCCGCGGAACTTCACCTTCTGCGCGATGCCGTGCAGATACATCAGCGCGACGTCGGTGCCGATGCCGGCGAGCACGTCGAGCCCGGCGACGGCGCGTGCGTGCCCGCCCTCACCCGGCCAGGACCGGATGATCGGGGCGAGCCGGCGGACCGTCTCGTCGTCGCCGAGGTGGGCGAGGGCCTCCATCGCCCAGCCCTGTTTGGCCGGGTGCCCGGCGTGCCGCCACTCGCCGAAGAGCGTCCATCCGAACGCGGCCAGGTCACCCGGCTCGGCCTCGGCGAGGACCGGGTCGAGGCCCGGGTACGCACTGTCCACCCGGGAGATCGCGAGCATGGTGAGCAGGCTCTCCAGAGCGGTGGCGGGCAGCGCGCCCCGCCCGCCGGTGAGCCGGATCTGCGGCAGCAGCGCCGGGCTGGCCCAGTCGGGCAGCACCGGCATGCTCCGGGGCAGGACGCTCAGCGGGTCGACGCCGAGGATCTCCTCGACGGCGGCGGCCGCCTCCGGACCGTGGCCGGCGGCGACCGACCGGACCAGGGCCGGGTCGAGCAGGCCGAGGGCGGCCTCGGCGGCGGTCCGCGCCGCGCCGGCCGGGCCGGCCGCGACCGGGACCAGGGCCCGGGCGGCCGTCTCGGGGTGCCGGGCGAACCAGGCGAGCGCGTGCTTGCGGGTGGACTTCATCCGCTGCCAGACCGCCATCCGCTGGGCCAGCTCGGGCGCGGCGAACGGCAACAGCACCGGCAGGGTGGCGGCCGCCTGATGGCTCGCGCAGTGCAGCAGGGCGGGCAGCGCCGCGGTGCCGTAGCGGGCGGCGATCTCCCGGCCCCACTCGCCGACGCCCCAGACGTCCCGCGGCCGCCAGCTCTCGATCACCGGACGGGTGAGCGCGTCGGGGGCCTTGAGGAAGGTGTACGCCTCCAGCCAGTAGGTGCCGGAGCCGAGGCTCGCCAGCGTCGCCGCGAAGTCCGCGGCGTCGTGGTGGTAGTGCACGGTCCAGCCGCCCCGGGCCCAGGCCTCGCGCTCACCCGGCGCCCAGACCTCGGTGACCGGATCGTCGCAGCTCAGACCCTTGACGACGAGTGGCTTCCGGCGCACCGGGGTAAGCCACGGCGGGCTGACCAGCACCGGCGGCACGTCCGCGGGGCCGGCCTGCTCGACGCCGCCGGCCCGCAGCGCGTCGAGGATCGCGCCGAGCCGCTCGGCGGCCGCCCCGTCCAGCCGGGCGTGCACCGCGGCGGCGAGCTCCGGGTGGTGGGCCGCCTGGCGCTTCAGCAGCCGCGCCGCCGTCGGCCCGTCCACGTCGGCGAGCAGCCGGATCACCGGCTCGGGGAACCTCCCGGCGGCCTCGGCGAGCGCCGCGACCACGTGCGGGCGGTCCCGTCGCTCCACCAGCGCGCCGATCGCCGCGTCGCCACCGACCGCGGTCAGCATCGCGAGCAGCTTCTTCTCCAGGTCGGACGAGTGGGAGTCGTCGAACCAGCGCACCAGCGCCGGGACCGCGGCCGGCCCGTTGTGCGCGACGAACGTGTAGATCAGCTCCGGTTGCCGCAACAGGACGTAGGCACGCAGCTCCCGGGCGAGGCCGAGCCCGGCGCCGGCCGGGCCGCCGACCACGGTGAGCAGCACCGACTTGATCTCGTCGAAGCGCTGCTTGCGCCCCAGCAGCCGCGCCGCCTGCTCGTCGACCCAGGCGGTCTCGTCGGGCGCCATCACCGAGATCACCGCTTGCTGCGGCATCGACACGGTCCGTACCGCGGTGAGGGCCGCGACGACACCCGTGTACCCCTCGTGGTCGCTCGCGACGATCACCCGCCGCAGCCGGTAGGCCAGCCGCAGCGCCAGGACGGTGGAATATCCCCGCAGATCGCGCTCGTCGGCGCCGCGGGTGATCGGCCGCCCGACGGCGAACTCCCCCGGCTCCAGCGCGGCCAGCTCGGCGGTCGCCGCCGCCGCGAAGGCCACGCCGTGCCGGTCCCGCCAGAGCTCCGCGAACGCCTGCAGCTCGTCCAGCCGCTGCCAGCCCAGCACCCCGGAGATCGCCTGCACCACGACGGCCGCGCCGAGCGGGGTCGCCGCCGGGTCCTCGGCCAGGTAGGCCCGCCCGGCCTCGCTCAGATCGCCCTCGGTCTTCCGGTGCCCGAGCGAGGTGAGCACGTCACCGTGGTAGGCGATGAGCAGCTGCGCCGCCGCGTCCACGTGCACGCTCTTCACCGTCGCGAGCGGCGGCGCGTCCGCCCGGCGCGGCAGCACGAACCTCCGCCACGCGACCGGCACGACGAACGGCTCCACCACTTCGGTCACGGCACGACCCTCCCCCCGGAGAACTTCGGAACGCGCTGAACCCTAACGACCCCCTCCGACAAAACCCGGTCCGTGGTCCTTGCCCCGGCCTGCCATCCTGGGCCCGGTGCGGAAGATCTCACTCACCCGGCTGCGCCGGTTCGTCACGCTGCGCCGTCTGGTCGCCCTGGGCGCGCTGAGCGCGGTGGCCGTTCTGAGCGTCATGGCCGCGGCGGTTTTCTGGGTACGCGCGGAGTCCCGGACACACGTCTACACGGCCGGGAGTGTCCCGTCCGCGCCCGTGGCGATCGTGCTCGGGGCGCAGGTGGACGCGCAGGGTGAGCCGTCGCCGTTCCTCGCCGCGCGGCTGGAGATCGCGCGGCAGCTGCTCGTCGCCGGCAAGGTGAAGGCGATCCTGGTCTCCGGCGACCACGCCGAGTGGTCCTACGACGAGCCCGGCGCGATGCTCGTCTGGCTGGTCGCCCGCGGCGTCCCCGCCGACCGGATCGTGATGGACCACGCCGGCTTCGACACCTACGACTCGTGCTCCCGGGCCCGCCGTATCTTCGGCGTCACCCGGGCGATCGTGGTCACCCAGTCCTTCCACGTACCGCGCGCCGTCGCCCTCTGCCGCACCCTCGGCATCGAGACGGACGGCGTCGGCGACGACACCGTCCGCGTCTACCGCCAGGTGTGGCTCCGCGGCGAGCTCCGCGAGTACGGCGCCGCCGTCAAGGCCGTCGCCGATGTCGTCACCCGCCGCGACCCGGTCTTCCTCGGCCGCCACGAGACCGGCGTCGAGTCCGCCGTCGCCCTCGGCTGACCCACCCCGTCCTCGTCGGGCGGTCACCCCGTCCGTGTCAGGCGGTCACCTCGGTCAGCTCACGGATCAGCTCGGCGGCGGTGATCCCGTCGAGCGTGCCGAGGGGCGGCGCCTCCTCGGGGCGGTGGTGATGACGGCCGCCGGGCGGTTCCAGCCAGATGCGGGTGATCTCCTGGTCCGGCCACTCGGCGGGTGCGCCGACCACGATGCCCGGCAGGATCTCCAGGATCAGCGTGCGGTCGCCGGGAAGGTCGCGTTCGAGCCAGCCCTGGATGCCCGCGTCCTGGGGCACACCGCGCCGCCAGCCGCGCCGCTCCAGGCCGAGCAGCCGGCCGGTCAGCACCTTCGCGCCCACGAACCCGTCACCCAGGTCGGCCCGGACCTGCTCCGGGGTGCGGGCCCGCACGTCCCGGCCGAGCTGCGGGAACGGCTGCAGGATCGCGTAGTCGGCGAAGACCTCGGACCAGCCGGCCAGCTCCTCCCCGAGCTCCAGCGGGTACGCGACGCCGATCCGCTCGTCCGCGCCCGGGGTGACCGTCTCGTCGCGCACGTCGGCGAGCGTGCCGTCCTCGGCCAACCGGACGCCGCCGATCGGGGTGCCCGCCGCGTCGAGGCGCAGCCAGACCAGCCGGGCGGCGAGGTGCCGGAGCAGCGGGTGCCCGGCGAACCAGGTCCGGAAGTCGCCGGCGCTCCAGCGCCGCTGGTCGACCATCGCGCGTTCGAGCCGCCCGATCTGGTCGGCGGCGATCGCGCGGACGTCCTTCTTCAGCCCGGCGAACCGCTGCCACGCCGCCGGGGCGGTGACCGGGTCGTCCTGCGCCCCGGGTCTCGGCAACGCTTGGAGACGCTTCCCGGCGGCATCCGTCACATACGGCTTGAGCTGCTCGTCGAAGCCGACCGTGAAGCTCCGCCGACCGTAGTCCAGCACCAGGCTGCCCCCGGCGCCCAGCCCCAGATCGGGCACCAGCCGGTCGGCCAGCTCGTCGGCGGTGAGCCCGAGCTCCTCGGCGAGATCGGCGATCTTCTCCTCGGCGCTCTCCCGGAGCGCACGGAACTTCACCTTCTGCGCGATGCCGTGCAGATACATCAGCGCGACGTCGGTACCGATCGCGGCGAGCACGTCGAGCCCGGTGACGGCGCGCGCGTGCCCACCCTCACCCGGCCAGGCCCGGATCACCGGGGCGAGCCGCCGGACCGTCCCGTCGTCGCCGAGCAGCCCGAGCGCGGCGAACGCCCAGCCCTGCCGCGCGGGATGCCCGGCCCGCCGCCACTCGTCGAAGAGCCCCCAGGCGAACTCCGCCAGGTCCCCCCGATCACACGCCTCGGCCACGAGCTCCAGCCCGGCATAGGGCCGATCGAGCCGGGAGATCGCCAGCATGCTGATCAGGTGCCGCACCGCCGAGGCGGGCAGCGTCCCCCCGGCGTCCGTCCCGGGCGATCCCTGGGGAGGGCCCGGGACGAGACGGATCGCCGGGAGCAGCGCCGGGTCGGCCCAGTCCGGGAGCTTGGGCATGCTGCGCGGCAACATGTCGAGCGGGTCGACGGCCAGGATCTCCTCGATCGCGGCGAGCACCTCCGGACCGTGCACGGTGGCGGCCGACCGGACCAGCGCGGGGTCGAGGACGCGCAGGCCCGCCTCGGCGGCGGTCCGCGACGATCCGGCCGCACCGACGGCGACGGGGATGAGCGCCCGGGCGGCGAATCCGGGATGCCGGTCGAACCACATCCCGGCGGCCCGGCGGCCCCGCTTGCCCTCGGCGTGCCACCCGGCCATCACGAGGGCGACCTCGGCCGAGGCGACCGGGACGAGCAGTTCGGCGATGTCCGGCCGCCGCGCCACCCGGTCGGCCAGGACCGGGACGGCGTCCGGGCCGAAGCGGGCGAGCAGCGGCCAGCCCCAGTACCCGATCGCGCACTCCTCGGCGGGACGCCAGGCGGCGACCGCCGGACGGGCCGACTCCTGCGGGCCCTTGAGGAGGAACCAGACCGCCTCCTCCTCGCCGAGCGTGCCGGCCGCCATCTCCCGGGCGAACTCGTCGAAGGGCCGCGGCACCACGGACCAGGCGCCCGGCTCGTAGAACGCGGCGAAATCCTCGCGCTCGCCCTCCTCCCAGACGACCCGCGGCGCCTCGGCGGCGAGCGGCAGCCGGACGACCAGCGGCGTGCGTCTCGTCCGCTTCGTCCAGGGTGGAGTGACCAGGACCGGTGGCAACCGGTCGGCGGGGGCGGCGCCGGCGGTGCGCGCGTGCAGCGCGGCGAGATGCTCGTCGAGGCGGGACCGGGCCGGCCCGGCGAGGTCGTCCCGCAGTGCGACGGCGAGCTCCGGGTGCCTGGCGACCTGGGCGCGCAGCATCCGCACGGCGGCCGGATGATCGGTCGCGGCGAGCCGGCGCACCGCCGCCCGGGGGGAGCGCGCGACCGCGTCGAGCGCCGCGGGCAGGGCCTGCGGCTGGTCGAGGCGGGCCAGCAGGGCGGCGATCGCCTCGTCCCCGCCGACACCCGCGAGCAGGCCGAAGAGGCGCTTGCGGTCCTCCGCGTCGGCGTGGTCGCGGTCGGCCCAGTCGGTGAGCGCCGGGACGACGGCCGGGGACCGGGACGCCGCGAAGGTGTAGAGGATCTCCGGGGTGAAGAGCACGTAGTAGGGAGAGAGCGCGCGGGCGAGCGGCAGCGCGTACTTCTTCTCGGTCACCGCGGTGAGCAGGAGCGCCTTGAGGGACTCGCGGGCCGGGCGGCTGATCAGCTCGGCGCTGATCTCCGCGGACCAGGCCTGTTCGTCCGGCACCAGCACCGAGATCAGCACCCGCTGCACGAAGGACCGGCCCCGGACGGCGGCCAGCGCGGCGACCACCTCGGCGTACTCCTCCGGCGGGGCGGCCACGATCACCCGCCGCAGCTCCTTGACCATCGCGGTGGCCGTCTCGCTCCCGTACCCCTGAAGATCGCGGTCGGGCACCGAGGTGATGATCGGGCGGTGCCGGGCGAACGGTCCGGGCCGGAGCTCGGCGAACTCGGCGAGCGCCGCGGCGGCGAACGGCAGCCCGTACCGCGCGCGCCAGGCCGCCGGGAAGACGAGCAGGTCCTCGCGCTCCCCGTGCCCGAGCCGGCAGACCAGCGCCATCAGCACGGCGGCCGCGCCGAGCGGGTCGGCGGGCCCGGCGCCGTCGAGCAGGCGACGGCCGGCCTCGGCGACCTCGCCCCGGGTGCCCGGATGGCCGAACGACCCGAGGATCTCGTCCCGGTGCTCCGCGACCACCTCGTCGGCCCGCCCCAGCGCGACGGCCATCTCATCGGAGACGATCGCCGCGGCGGAGGTGCGGGCCGAGGTGGGGGAAAGAGCGGTGAGGGACGAGCGCCGGGGCAGCACGAACCGCCGCCACGCGGAGGGGATCTCCCACGTGTCCTCGATCGTCATGACCCGGCTCCCCCCTCTGTCGTCCGCCGGAAGTCCTGCCGGGGAACGGGCGGTTCGCCGGGAAGCGGGAAGGTCTGCCGGAGGAGACGTACGAACGGGCGAACCCTAGCGCTCGCCTCCGACAAAACGCGCCACGGCCGCCTCGGCGCCGGAGACCGGGCCCCGCCACGCCACGTAGCCGTCCGGCCGGATCAGGGTCGCCGCCGTGCTGTCCGCCTTTTGAGCGGTCACGGTGAGGCGGTCGGCGTACCCGAAAGGACGGGGTGACGGGGTGAGAAGCACGAACCTGGACCCACGCAGCGCCTCGTAGAGGCGGCCGCCGTCGCGGAGGGTGACGTCGGCGGCGCGCGGTGACCCGGGGTATCCGATGCCGATGCCGGAGACGGTGCCGGTGGCGCGGCGCTGGAGCGCGGGGACCGCCATCAGCGCGGAGCCGATCAGGTCGCGGGCCAGGCGAGCCGCGCGGGAACGGATCTTGGCGAGACGGATCAGGGCGCCGCTGGTCCGCAGCACCAGGGCGCCGACCGGGTGGCGCTCGGTCTGGTACGTGTCGAGCAGGCCCGCCGGTCCCCAGCCGCCGATCGTCGCGATCAGCTTCCAGGAGAGGTTGGCGGCGTCCTGGAGTCCGGTGTTCATCCCCTGCCCGCCGGCCGGTGAGTGCACGTGGGCGGCGTCCCCGGCGAGGAACACCC
Source organism: Actinoplanes sp. NPDC051851 (assembly GCF_040681165.1). Taxonomy (NCBI): domain Bacteria; kingdom Bacillati; phylum Actinomycetota; class Actinomycetes; order Micromonosporales; family Micromonosporaceae; genus Actinoplanes; species Actinoplanes sp. NPDC051851. Next base: position 90,545 of record NZ_JBFAYF010000012.1, on the reverse strand, counting down.
GGCCGGAACGGTACGCGGGCACCTGGCGCTCGTCGCTGTGGAAGCGGGAGAGGAAGCGCGCCTCGGTGATCCCGAAGTCGGTGCCGAGGGCACGGCGGGTGACCGCACGGACCTCCTCGAGGGTGACGGGCTCGGTGTCGGGGACCTCACGGTGACGGTCCCACGCGAAGATCCGGTACCAGCCGTCACCGAACGGGGCGACGAAGGCGAGGGCGTCGCCGACCGCGTTGACCGCCAGCACGTCGGCGGGCGGGTGCTCCAGCCGCACGTCGGCGAGCATGATCGAGGTGAGCACGGCCACGCCGGGGAAGGGCAGGCCGAGCGCGCCCCGGACCGCGCTGTGCACGCCGTCGGCGCCGACCACCCAGTCCGCTGTCCGTTCCTGATCACCGAAGGCCAGGGTGACCCGGCTCGCGTCCTGACGCAGGCCGGTGAGCTCCGCGCCGCGGACCACGGTCGCGCCGGCCTTCCGCGCGCGCTCCTCGAGGATGCGCTCCACGTGGTACTGCGGGGTGATCAGCAGGTACGGGAAGCGGGTCGGCAGCCGCCCGAGGTCCAGGCGGATCCGGTCGAAGAGGCGCAGCCGGTCGATCGTCCGCCCGGTGCCGACGAGCTCCTCGGCGAGGCCCCGGGCGTCGAGCATCTCCAGTGTGCGGGCGTGCACGCCGAACGCCCGGGTCAGGTTGGACGCGTCGGTCCGGCGCTCGAAAACGGTCACGTCCACGCCGGCGTCCGCGAGGTCACCGGCGAGCAGGAGGCCGGTGGGCCCGGCGCCGACGATCGCCACGGTGGTGTGCATGTCTCCACTCTCCCCAGCTCGTTTGTCAACGCTTGTTGGCAAAACCATAGGCACGTCGGGAAGATCAGGTCAACAGTTGTTGGCCAACAGTTGTTGACATATGCTGAACACCATGACCGCCGCACGCCGATCCGACGGCACCCGGGCCGCGATCCTCACCGCCGCGCGGGAGCGGTTCGCCGCCGACGGGTTCGAACGGGCCACCATCCGGGCCATCGCCGCCGACGCGAACATCGACCCGTCCCTGGTCATGCGCTACTACGGCAACAAGGAGAAGCTCTTCGCCGCGGCCGCCGAGTTCGACCTGCGGCTGCCCGACCTGACCGCGCTGCCACCCGAGCGGATCGGCGCGGTGCTGGTCGAGCACTTCCTGGAGCGCTGGGCCGGCGACGAGACGCTGCTCGCGCTGATCCGCGCCGCGGTCAGCCACGAGGCCGCCGCCGAGCGGATGCGCGAGGTCTTCGCGACCCAGGTCGGGCCGGTCGCCGCCCGCCTCGCGCCCGATCCGGCGACCGCCGCCGTCCGGGCCGGGCTGGTCGCGACGCAGATGCTGGGCTTCGCGCTGTGCCGGTTCGTGCTGCGGGTGCCACCGGTGGTCGCCCTCGACCGGGCCGAGGCGGTCGCCTGGCTGGCACCGACCGTGCAGCGCTACCTCCTGGGCGAGGCGCCCACCGTCCCGATCGATCCTCCGGCCGACTTTGCACATTGACGCCCGTGGAGACGTGGGCCAAGGTGGATCACGGACGCGGCCGCACAGACCGCGTCGGCGCGGGCCGCGCAGGCGGCCGGCCCGCGCCGGCGCCGGCCACCGATTGACTCACCGCCCGCCGCATGACAGGGTCATGAGATCACCGAGCCCTCCGGGGCTCCACGCTTTTCGAAAGAGTGACGCCAATGATCACCGCGGTCTCCAGCGGCCGTTGCCGCTAAACGCTGCACTTTTCTTGGCATTCGCACCATCTTTCGAAAGGCATCACCTCACCATGGATCTGCGCATCCAGCGCTCCGTCGTGTCCAACCTCCGCTCCCGCCCGCAGGCCGTCGAGGTCGGCCCGTTCGTGCTCGGGCTGGACGAGAGCACCGACAGTCCGTTCATCAACTACGCGACGCCGCTGCCCGGCGTCACCGTCACCGCCGCCGACGTGACCGATCTGGTCACGGCCTTCGGCAACCGCAAACCCCGTCTCGAGTACGTTGTGAGCAGTAGCCCCGAGCTGGAGCCCCTGCTCCTCGACGCCGGTTTCGCCGTCGAGGTCCGCAATCAGTACCTGGTCTGCACGCCGTCGACCCTGACCACCCCGGAGAGCCCGGCCGGTTTCGACCTGTTCGAGCCGGACACCGACGCCGACCTGGCCGGCATGATCGGCGCGCAGAACGTGGCGTTCGGCGGCGAGGACTCCGCGACCCCGGCCGACCTCGACCGGATGCGCCGCAACCGGGCCCGCGGCGCGGTCGCCGTGGCCGCCGTCACCACCGACCGCACGCGCTACGCGGGTGGTGGCACCGCGGTCGCCCCGCACGACGGGGTGAGCGAGGTGGCCGGCATCGCGGTCCGCCCGGAGTTCCGCCGCCGCGGCCTGGCCGGCGCGATCACCGCCGCCGTCACCCGCCGCCTCTTCGGCCAGGGGGTCGACCTGGCCTGGCTGGAGGCCTCCGGCGACGACTCGTGGCGCGTCTACGAGCGCATCGGCTACGCCCCGGCGGGCCAGCGCCTCTACATCTCGCGGTAGCCGACATCCCCGCCGGCCGGCGACCCGGCCGGCGGGACACCGCCGGGTCGGCGCTCCGGGCTGGTCCCGGCCGGGCCACGAGCCGGCCGGGGGAAGGCGCGTGGGCGTGGCTGTCACGCATCGGCCCGGAACGTCGTTGCGCGCTGCCGCCCTCCTGACGTCATCCACGGGAAGCGATACTGACGGTCACCCGGCGGAAGCGATACCGTGCGCGGGTGGGGATCAAGGGGAGCGCCCTGGTGACCGGGGCGTCGCGAGGACTCGGCGCACACATCGCCCGGCGGCTGGCCGCCGACGGCTGGCCGGTCGCGGTCAACTATCACGCGGAAGCGGCGGGCGCGAAGCGGGTCGCGGCCGGCATCGTCGCCGCCGGCGGCCGGGCGGTCGCCCTGCACGGCGACGTCACCGACGAGTTCGACGTACGGCGGCTGGTCGCCACCACGGCCGAACGGCTGGGCCCGGTGCAGGTCGTCGTCGCCAACGCCACCGGCCCACAACCGGTCTCCCCGGCCGAGCTGGTCAGCTGGCAGGACCACCTGGACCAGCTGGAGTTCTTCGTGAAGAGCCCGACGCTGCTGCTCCAGGCGACCCTGGCCGGCATGCGCGAGCTGGGCGGCGGCCGCTTCATCCACATCGGCTCGGACTCGCTCCGGCGCGCCTTCCCTGGGACGTCGGCGTACAACGCGGCGAAGGGGGCGCAGCTCGCGCTCGCCCGCACCTGGGCACGCGAGTTCGGCCGCCACGGCATCACCGTCAACGTGGTGTCCCCCGGCTGGATCCCGGTGGAGCGGCACGGCGAGGTCGACGCCCCGGAGTACGTCGCGGACGTAGCTCTGCGCCGGATGGGCACCCCGGAGGAGGTCGCGGACGTGGTCGCGTTCGTGGCTTCCGACGCCTCCCGTTTCATCACCGGCGAACAGCTCACCGTCAACGGCGGCCACCACGGTTAGCCGGTAGCAGGCGCAACAGGCGCTCGGCGCCCGACTCCGTGAGATCCGCAGAGACGCCGGACTTACGGGGCGGGCGCCGGCTACTGCGACGGGTCAGCACTACACCAGGGTGAGCAAGGAGGTGAACAGTGGAACGCCTCCGTGAGGCGCCCCGGTACCAGCGGCGATCTCCTCGGCCGGTACACGCCCAAGACGAGGCGGTGAAGGCCATCGTGACCGCCTGGGACGCCGGCGTTGCGCTCCCGAACGGATGCCGGGCTGGACGGCACCACCGCGCCCACCGTATTCGGTGGCAAGCCGCGAAGCGGCGCGGCAGCTACGCCTTGGCCGCTCACCCCGCCCAGATTTGTAGTATCACCGGCGATACTAAACGGAGTATCGTGAGAGGTGTGGCGGACAGGCTGGCGAAAATCTTGGCGGAGATGCGCCGGAACCCGAACAACGTCCGGTTCGCGGATCTGTTGTTCGGGTTCCGGCATTACTTCGGGGAACCACGATCGCAAGGCACATCGCACTACGTGTTCAAGATGCCGTGGCCCGGCGACCCCCGGGTCAACATCCAGGACAAGGGCGGCAAGGCAAAGCCTTACCAGGTCAAGCAGGTGCTGACCGCGATCGAGAAACTGGGGGAGCGATCGTGAGCGTGGCGGACCACTACACCTACCGGGTCCACTGGTCGGCGGAAGACGATGAATACGTCGGCACCGTCGCCGAGTTGCCGTCCGTCTCCTGGCTCGCTGAGGACCGGATGGAGGCCTTCATCGGTGTCCAACGCGTCGCCGAGGAGATCGTCGCCGACATGGAAGCCTCCGGCGAAACCCCGCCCGTGGCCATCGCCGACCGCCACTACTCCGGCAAGTTCCAGGTCCGCGTACCCGAAGAGGTCCACCGTCGGCTGGCCATCCGGGCCGCCGAGCAGGGCGTCTCCTTGAATGCACTGGCCTCCTCGCGCCTGGCCGGCGCCTGAAGGTTCTGCGGTGATCACGGACCCCGGCGGCAACCACTGAGCAACGGATCGCTTAAAGCGGTTTCGCCGCTGCCCAGGTGTGGTCGGCGGTGAGATAGCGGGGTTGAGACAGGCCGGCCGTGTTCAGTACCTCCTCGAAGGCGGGTGTGGAGAGGGGGCGGGAGCGGAACTGCTGGGTCCAGGTGGCGTCGGGGAAGGTGTACTCGACGTGGACGGTGTGGATGCCCTCGTCGTCGGGGGTGCTGTGCAGGACGCGGGCGGTGCCGTCGCCGAGTGGGGACGACCGGGGGACCCGGGTGTGCCAGTCGGTGCCCTCGCGCTGGATCAGCACCACGCCGGACGGGGCGACGTGGCGGCGGCAGGTCGCCAGCAGTGCGCGGCGGACGGCCGGGTCGGGGGCGTGCACCAGGAACGACGAGAGGAGCACCACGTCGAAGCGGGTGGGCAGGTCGAGGTCCTCGATCGGTGAGCAGACCGGCGTCGCGGCAGCGCCCAGACGGTCCAGCATGGCGGGTGACTCGTCGACCGCTGTCACGGCGTACCCGAGAAAGGAGAGTGGGCGGGTCACCCGGCCGGCGCCGCAACCGAGCTCGAGAAGGGTGGCCGGCGGCGGAACCGCCGCCGCGATGATCTCCGGCTCCCGGCCGGGTGGGATGCGTGAGTAGAGATCGACCGCGCAACCGTCGGGGGTGAACGTGCCCGGTCCCGTTCCGGAGTACCCGGGCCGATGCCGTGTCGTCATCACCCCAGGCTATCGAGGAGCGTCAGGATCTCGGCGGTGGTGCCGAGCTCGCCCAGGCGGGGGAAGATCCGGGTGAGGCTGTTGTGGTGGGCGTCGGGGTCGATGTCGGTCATCGCGTCGGTGGCGAGGGTGACGTGGTAGCCGTGCTCGTACGCGGCGCGGGCGGTGGACTCGACGCCGATGCTGGTGGCGATGCCGGTGAGGACGATCTGGGTGACGCCGCGGCGGCGGAGCTGGAGGTCGAGGTCGGTGCCGTAGAAGGCGCCCCAGTTGCGCTTGGTGACGATGATGTCGCCGGCACCGCGGATCTCGGCGGTGATCTCTTCCGGGTCGGGTGCGGAAGCCACGGGTGCGGGCGGTGCCGGGCGCGGGCCGACCGGGCGGCCGGGTGGCATGTCGGCACCGTCCGGGGCGAAGGCGACCCGGACCAGGACCACCGGGAGGCCGTGGGTGCGGAACGCGGTCGCCAGCTCGGCGGTGCGCGCGACCACCTCGGCGGCCGGGAGCGGGGTGACCGGACGGGCGAGGATGCGGTGCTGGAGGTCGATCACCACGAGGGCGGTCGTCGGGTCGATCGTGGAGAGGGGCATGCGGGAGTGCCTTTCGTCAGGAGGAGGCGGACCGGGAGAGGGAACGGTCGGCGGCGATCAGGAGCAGGAGCGCGGTCGCGACCGCGAGCAGGAAGAGGGTGAAGTGGTGCAGGCCGGTGGCGCCGGCCGCGCCGTGCCGGAAGAAGACGCCGTACGCCGCGGAGGCGACCATCGCGCCCAGGTAGTTGAAGGTGCGGAGCAGGCCCGCGGAGGCGCCGATCCGGGCCGGGTCGGCCTGGTGGTACAGCGCGTTCTGGTTGGCCAGGGTGTGCAGGCCCTGCGGGAGGCCACAGATCACCGCGATCAGGAGCAGCAGCCAGATCGGGCTCCGCGCGTCCGACCGGAGCATCAGCAGACCGGCGGCGACCTGGGCGACCGCGCCGGTCAGCAGCTTGCCGCGGACCCCGGGGCTGCGGCCGGCCAGCGCGGCGGCGCCGATCGCGACCACCGACATCGGCATCAGGATCAGGCCGGTGTGCGAGGCGCTCAGGCCCCGGCCCGCCTCCAGCCACTGGGTGAAGCCGTAGAGGATCGCGTAGCCGACGGTCTGGGCGAGCAGGGTGCGCGCGTACGTGGCGATCAGCGGCGCGTTGCCGCCGAAGACCCGCAGGTCGATGAAGGGGTCGGCGGTACGCAGCTCGCGGAGCGCGAAGGCGGCGCCGAGCAGGACGGCGAGCCCGGCCGGCCAGAGGCGCGGGACCGCCGGGTCCATCAGGAAGATCATCAGCACGGTGAGCATCCCGGCGAAGAGGCCGATGCCGAGCAGATCGAATCCGGTCGTGGCCGGGGCCGCCGGCGTGCGGGGCAGGCGCCGCAGGCCGAGGATCAGGCAGGCGGCGGCGAGCGGGACGTTGACGGCGAGGATGGTGCGCCAGCCACCCGCGCCGATCAGCAGGCCGCCGAACGTGGGGCCGATCACCACGATGGTCTGCGCGGAGACGGTGAGCAGGGTGAGCACGCCGGCGGGGCGGTCCGTGCCGGTGCGCTCGGCCTCCCGGCGGACCAGGTACATCGCGGCGGGATAGCCCGCGCAGGTACCGAAGCCGAGCAGGACCCGGGCCGCGATCAGCACGCCGAGCGAGGGGGCGAGCGCGCCGATCATCCCGGCGACGCCGACCATGCCGGTGCCGATCAGGTAGAGGGGGCGCGGGCCGAACCGGTCGACGAGCCGGCCGACCACCGGCTGCCCGGTCGCGGTGGCCAGGTAGAGCGCGGAGACCAGCCAGGCGGTCTCGGCCGGGACCGCACCGAACGCGGCACCGATCGGGACCAGGGCCACCGCGATCATCGACGAGTTGACCGGGTTGAGGACGGCGCCGAGCACCATCGGCGCGATCAGCCGCCGGTCGAACCCGCGGTCACCGGCCTCGCCGCGACGGACATGACCATGACGCCCACGCTAAGTTCGTCCGCCCGGACCGGCCAGACGGGGTGGGGCAGGACACAACGAAGGCCGGGCCACTCACGGTGGCCCGGCCTTCGTCCGGGAGTGATCAGGCGCCGCGCAGGGTCGCTCCGTGGCGCGAGGTGGTGAGCGCGACCGCGGCGTCGCGCGCGGCGATCGTCTCCTCCGAGGTCAGCGTCCGGTCCGGGGCGCGGAACGTCAGCTTGTACGCCAGCGACCGCTTCCCCTCGCCCAGCTGCTCGGACTCGTACACGTCGAAGAGCGCGACCGACTCCAGCAGCTCGCCGGCGCCCTCGGCGAGCGCGTCGAGCACCTCGCCGGCCGGAACCTTCCGGTCCAGGACCAGCGCGACGTCGATCAGCGCCGGCGGGAACGTGGAGATCCGGCGGGCCTCGACGACCGGGCGGGCCGGGAGCAGGTCGAGGTCGATCTCCAGCGCGCTGGTGCGCTTCGGCAGGTCGAGAGCGGAGAGCACGGCGGGGTGCAGCTCGCCCGCGTACCCGACCCCGACGCCGTCGACCAGGATCGCGGCGCAGCGGCCCGGGTGCCACGGTGCGTACTCGGCGGCGCGTACCGAGACCCGGCCGTCCTGCACGCCCGCGGCGCTGACCGCGACGCGGGCGGTCTCGATCGCGTCCGCCCAGCCGGCGGCGCGGCCCGCGCCCCACCAGCCGGCCGGTTCGGCGTCGCCGGCCAGCACCGCGGCGAGGTGCCACGGCTGGTCCGGGACGATCGCGTTGGCCCGCGCCCACTCCTCGTCGGTGGGGCGCCGGTCGACGCCGAGCACCGGCGGGGCGGCCGCGGTCAGGCGCGGCAGGAAGACGGTGCCGGTCTCGAAGAGCGCGACGTCCCGGTGCCCACGGCCCAGGTTGCGCTTGAGCGTGGTCAGCAGCGGGCCGATCAGCGCGGTCCGGAGCTGCGGCTCCTCCTCGGAGAGCGGGTTGGTCAGGCGTACGGCGCTGCGGCGCGCGTCGTCCGCCGCGAGGCCGAGCAGGTCCGGGGCGGACGGCGACTCGAACGGGTACGAGATGACCTCGACGTACCCGTTCTCGGCGAGCGCCCGGCCGATCGAGCGCCGCGCCCGCTGGGCCGGGGTGAGCCCGTTGCTGGCACCGGCCGGCGGGAGCACGCTCGGGATCTCGTTGTAGCCGCCGAGCCGGGCGACCTCCTCGACCAGGTCGATCGGGGTGAGCAGGTCGGGACGCCAGCTCGGCGGGAGGACCTCGTCGCCGGTGACCGTGCAGCCGACCGTGGTCAGCAGCTCGGCGACCCGCTCCGCGGAGTAGGGCAGGCCGATGATCCGCGACGGCAGGTCCGCGGGGAGCGTGACCGGCCGCGGCGCGACCACGTGGTCGATGTCCAGGATCCGCTCGTCGACCTCGCCGCCGGCGTGCTCGGTGAGGATCTCGACGGCGCGCTGCAGGGCGACCAGGGCCAGCTGCGGGTCGACGCCCCGCTCCCAGCGCTTGGCGGCCTCGCTGAAGAGCTTGTGACGGCGGGCCGTACGGCCGACCATCACGGCGTCCCAGTGCGCCGCCTCCAGCAGCACGTCGACCGTGCCCTGCTGCCACTCGCTGGTCTCGCCGCCCATCACGGCGGCGAGCGAGATCGGGCCGGTCTCGTCGCAGATCACCATGTCCTCGGCGTCGAGCGCGCGGGCCACACCGTCCAGGGTGGTCAGCTTCTCGCCCTGCCGGGCCCGGCGCACGACCAGGCCGCCGCGGAGCGACGCGAGGTCGAAGACGTGCATCGGCTGACCGAGCTCGATCATCAGGTAGTTGGTGATGTCGACGGGCAGCGAGATAACCCGGATGCCGGCCGCGACCAGGCGGCGCTGCATCCACTCGGGCGACTGCGCGTCCGGGTTCACGCCGCGCACCACGCGGGCCGCGAACCGGTCACACCCGACGGTGTCCTCGACGGTGAGCGGATACGGCGACTCGGCCGTGGCACCCGGCGCCGGGATGCCGGCCGGGTCGGTGAAGGCCACACCGAAGTGGGTGGCGAGCTCCCGGGCCATGCCCCGGACGCTCATCTCGTAGCCCCGGTCCGGGGTGATCTCGACCTCGACCAGCACGTCGTCGAGGCCGACCACCGGCCGGGCGTCCGTGCCGGGGGTCGCGGTGCCCTCAGGGAGCACGATGATGCCCGAGTGGTCGCCGGAGAGCCCGAGCTCGGCCGCCGAGCAGATCATGCCGTGCGAGTTGCGCCCGTACGTCTTCCGCGCACCGATCTTGAACCCGCCCGGCAGCTCGCCGCCGGGCAGGATGACCACGACGAGGTCGCCCTCGGCGAAGTTCCGCGCCCCGCAGACGATCTCCTGCGGCGCCTCGCGGCCCACGTCGACGGTGCAGAACCGGATCGGCTTCTTGAAACCGGTCAGCTCCTCGACGGTCAGCACCCGGCCGACGACCAGGTCGCCGAGGATGGTGCCGGCCTGGTCGACGATCGACTCGACCTCCATGCCGAGGTCGGTCAGCGCCTGGTCGAGCCGGGCGACGGTGAGGTCGGCGGGCAGGCCGGCGTACTCGCGCAGCCACGACAGTGACGTCTTCATCGGATCAGGCCTCCATTCCGAAGTTCGTGGTGAAGCGCACGTCGCCCTCGACCATGTCGCGCATGTCGCTCACGCCGTTGCGGAACATCAGGGTCCGCTCGACGCCCATGCCGAAGGCGAATCCGGAGTACCGCTCGGGGTCGATGCCGCAGGCGGTGAGCACCCGCGGGTTGACCATGCCGCAGCCACCCCACTCGACCCAGCGCGGGCCGTCGCGGTGCTGGGCGAACCAGACGTCGAACTCGGCGGACGGCTCGGTGAACGGGAAGTAGTGCGGCCGCCAGCGGGTCTTCGCGTCCGGGCCGAACATCGACCGGGCGAAGTGGTCGAGCGTGCCGCGCAGGTGGGCCATCGTGATGCCCTCGTCGATGACCAGGCCCTCGATCTGGTGGAAGACCGGGCTGTGCGTGGCGTCCAGCTCGTCGGTCCGGTACGCCCGCCCGGGGCTGACCACGTAGATCGGCGGCGTCCGGGTGAGCATGCTGCGCACCTGGCCGGGCGAGGTGTGCGTCCGCATCACCAGGCCGGGCAGGTCCACGAAGAACGTGTCGGAGGCGCCGCGCACCGGGTTGTCCGGGCCGATGTTGAGCGCGTCGAAGTTGGCCCACTCCAGCTCCAGCTGGGGACCGTCGACGATGTCGTAGCCCATGCCGCCGAAGACGTCGCCCATGTGCTCCATCAGCGTGGTCAGCGGGTGCCGGGCGCCGCGCGGCCGGCGGGCCCAGGGCAGGGTGACGTCGACCCGCTCCTCGACCAGCACCCGGGCGGCACGGTCGGCCTCCAGCTCGGCCTGGCGGGCGTCGTAGGCACCCTGGACGGCCTGGCGGGCCACGTTGACACGCTTGCCGGCGTCGGACTTCGCGGCCGGGGGCAGCGAGCCGATCTCCCGGCGGGCCAGCGACACCGGCGAGCGGTCGCCGAGGTGCGCGGGCTTCAGGGCGACGAGCGCGTCGAGGTCACCGGCCTGCGCGAACGCCTTCTCGGCGTCGGCGACCGCGGCCTCGAGAGCCTCGGGCGCGAGCAGGGCGGCCTGCTTCGGATCGTACGGATCGTTGCGGTAAGACATGGTCGGGCGAACTCCCTCACACCGGATGAGCCATCGGGCAGTGTACGGAGGCACGGCTGAGCCGCAGCCCGCCGGTCACGGGGAGTCGCGCAGGAGTGTGTCAGATCCGGCGCCCGCGACCAGCGGGCCGGATAAACAGTCCCCTCAGACCTGACATGCGGCCCAGCTTACCTGCTCAGCGATGCGCGCGGGCACTCGCATATAGGCAGACGGCAGCGGCGGCGGCCAGGTTGAGGCTCTCCGCACCGCCGTAGATCGGCACCCGGACCCGGCGGTCGGCGGCCGACAGCAGCTCGTCCGGAAGGCCGTGCGCCTCGGAGCCGAAGAGCCAGGCGGTCGGCTCGTCCAGCAGACCGCCGTCGAGCAGCGAGTCCACGTCGTCCTCGCCGGTGCCGCTGGTGGCGAGCGTCTGCAGTCCGGCCGCCTGCAGCAGATCCAGGACGTCGAGCGGGGCGCGGACCACGTCCACGTGGAAGAGCGAGCCGGCCGACGCCCGGACGCACTTGCCGTTGTACGGGTCGACCGCGTCGCCCGCGAAGATCACCGCACCGGCGCCGGCGGCGTCCGCCGTACGCAGGACGGTCCCGGCGTTGCCCGGGTCGCGGATCTCGGCGACCACCGCGACCAGCCGGGGCTGCTTCGCCAGGGCCTCGCCGAGCGAGACGTCGACCCGCTCGCAGACGGCGACCAGGCCCTGCGGGTGCACGGTCTCGGTGAGCGCGGCCAGCGCGTCGTCGGTGACCGGCGAGACCTCGGGCGCCAGGGCGGTGAGGTCAGCGTACCGGTCCAGGCCGGACGGGGTGCCGAAGAGCTCCAGCACGGCACCGGCGGCGAGGGCCTCACGGACGGCCTGCGGCCCCTCGGCGAGGAAGCGGCCGGACTGGTCCCGGTCCTTGCGGCGCTGCAGCCGCCGGGCCGCGACGATTCTGGGGGTACGCGGTGTGAACATGGGCTCCGGTTTCGGGGGCAAAGGAAACGCCCCCCGAGTGTTCGGGGGGCGTTCCGTACGCGAGAACTCAGGCAGCCTGAGCGGCGGCGCCGCCGGTGCCCTCGGCCGCGACGGCCGCGCGGGCGATCTCGACGATCGCCGCGAAGGCGGCGGCGTCGTTGACCGCGAGGTCGGCCAGGATCTTGCGGTCGACCTCCACCTCGGCCAGCTTCAGGCCCTGGATGAGGCGGTTGTAGGTCAGGCCGTTGGCCCGGGCCGCGGCGTTGATACGCGTGATCCACAGCTGGCGGAAGTCGCCCTTGCGGTCACGACGGTCACGGTACGAGTACTGCATCGAGTGCAGCACCTGCTCCTTGGCCTTGCGGTACAGGCGGGAGCGCTGACCGCGGTAACCACTCGCGGTCTCGAGCAGGGTGCGGCGCTTCTTCTGGGCGTTTACCGCCCGCTTGACGCGTGCCATTTCAAGTACTCCTTACAGGGGAACGTGTCAGGCGCGCGTCAGCGGCCCAGAAGCTTCTTCACTCGCGCGGTGTCGGCCTTGGCCACCGTGACAGTGCCGGTCATCCGGCGGGTAACCTTGGAGGACTTGTGCTCCAGGAGGTGACGCTTACCGGCCTGCTCGGTGACGAGCTTTCCCTTGCCGGTGACCTTCACCCGCTTACCCATGCCGGTGTGGCTCTTCATCTTCGGCACTTGTAACGCCTCTTTCTGATCTTTCCTCGCGCCCGGGGAGCGCTACGGAAAAGCTGACTACTCTACGGTGGTCTCGGCCGGTTCGGCCGACGGAACCTCGGTGCCGTCGCCCTCGCGCGGCTCACGAGCGGGCTTGGCACCCGCGGCGACCGCAGCGACCGCGGCTGCCTTGGTGGCCCGGTGGGGGGCCAGCACCATGATCATGTTCCGGCCGTCCTGCTTGGGACTGGCCTCCACGAAGCCGAGCTCGGAGATCTCCTCGCTGAGCCGGCGGAGAAGCCGGAAGCCCAGCTCGGGGCGGCTCTGCTCACGGCCGCGGAACATGATCGTCACCTTGACCTTGTCGCCCGCCTTGAGGAACCGCACCACGTGACCCTTTTTGGTCTCGTAGTCGTGCGGGTCGATCTTCGGACGGAGCTTCATCTCCTTGATGACGGTCTGCTGCTGGTTGCGCCGAGCTTCGCGGGCCTTGAGTGCGCTCTCGTACTTGAACTTGCCGAAGTCCATGAGCTTGCACACCGGCGGCCGCGCCATCGGAGCAACCTCGACCAGGTCCAGGTCTACATCCGCGGCCAGCTGGAGAGCGCGCTCGAGCGGCACGATGCCGACCTGCTCACCCTCCGGACCGACCAGGCGGACCTCACGAGCCCGGATCTGTTCGTTCACGCGTGGTTCGACGCTGATGGGGCCTCCTCAGAACGTACCTACTCTGCCAATGTCGGTCGGCCCCGGTCACCGTCCCGCAGATCTTGGGACAGCCCGGGAAAGCAGAAGGCCCCAGCGCATGCCGGGGCCCGCTCGACCGGTCATCGGCGTCCATACGGAGGACGCGCCCCAAGCAGGAAATATTCCCTGATCAGGTGACCGGACCCGGCTGCTGAACAGCTCGGGTGGGAGCCGGCGGGCTCCTCTTTCGCGCCGTACTCGAGGCACGGCGTGGTCGACTTCCCGGTCAGTCTATCAGGCCGTACCGGAGGCCGAATGCAAGGCCCGCAGCGTACGGACTCCGTCGACCGCGTAGTCCTTGTCGACCGCCTGGAGCGCGTGGATCGGCACCTGATCGTCGTTGGCCAGCTCCAGGTGCGCCCAGGCCGAGTTCCGGTCGAAGCGCACCGCCCGGACCACGTCCCAGGGCAGGTCGTACCCGCCGATCACGTTGCGCACGTGGACGCCCGCCTCGTCGGCGATCACCCGCGGCCGGCAGAACGTCAGGATGCCCAGCCCGATCAGGATGCCCAGCCCGATCATCGCGGCCTGGTCGCCCCGCTGGAAGCTGCCGGAGCCGACCTGTCCCGCGTTCTCGAAACCGGCCTGCCCGTGCAGCCCGAAGCTGAGCACGGTGAAGAAGATCGCCACACCGGCGGCGATCGGCGCCGCCACCCAGCGGATCCGCTTGGGGCGGTAGATCACGTCAGCCATTGTCATCACAGCCTGCAGTTGGCGATGTCCGTCACCAGGATGGCACGGGCACCGAGGTCGTACAGCTCGTCCATCACACGGTGCACCTCGGAGCGCTGGACCATCGCCTGGACGGCGACCCAGCCCTCGCGGTGCAGCGGGGAGACCGTCGGCGACTCGATGCCGGGGGTCAGCCCGGTGGCCTGGTCGAGCAGGTCCGCGCGTACGTCATAGGCCAGCATCACGAAGTTGCGCGCGACCAGCACGCCGTGCAGGCGCCGCAGCAGCTGGGCGGCGCCCGCGGGCGCCTCGACCTCGCGACCGATCAGGATGGCCGAGGAGCGCATCAGCGGCTCGCCCAGGGTGACCAGGCCGGCCTGGCGCAGCGTGGCACCGGTCTCCACCACGTCGGCGATCAGGTCGGCGACGCCGAGGCGGACCGCGTTCTCCACCGCGCCGTCCAGCCGGACCACGTCCGCCTTCAGTTCGTGCTCGGCCAGGTAGCGACCGACCACCCCGGGGTACGCGGTGGCGATCCGCTTGCCGCCGATCTGGTCCACCGAGGTCAGCGTGCCGGCCGGAACCGCCCAGCGGAACGTGGCGCCGCCGAAGTTCAGGTCGAGCAGTTCGGACGCCGGGACGCCGGAGTCGGCGAGCAGGTCCCGGCCGGTGATACCGAGATCCAGATCACCCGTCCCGACATAGGTCGCGATGTCCTTGGGGCGCAGGTAGAAGAACTCGACCTTGTTGGCCTCGTCACGGCAGATCAGATCTTTGGGGTCGGTCCGCTGCCGGTAACCGGCGTCCCGCAACATCTGTGACGCCGGGGCGGAGAGGGTTCCCTTGTTCGGAATGGCGATACGCAGCATCGACGTGCTCCTTCGTTCTCGTTCGACGGGTGGGAGGGCACGTCAGAGATGTCGGTAAACGTCCTCGAGCTTCAGACCGGAGGCGATCATCAGGCATTGTGCCTGGTAGAACAGCTGGGAGATCTCCTCAGCGGTGCGCTCGGGGCCCTCGTGCTCGGCCGCCATCCACGACTCGGCCGCCTCCTCGACGACCTTCTTGCCGATGAAGTGGACCCCCTTGTCGAGCGCCGCGACGGTGCCCGAGCCGGGAGCCCGTTCCGCCGCCTTGCTTTGCAACTCGGCAAACAGTTCTTCGAACGTCTTCACGGGAGTTGATTCTGGCAGCTCATCACGTTCTGACGACGAAGGCCCCCACTCACTGGGACGTCTTCTAAGCTGCCCGGCATGACCACCCGTTTCACCTACCTCCTCACCGGCGGCGCCGTCCTCGCGCTCGCCACGCTCACGGCCTGCGCGCCGGCTGACGACGACACCACCAGCTCGAGCGCCTCCCCGTCCGCCTCGTCCGCCACGTGCGACCCGGCGAGTCTCAGCACCCTGACCGCCGGCAAGCTCACGATCGGCACCGACAACCCGGCGTACGAGCCGTGGTTCAAGGACAACAAGCCGGCGAACGGCGAGGGCTTCGAGTCCGCGGTGGCGTACCGGGTGGCCGAGCGGCTGGGCTACTCCAAGGAGAACGTGGTCTGGACCTCGGTGACGTTCAACAACGCGATCGCCCCGGGTGCGAAGAAGTACGACATCGACCTCAACCAGTTCTCCATCACCGACGAGCGCAAGCAGGCCGTCGACTTCTCCTCGCCGTACTACCTGGTCCGGCAGACGGTGATCACCACCAAGGGCTCGAAGATCGCGAACGCGAAGACGCTCGCGGAGCTGGCCGGCGCGAAGCTCGGCGCCCAGGTCGGCACCACCAGCTACTCCGCGATCACCGACGTGATCAAGCCCACCGAGAAGCCGTCGGTCTTCAACAGCAACGACGACGCCAAGGCCGCGCTGCAGAACGGCACCATCGACGGCCTCGTGGTCGACCTGCCGACCGCGTTCTACATGACCGCCGCTGATCTCGACGACGGCGTCATCGTTGGTCAGCTTCCGCAGGTCGGGGTGCCCGAGCAGTTCGGTATCGTGCTGGACAAGGGCTCGTCGCTGACCGGTTGTGTCAGCCAGGCCGTGGACAGTCTGCGCCAGGACGGCTCCCTCGCGGAGCTGGAGAAGACCTGGCTCTCCGAAGCCGGAGCACCCGAACTCTCGTGACCCACGCACCAAGTCCGCGGCAGCGGGAGCGGTTCGCCTACCGTCGCCGGCAGGCGATCCGCTCGGTCCTGCTCGCCGCGCTCTCCACCGCCGTCCTCGGCACGCTGCTGGCCGTCGGTATCACCGGTGCACCGGGCTGGGACCGCGTCAAACAGTCCTTCTTCGCCTGGGACAAGGCCGTCGAGTACCTGCCGGACATCCTCGACGGGCTCTGGCTCAACCTGAAGCTGCTGGTCGTCTGCGCCACGGCGGCCCTCGCCCTGGGACTGCTGGTCGCGGTCCTGCGCACCCTGCGAGGTCCGGTCTTCTTCCCGGTACGGGCCGTCGCGACCGGTTACACGTACGCCCTGCGCGGCATGCCCCTGATCATCGTGATCTACCTGTTCGCCTTCGGCATCCCCGGGCTCCGCCTACAGGGCACGCCGGACGTGCTGGTGCTGGGCGGCGCGGCGATCGTGATCACGTACGGCGCGTACCTCGCCGAGGTGTTCCGGGCCGGCATCGAGTCGGTGCACCCGAGCCAGATCGCCGCCGCCCGCTCACTCGGGCTCAGTTACCGCCAGGCGATGCGGCACGTGGTGCTGCCCCAGGCCGTCCGCCGGGTGGCCCCGCCGCTGCTGAACGACACGGTGGCCCTGCAGAAGGACGTCGGCCTGATCTCCCTGGCCGGGCCGATCGACGCGATCCGGGCCGCCCAGATCGGCGTCGCCCAGGACGCCAACTTCACCCCGTACATCGTCGCCGGGGTGCTCTTCGTCCTGCTCGCCCTGCCGCTGATCGGGATCACCGACTGGGTGACCCTGCGCGCGGCCCGCCGCCAGAACGCGGGGACGTGACGTGGTTCTCTCCTGTAGGAACGTCCGCAAGAGCTTCGGCGGCAACGTGGTCCTCGACGACCTCAGCCTGGACGTCGGCGAGCACGAGGTGGTGGCCCTGATCGGCGCCTCCGGCTCGGGCAAGTCGACGCTGCTGCGCTGTGTGAACCTGCTCGCCGAGATCGACGACGGAACGATCCACCTGGACGGCGAGGAGATCACCGATCCCAGGATCAACCCGGATCTGGTACGCCAGAAGATCGGGCTGGTCTTCCAGTCGTACAACCTCTTCCCGCACATGACCGTGCTGGAGAACATCACGCTCGCGCCGGTCCGCGTACACAAGAGGAAGAAGGACGAAGCGCAAGCACAGGCGATGCAGTGGCTGGAGCGGGTCGGTCTGGCGGCGAAAGCCGGCAGTTACCCGGACCGGCTCTCCGGGGGCCAGCAGCAGCGGGTGGCGATCGTGCGCGCGCTGGTGAACAACCCGCGGGTGCTGCTGCTCGACGAGGTCACCTCGGCGCTCGACCCGGAGCTGGTCGGCGAGGTGCTCACGATGATCCGGGACCTCAAGGGCGAGGGCATGACCATGGTGCTGGCGACCCACGAGATGGGCTTCGCCAAGCAGGTCGCCGACCGGGTCGCCTTCCTGGAGGCCGGCCGGGTCCTCGAACAGGGGCCGCCCGAGCAGGTGCTGGGCGACCCCGTCGAGGCACGCACGCGCCAGTTCCTGGCGCGGATCATCGAGGCCGGGCGGCTCTAGGCGGCCTAACCCTTCTCGATCTCACGGATGGCGAGCGCGGCGTCCAGGACGGCGACCGTGCTCTGCCATCCCTTGTCCTCGATCGAGTCCTCCAGACCGGCGCGGTCCCGGGCCTGGCCCAGGCTCTGCACGGTGAGCACGCCGTGCGCGACCGGGGTCTTCTCGTCCAGCGAGACCCGGGTCAGGCCGGCCGTGACGGCGTCGCAGACGTACTCGAAGTGCTGGGTCTCGCCCTTGATCACGACGCCGAGCGCCACCACCGCGTCGCAGCGCCGGGTCAGCGCCTGCGCCACGATCGGCAACTCCACCGAGCCGGCCACCCGGGCGACGTAGACGTCGGTGACCCCGCACGCCTCGGCGGCCGCCTGGGCCCGCTCGATCATGTGGTCGACCAGGTCGTTGTGCCAGCGCGAGCCGACGATGCCGAGCCGCAGCCCCGCGGCGTCGACCGTCTCCATGTGCGGATCACCAAAGCCGGCCATAAAGATCCCCCTTTTTCATCATCTTCCCGCGCATCACCGCGACGATCAGCCCAACGCCTCGAAGAGGTGGCCCATCCGGTCCCGCTTGGTCCGCAGGTAGTGCACGTTCTCCGGGTGCAGCCGGACCGGCAGCGCCTCGCGGCCGGTGACCCGCAGGCCGTAGCCCTCCAGCCCGGCGCGCTTGGCCGGGTTGTTGGTGAGCAGGCGCATCGAGCGCACCCCGAGGTCGTAGAGGATCTGCGCGCCGGTGCCGTAGTCCCGCGCGTCGGCGGGCAGGCCCAGCTCCAGGTTCGCGTCGACGGTGTCGAACCCGCGGTCCTGCAGCTGGTACGCCTGCAGCTTGTGCAGCAGCCCGATCCCGCGCCCCTCGTGCCCGCGCATGTAGAGCACCACCCCGCGCCCGGCCGCGGCCACCCGTTCCAGGGCGGCGTCCAGCTGCGGTCCGCAGTCGCAGCGCTTGGAGCCGAAGACGTCCCCGGTCAGGCACTCCGAGTGCACCCGGACCAGCACGTCCTCGCCGTCGCCCAGTTCGCCGTAGACCAGCGCCACGTGTTCGCCCTGGTCGGCCTCGGTGCGGTAGCCGACCGCGGTGAAGACGCCGTGCTCGGTCGGCATGCTGGTCTCCACCACCCGCTCGACCTGCCGGCCGTCCCGGTCGCGCTGGTACGCCACCAGGTCGGCGATGGTGATCAGGACGAGGTCGTGCTCGGCCGCGAACCTCTCCAGGTCGGGGCGGCGCTGCATGGTGCCGTCGTCGTTGACCATCTCGCAGAGCGTGCCGGACGGGCTGCACCCGGCCAGCACCGCCAGGTCGACCGCGGCCTCGGTGTGGCCCGGACGGCGCAGCACCCCACCGTTCTTGGCCCGCAGCGGCACGATGTGGCCGGGCCGGTTGAGGTCACCGGGCTCGGTAGACGCCGCGCCGAGCAGGCCGATGGTGCGGGCCCGGTCGGCGGCCGAGATGCCGGTGGTCCCGCCGACCCGGGCGTCCACGGTCACCGTGTACGCCGTCTTGAAGTTGTCCTCGTTCGTCGCGACCATCGGCGGCAGGTGCAACCGGTCGGCCTCGGCCTCGGTGATCGCCACGCAGATGTAGCCCGACGTGTAGCGGACCATGAACGCGACCAGCTCCGGCGTGGCGAGCTCGGAGGCGAAGATCAGGTCGCCCTCGTTCTCCCGGTCCTCGTCGTCCACCACGATCACCGGCCGGCCGGCCTTGATCTCGGCGATCGCGCGCTCGATGCTCTCAGACATTGCGGCTCCCCAGCATCTTCTCCACGTACTTGGCGATCACGTCGACCTCGAGGTTGACCGGTTCGCCGACGGCCTTGCTCCCCAGCACGGTGTGCTGGGAGGTGGCCGGGATCATCCCGACCGAGAACGTGTCCTCGGTGACCGCCATCACGGTCAGCGACACCCCGTCCACGGTGATCGAGCCCTTCTCGACCACGTACTTCGCCAGCTCGGCGGGGAGCGTGAAGGTCACCACCTCCCACTGGTCGGCCGGTTCGCGCCCGGCGACCGTCGCCACCCCGTCCACGTGCCCCTGCACCAGGTGGCCGCCGAGACGGCTGCCGAGCGCGGCGGCCCGCTCCAGGTTCACGTTGCTGCCGGTCGTCAGATTCCCGAGCGACGAGCGGCGCAGCGTCTCACCCATGACATCGGCGGTGAAGACCCCGCCGACGTTGTCGATCACGGTGAGACAGACGCCGTTGACGGAGATCGAGTCGCCGTCGCGCGCGTCCGAGGTGACCAGTGGCCCCTTGATCGCGATGACGGCCGAGTCCTCTGCCCCCTCGGTCAGGCGGACGACCTCACCGAGTTCTTCGACGATGCCGGTGAACATGGGGATATGTCCCTTCATTCCGTTTTAAGGGTGGCGGGTGGGGTGGTCGGATGGCTCTTTGGACCGGAGCGTGGCGGTGAAGCGCAGGTCGCCCCCGATCTGCGCGATGTCGGTGAAGTCCAGTTCCAGGGCGTCGGCGATGGTGCCGACCCCCGCGTCCAGCAGGGCGGCGCGGCCCGCGCCCAACAGCTTCGGCGCGACGTATCCGATCACCCGATCGACCAGTCCGGCCGCGAGGAAGGCCCCGGCCAGGGTGGGACCGCCCTCCAGCAGCACGTTGCGCACGCCGCGGGCGAAGAGCTCGGTGAGCATGGTGGAAAGGTCGACGCGCCCGTCCGGTCCGGGTCCGGTCGCGTCCGCGGTGACGATCCAGGTGGGTGCCGCGGCGTCTCGCACGCGTGCGCTTTCCGGGGTACGCCCGCAGGAGTCGACCACGACGCGAAGCGGTTGGGTGATCGCCAGCGAGTTGTCGCGGAGGTCCCTGACGGTGAGCTGCGGGTCGTCGGCGAGCACGGTGCCCACCCCGGCGACGATCGCGTCCACCGTGCTCCGCAGCACGTGCACGTCGGAGCGGGATTCGGCCGAGCTGATCCACTGGCTGGTGCCGTCCACGGCGGCCGAGCGCCCGTCCAGCGTCGCGGCGAACTTCCAGGTCACGTAGGGGCGGCCGCGCCGGACGGCGGTCAGCCAGGCGATGTTGCCCAGCTCCGCCTCGGGACGGCGTACCCCGGTCTCCACCGGGATGCCGGCCGCCCGCAGCCGGGCGGCGCCGCCCGCGGCCACCGGGGTCGGGTCGTCGACGGCGATCACCACGCGGCGGACCCCGGCGGCGATCAGCGCGTCCGAGCAGGGGCCGGTGCGCCCGGTGTGGTTGCAGGGCTCCAGGGTGACCACGCAGGTGCCGCCCCGGGCCAGCTCACCGGCCTGGGCGAGGGCGACGATCTCGGCGTGCGGGCCGCCCGCGTAGGCGTGGAAGCCCTCGCCGACCACCTCGCCCCCGGCGTCGAGCAGCAGGCAGCCGACGACCGGGTTGGGGCTGGTCGTGCCGAGTCCCCGGGCGGCCAGCGCGATCGCGCGGCGCATCGCCTCGTCCTCGGTCACCATCTCCGGCTCGTCCTCTCACGCGCTTCTGCGCCGCACACGATCGCTCGTGGGCGGTCCGGTCTGCGCGTGATCCCTCACGCGCGGCCTGGTCACGCGCGTCGAGAGAGTGGGAGAACGCCAGGAATCGGGCACACGGGTACGCTTCGCGCACCCCGGTTGGGCAGCGCCCATGAGGGCACACCCGTCCGATTCCGCGCGCTGTCTCCCATCCGGACTGTCTGAACGGGCATACGCCCGTTCAACCGTCGGCCCCGGAGTCTCACCAGGTCCACCGGATCGTCATGGTCGACGTCCGGGTCGCGGGCTTACCGATGCGAGCATCGGATCACCGCCGGTTCGGAATCTCACCGAGTCCCGCCAGCGCGTGGTGGGTTACCCACGAGTCTTGCACTGATTCTTCGTTTTGCCACCCCGCGGGCGAGGGATCTCACAACCGTTTACCAGTACGCCGGTGTTAAGCCTTGGTCACAGCGACCGCAGCGCCGCGACCAGGGCTGCGGCGTGCTGGAGCTCGTCCTCGGTGTTGTAGTAGTGCGGCGAGAAGCGGACCAGCGGCGGCAGACCCCGGTTCTCGGTGTCGAACTGGGTGTGCGCCGGCGTGGTGACCGTGACGTTGACGCCGGACTCGGCGAGCCGGGCGACCACCCGCTCGGCGGGCATCCCGTCGACCGTCGCCGTGACGATCGCGCAGTGCTCCCGGCCCAGGTCGCGAATGGTCACCCCGGGGATGTCGTCCAGCTCGCCGCGCATCCGGTCGCCGAGCTCCAGGGTCTGCTTGCCGATCTCGTCGATGCCCAGTTCCAGGGCCTGCCGGACGGCGGCGCCGAGACCCAGCACGGCCGCGTAGTTGAGCTCCCAGGTGGCGAACCGCCGGGCGCCGGGCGCCCAGTCGAAGCCCCGGCCGCCGTCCCACACCCCCGACTCGATCTCCACGGCACCCGGGTCGAGGCTCTCCAGGAGGGAGTCGCGTACCCAGAGGAAGCCGGTGCCACGCGGCCCGCGCAGGAACTTGCGCCCGGTGCCGCAGAGGAAGTCGCAGCCGATCTCGCCGACGTCGACCGGGAACTGGCCGACCGACTGGGTGGCGTCCAGGAGATACGGCACCCCGGCGGCGTTCGCGATCCGGCCCACCTCGGCGGCCGGGTTGACCAGGCCGCCAGCGGTCGGCACGTGGGTCAGGCCGATCAGCCGGGTCCGCTCGTCGATCAGGCCGGCCAGCGCGAACGTGTCGATCTGGCCGTACTCGTCGTCGGGGACCACCACGACCTCGGCACCGGAGCGGCGTACGGCGTGCAGATAGGAGAGGACGTTGCTGCCGTACTCGTTGCGCCCGGTGAGGATCCGGTCGCCCGGCTTCAGCGGGAGCGAATGGAAGGCGGCCTGCCACGCGTGGGTGGCGTTGTCGAAGAGCGCGATCTCCCCGGCGCGGCCGCCGAGCAGCCGGGCGAGTCCGGAGTAGACCTCGGCGACCCGGCCCCGGGCGGCGTCGGCGGCCTCGTAGCCGCCGATCTCGGCCTCGGCACGGAGATGCGCCGTGATCGCGTCCAGTGTGGGCCGCGACATCAGGGCCGCACCCGCGTTGTTGAGGTGGAGCCGGAACTTGCAGCCCGGCGTGAGCTCCCGGAGCGCCTCGACGTCCATCATCTCCGCACGATCTCACGCGCGCCATACCCCGGGCGAGAGCCGCGTCCGCGTGGTAGACAGTGTCTACGGACCCTGGTAGACAGTGTCTATGGCCTCTGACGACGACTTACGCGATCGACTAGTACGCGTAGGCGCCGCATTGCTGCGTACGGAAAGTCCGGGCGCCCTCTCACTCCGTGAGATCGCACGCCGCGCCGGTGTCTCACACGGCGCGCCGCGGCGGCATTTCCCCACGCACCTGTCGTTACTCTCGGCCATCGCGAGATCCGGCTTCGCCGACTTGTCCGAGAGGATTTCCGGGGCCCTGAACGCCGCTCCGGACACCCCGCGCGAGCGCATCGCGGCACTCTCCCGGGCGTATCTGAGCTTCGCCACCACCGAGCGGGGCATGTTCGAGCTGATGTTCCGGCACGATCTGCTCCGCAGCGACTACCTCGGCCTCCGGGACGCGGCCCTGCCGCTCTTCCGTCTCCTGGTCGGGCTGGTCGCCGCCGCCTCGCCCGAACCCTCGCCCCAGGTCGTCGCGGGGGCGATCTGGGCCGGGCTGCACGGCACCGCACAGCTCTGGAACTGGGGCAGCCTGACCCTGGCCACCGGAGCGACCGACCCGGCCCCGTTCGTCGACGCCCTGCTCACCGCCCACCTCGGAAGGCAGCCGTGACCGCATCCCCGCCGCTCTACAACTTCGCCGACCACACCCTCGGCAAGAGCCTGCGCACCTTCTGGCCGCTCACCGTCACCGGCCTGGAGAACATCCCGTCCGACACCGGTGCGATCCTCTGCTCGAACCATCTCACCGTCGCGGACCAGCTCTTCATCGGCATCACCGCGCGGCGGCACGTCACCTTCTGGGCCAAGGCGGAGTACTTCTCCGCCCCCGGCCTGCGCGGGTGGCTCAACCGCACGGTGGTCAACGGCATGGGCTCCATCCCGGTGGAGCGCGCCGGCGGGCGGGCGGTGCTGGCCGCCTTCGACGCAGCCGTGCCGATCCTGCGCGGCGGCGGCCTGGTCGCGGTCTTCCCGGAGGGCACCCGCTCGCCGGACGGCCGCCTCTACCGGGGCCGCACCGGGGCCGTCCGGCTGGCCGCCCAGGCCGGGGTCCCGATCGTCCCGGTCGGCATCACCGGCACCGACCGGATCCGGCCCCGCGGGTCCCGGTTCGCCCGGCCGCACCCGATCAGCCTCTCGTTCGCGCCGCCGATGCCGGTCAAGGTCGAGTCCCCGGCCGACGCCCGCGTGCTCACCGACGAGCTGCTCAGCGTGATCCAGTCCCTGACCGGCCAGGAGTACGTCGGCGAGTACGCCCCGCCGCGCAAGCGCTGACCGTCGCGGTTTCCGGCTGGTGCTCAGGGGTGCCTCAAAGCCCGCGAGGCACCCCTGAGCACCAGCCAGAAGAGCGAGCCGCGCTACGGCCGGGTCAGTCGGTGTCCTTGCGGCGGTCGATCGCCACGTAGGACCCCGGCTGGGACTTGGCCACCTTCTTCATCTCGGAGGCGACCGCGATCACCACCCGGGGGTCGTCGAACCGACGGTCCCGGGTGGCCTGGGCCACCCCGATGGAGAGGGTGACCAGGGCGGCACGCTGCTTGTTGCCCCGGCGGTCCGGCACCTCGATGTAGCCCCGGCGCGCGTCCTTCTCGTCGTAGAGCCGGTCCGCGGCCGACTCGAAGTCGGTCACCATCGCCTGGGTCAGCGGGAGGACCTGCTCCGGGTGGCAGATGAAGACGAAGTCGTCGCCGCCGATGTGGCCCAGGAAGATCGACGGCTTCCCGGTGCTGGAGCTCGCCCGCTGCAGGCTCCGGGCCATCGCGGTGATGAACTCGTCGCCGCGGTCGAAGCCGTACACGTCGTTGACGCTCTTGAACCTGTCGATGTCGATGTAGCCGACCGAGTAGTCCCCGCCGCCCCGGATCCGGTCGACGATCTCGCGGCGCACCCGGGCGTTGCCGGGCAGGCCGGTCAGCGGCGAGACCTCGCGGAACTCCTTGTTGCGGCGCAGCGTAGTGGAGACACGCGCGACCAGCTCCGCGGTGTCGAACGGCTTCACCAGGTAGTCGTCGGCGCCGGACTTGAGCCCGATCACCTTGTCCACGGTCATGCTCTTCGCGGTCAGCATGATCACCGGGACCGCCGAGGTGAGCGGGTCGGCCCGCAGGTGCTGGATCAGCTCGAGGCCGTCCATCCGGGGCATCATCCAGTCGACCACGGCCAGGTCCGGACGGTGCGTCTCCATCAGGTCGAGCGCCTCCTGGCCGTCGCGGGCCCGCAGCACCTCGAAGCCCTCCACCCGGAGGTTGAACTCGACGAAGCTGGCGATGTCCTGATCGTCGTCGACGACCAGGATCAGGTCCGGACCCTCGTCGGCGTCGAGCCCGAGATCGTCGACCACGGGCCCCGGCTCGGCAGTACTCACATCACGTCCCCATGCGGTTGGCGGCCAGTGCCCGAAGCTTACGCACCGCCTCCGCCGGATCGGCAGCCCCATAGACGGCGGTGCCCGCGACGAACGCGTCGGCGCCCGCCTCGGCCGCCTGCTCGATGGTGTCGGCCGCGATGCCGCCGTCCACCTCGATCCGGACGTCCAGGTCGCCGACCTGCACCCGGCGCCGGACGTCGCGCACCTTGCCGAGCAGCTCCGGCATGAACGACTGGCCGCCGAACCCGGCCTTGATCGTCATGATCAGCACGGTGTCGAAGTACGGCAGGAGCTCCAGGTACGGCTCGACCGGCGTGTCCCGGTCGATCGCCAGCCCGGCCTTGGCACCCGCCGCGCGCAGCGTCTTCGCGAGCGCCACCGGGTCCTCGGAGGCCTCCGCGTGGAACGTCACGTTGTACGCCCCCGCCTCGGCGTACCCGGGCGCCCACCGCTCCGGATCGGTGATCATGAGGTGCACGTCGAACGGGATCACGGTCGCCTTGCGCAGGCTCTGCACCACCGGGAGGCCGATCGTCAGGTTCGGCACGAAGTGGTTGTCCATGACGTCGACGTGTGCCCAGTCGGCCGCGCCCTCGATGCGGCGCACCTCCTCCGCCAGGCGGGAGAAGTCGGAGGCGAGGATGCTCGGCGCGATGATCGGCGGTGGTGTCACCGCGCCAGTGTAAGACGCCGCACCGAGCACCCTCGTGGACAACCCCGTCAGCCGGTCCGGCGCAGGACCGCCAGGAACATCGCGTCGGTGCCGTGCCGGTGCGGCCACAGCTGGACGGTCGGCCCGGGGCCGAGGCCCGGCATCCCCGGCGGCAGCAGCGGCCGCGCGTCCACGAAGTCGACCTCGACGCCGCTGCGCCGGGCACCCTCGCTCACCGTCACCTGGGTCTCCACCATGTGCGGGGAGCAGGTCACGTACGCCACCACGCCACCCGGCCGGACCGCCCGCAGCGCCGCGACCAGCAGCTCACGCTGGAGCTTGGTCAGCGGCGGCAGGTCGGCCGGCTGACGGCGCCAGCGCGACTCGGGCCGGCGGCGCAGCGAGCCGAGACCGGTGCACGGCGCGTCCACCAGGACCCGGTCGAAGGACTCCTCCGGCAGGTCCGGGTCGCGGCCCACCGAACGGCCGTCCATCGGGAAGACCGTGACCGGCATCCCCTCGGTGGCCTGCTCGACCAGGCGGGCCCGGTGCTCGGCCACCTCGACCGCGGTCACCTCGGCGCCCCGCCCGGCGGCGATCGCGCCGATCAGGCCGGTCTTGCCGCCCGGGCCGGCGCAAAGGTCCAGCCAGCGGGTGTCCCGCCCCTCGATCGGCGCGGCCAGCAGCGCCGCGGCGACCAGCTGGGAGCCCTCGTCCTGCACGTGGGCGCGGCCCTGGCGGATGGCGGCCAGATTGCGCGGCGCGCCGCCGTTCAGATAGACCGCGTACGGCGAGAAGGCACCCGGCACCCCGTCGACCTCGTCGGCCAGCTCGACCGCGTCGGCCCGGCCCGGGCGTGCGCAGAGGTGCACGGCCGGCGGCTGGTTGTCCTCGATCAGCAGGCGCGCGGTGTCCTCCAGGTCACCGCCGAGCGACTCGGCGAACGCCCGGATGACCCACTCGGGGTGGTGGTGATGCACCGCCAGGTTCCCGATCGGGTCGTCCTCGTACGACGGGGCGACCCGCTCCAGCCACTGCTCCAGCGGCGTCTCCGAGATGGTCCGCATCACCGCGTTGGCGAAGCCGGACGCGCCCGGCGCCACCGAGCGGACCAGGTCGACCGTCTGGTTCACCGCGGCGTGCGACGGCACCCGGGTGTAGAGCAGCTGGTACGCCCCGAGGCGCAGCGCGTCCCGGGCCGGCGGGTCGATCCGGGCCACCTCGCGGCCGGCCGCGGACGCCACGATCTTGTCGAGGGTGCCGAGCGCGCGCAGGGTGCCGTAGGTCAGCTCGGTGGCGAACGCCGCGTCCCGTCCGTGCAGGTTCAGCCCGTCCAGGATGTCGGAGAGCACCAGGTTCGCGTACGCGTCGTCCCGGTGCACCGCGGCGATCGCCTCGTACGCGGCCTGGCGTGCCGGGTCGGACGGCGGCCGCCCGGCCCGGGGTGCGCGCCCGCTGCGGGCGTCGCGGGGGTGGCCCGGCCCGGCCGGCCGGCGGGGGCCGGCGCCGTGTGGCCTGGAGGCCCGATGTTCCGTCACGCCAGCTTCTCCCCTGCTTCGAGCCGCAGTCCGCGTGCCCAGTCGGTGGCTTTCATCGGCTTCTTGCCGGCCGCGCGTACCTCACCCAGCTGCACCGGGGTGGTCGCCGTACCGGCCAGTACCTGGGTGCGTTCCACCCGCAACTCGCCCGGCTCCAGATGCGGAGCGTTCGCGATCGGGCGCACCGGTCCCAGTTTGATCCGGTCGTCGCGGAGCGTGGTCCACGCACCGGGCGCCGGGGTGCAGGCCCGGATCCGCCGGTCGACCGCGAAGGCCGGGTCGGTCCAGCGGACACGGGCGTCCTCGGCCGTCACCTTCGGTGCGAACGTGATCCCGTCGTGCGGCTGCGGGTGCGCCCGCGCGGTGCCCGCCTCGATCGCGTCCAGCACCGCGACGAGCAGACCGGCGCCCTCCCGGGCCAGCCGGTGCAGCAGGTCGCCGGAGGTGTCGTTGAAGCGGATCTGATCGGTGACCGTGCCGTAGACCGGGCCGGTGTCCAGCCCCGCCTCCAGCTCGAAGACGCTGGCGCCGGTCACCTCGTCACCGTGCAGGACCGCGTGCTGCACCGGCGCGGCGCCGCGCCAGGCGGGCAGCAGCGAGAAGTGCAGGTTGATCCAGCCGTTCTTGGGGATCTCCAGCGCGGTGGGCGGGACCAGCGCGCCGTACGCCACCACGGGCACACAGTCCGGCGCCAGCTCGCGCAGCCGCTGCTGGAATTCGGGCTCCCGGGGTCGTTCCGGGGTGAGCACCTCGATGCCCCGCTCGTCGGCCCAGGCCCCGGCGGGCGACCGGACCAGGCGGCGGCCACGACCGGCCGGGGCGTCCGGGCGGGTGACCACGGCGAGCAGTTCGTGGCCGGACGCGGCGATCGCGTCCAGGCTGGGCAGCGCCACCTCGGGCGTGCCGGCGAAGACCAGGCGCATCAGCTCACCGCCCCACGCCGAAGATGCCCCGGCCGTGCGGGGACTCCTTGATCGTCGGGGGCCGGCCCGCGTCGTACCACTCGGCGGAGCGGATCTGCTTCATCGCGTCCTTGCGGGAGGCCGCGTCCAGCCGGTCCAGGAAGAGCACCCCGTCCAGGTGGTCCGTCTCGTGCTGCACGCAGCGGGCCATCAGGCCGGTGCCGACCAGCTGTACCGGCTCGCCGTGCTCGGTGAAGCCGTTCGCCACCACGTTCTGGCGGCGCTTGGTGTCGATGTAGACGCCGGGGATGGAGAGGCAGCCCTCGGGGCCGTCCTGCTCCTCGTCGTCCGGGAAGGAGAGCACCGGGTTGACGATGTGCCCGACCACCTCGTCCACGTCGAAGGTGAACACGCGCAGGCCGACGCCGAGCTGCGGCGCCGCCAGTCCGGCCCCGCCCTCGTCCAGCATCGTCTCGACGAGGTCCTTGACCAGGTTGCGCAGTTCCTTGTCGAAGTCGACCACGGGATCGGCGGGTGAGCGCAGCACCGGATCGCCGAAGAGTCGGATGGGCTGGACGGTCACGCGGCGGAACTCCTGATTCTCGGGAACGGCACCCGACCATCCTACGGATTCAGAAGAGGTCGGCCGGGTCCACCTGTATCCGGACGGACAGCGCGGCCTTCTTGGCGCTGCGCACGCCCGCGGCCTCGTGCAACGCGTGCGCCAGAGCCGCCGCCCGCCCCCGGCCGACCCGCAGCAGCATCCGCTCCTGCGCCGGGCCCGCGCCGTCCCTCTCGTCCACCGGCACCGGCCCGAGGATCTCGGTCTCCTCGGGCAGCCGGGCCAGCGCGAGCAGGTCGGCGACCGCCTCCGGCTGCCCGGTGACGCTCGCCATCCGGGCCGCGGGCGGGAAGCCCAGCTCGCGGCGTTCGGCCAGCTCACGGGCGGCGAACCAGCCCGGGTCCCAGCGCAGCAGCGCCTGCACCGGGGCGAGCGAGCCGTCCGCCACCACGATCACCCGGCCGCCCTCCGGCGCCGGCCGGGCCAGCGCGGAGGCGTTCAGCCAGCGCCGCATGGTCTCCTCGGCGGCCCGCAGATCCGAGCGGCTCAGCAGCGCCCAGGTGTCGAGCAGCAGGACCGCGCCGTACCCGCCCTCGGCGACCGGCTCGGCGCCCGGTGTGGCGACCACCACGGCGGCCTCGGCGGGCACCGTGGTCAAGATCTCGTCCCGCCCCGACGTGCGGACCGGCACACCGGGGAACGCCCGTCCCAGCTCCTCCGCGGTACGCCGGGCCCCCGTCACCGAGGCTCGCAGCCGCTGCGCCCCGCAGGCCGGGCAGGAGTAGGCCGCCGACGCCCGCCCGCACCAGTGGCAGACGGGCACGTCCCGCGCCCCGGAGAGGCCGAGCGGCCCGGCACAGTGCGGGCAGCGCGCCGGCGTACGGCACTCGGCGCACGCCACCGAGGGCAGATAGCCCCGCCGGGGCACCTGGACCAGCACCGGGGCACCCGCCTGGAGCGCCTGCCGTGCGGTCTGCCAGCAGAGGCTGGGCAGCCGGGCGCTGACCGCACCCGGGTCCCGGGCCAACTGCGGGTCGTCCCCGGTCGGCGCCATCCCGGGCGAGCGCCGCCGCAGCACGACCCGGTCCGCGGCGATCTCCCGCGCCCAGCCGGTCTCCAGGAGCAGCTGGGCCTCCCCGGTCCGCGCGAAGCCGCCGACGAGCGCCGCGCAGTCGGCCAGCTGGGCCCGGGTGAGCAGCACCTCGCGGGCGTGCGGGTACGGCGTCCGCGGCTCGGCGTGCACGTCGTCCCCGTCGTCCCAGATCACCACCAGCCCGAGCCGCGCGACCGGCGCCCACACGGCCGCCCGGGTGCCGACCACCACCGGCACGCGATGCCGGCTCGCCGCGAGGAACCGGCGGTAGCGCTCGGCCGGCCCGAGCGCGGCGTTCAGCGCGACGTGCCGCCCGGCACCGAGCACCGCCTCGAGCGCCCGGTCGACCCGGTCCAGGTCACGGGCGTCGGCGACGACGATGACGACGCCCCGCCCGCCCCGCACGGTGGCGGCGGCCGCCTCGGCGATCCGCGCCGGCCACTGCTCACCGGGGAGCGCCGACCAGACCGCCCGGGCCGCCCGCCCCTCCTCCAGAGCCCGCAGATAGGGCGGCCCGGCCGGGTAGGCATCCCACCCGCCCGGCGCCGGTGGCGGGTCGCCGCCGGACTCCGGGGTCTCCACGACGGGCACCGCCTGCGCCTCGACCCGTGCGTGCCGGGGTGGCACCGCGAGCCGCAGCACGTCGGTGAGGCTCCCCGCATACCGCTGGGCGACCGCCCGCGCCAGCCGGACGATCTCCGGATCGAGCACCCGTTCCGCCGAGACGACCCTCTCCAGGTAGGCCAGCCTCCCCTGATGCCCGGACGCCTCGGCCCGCTCCAGCAGGAACCCGCTCACCTGCTGCCCGGCGAACCGCACCTTGACCCGGACCCCCGGCTGGGCGGCCTCGTCGTCCTCGGCCGCGACGAGATAGTCGAACGGCCGATCGAGATGCGGCAGCGGCACATCGACGCACACCCGGGCGACCGGCAGCCTCTCGGCCGGTTCCCGCTCCGCACGTGCGCCCTTGGTACCCATCGCCGAACATTCTGCCCGCCGGGTCCGACACTTCGCCGACGCCGCCGCCGCGCTGTGGATACCGCGTCAGTGTGCGAGGCAGCTCACCGTCTCGCCGACCAGGTCGATCTCCAGGATGTCCGGGAACCGCAGCCCCGCCCAGAAACGCACCGGGTCCGGATCGAGCGGGTACCGGCTGGCCATCCAGACCGTCGGGGCCAGCCCGTGCGTCCCGATCACCAGCGTCCGCCCGTGCTCGGCAGCCGCCGCCGCGTGCCGTATCACCGCCGCGTCGAACCGCTCGATCACCCGGTCGTGGCTCTCCCAGCCGTCCGGGCACTCCCCGCTCAGGTAGGCCAGCATCGCCGCCTGATACTCGTCATCGGTGAGCCACACGTGCGGCCGGTGCACCTCGGTGAGATCCGGATCGGTCACCACCCGCTGCGCACCCGCGATCTCCTGCATCGTCTGCGCCGCCTTGGGCTCGGTGCTCGCCACGTAGTAGGCCGGATGTTGAACGTGCAACCTGATCAGCCGGGCCGCCACCCTGCTCTCCTGCGCCAGCTGCCACTGCTCGGCCGGAACCCCCGGATCGACCGCGGGCATCGCATGCCGCACCAGAAACAGCCGTTCACCTCGGACAGCCGTCATCGCCGAAGAGTAGCCGCCCATCCCACCCATGACTCTCATGCGAACAGACACGCAAATCCCCCCGCCTCCGGATCACCCCACTTCGATGCCGCTCCCCTCCAGTGCCTTTTGAACCCCATTTCTCCCGTACGCCCACCGCCTGCCGCGCCCCACCCCAGCCGGCACTCGGCCACGAAACCCGCCGCCCGTTCCACGCCCACCGCCGGCCGCAACCGCAGCCCACCACCCCGGCCGGCACTCAGCCACGGAATCGCCCGGAGATGACATGCGCCGGCGCCGGCAAGCACGCGGCGGTCAGGAGCGGCCGCGGCGGACACGAAGAAGCCGGCACCCCACGTGGGGTGCCGGCTTCTGTCGAGCGGTGAGCCGAACAGCGGCCCGGAGGCGGCTCCGGCAGGGAGCCGAACCGGGATCAGGAAGCGGCGTTCTTCAGGTCCTGGGCGCGGTCGGTGCTCTCCCACTTCAGCTCGGGCAGCTCGCGGCCGAAGTGGCCGTACGCCGCCGTCTGCTGGTAGATCGGGCGCAGCAGCTCCAGGTCGCGGATGATCGCGGCCGGGCGCAGGTCGAAGACCTCCTTGATGGCCTTCTCGATCCGCTCGACCGGGACGTTCTCGGTGCCGAACGTCTCGACGAAGAGGCTGACCGGGTGGGCCTTGCCGATCGCGTAGGCGACCTGGGTCTCGCAGCGCTCGGCCAGACCGGCGGCGACCACGTTCTTGGCGACCCAGCGCATCGCGTACGCCGCGGAGCGGTCGACCTTGGACGGGTCCTTGCCGGAGAACGCGCCGCCGCCGTGCCGGGCGTACCCGCCGTAGGTGTCGACGATGATCTTGCGACCGGTCAGGCCGGCGTCGCCCATCGGGCCGCCGATCTCGAAGCGGCCGGTCGGGTTCACCAGCAGGCGGTAGCCCTCGGTGTCCAGGCCGAGGCCCTCCAGCTCGGGCGCGATCACGTGCTCGCGGACGTCCGGGGTCAGCAGCGACTCCAGGGAGATGTCCGCGGCGTGCTGCGAGGAGACCACGACGGTGTCGAGGCGGACCGGGCGCAGCCCGTCGTACTCGATGGTGACCTGGGTCTTGCCGTCCGGGCGCAGGTACGGAATCGTGCCGTCCTTACGCGCCGCGGAGAGCCGGCGGGCCAGACGGTGGGCCAGCGCGATCGGCAGCGGCATCAGCTCGGGGGTCTCCGAGCAGGCGAAGCCGAACATCATGCCCTGGTCGCCGGCGCCCTGCTGGTCGAGGATGTGCTCCGAGTCGCCCTCGCGCAGCTCGATCGCCGAGTCGACGCCCTGGGCGATGTCCGGCGACTGCGAGCCGATCGAGACGCTCACGCCGCAGGACGCGCCGTCGAAGCCCTTCTTCGACGAGTCGTAACCGATCGCCAGGATGGTGTCCCGCACGATCTTGGGGATGTCGGCGTAGGCCTGGGTGGTGACCTCGCCCGCTACGTGCACCTGGCCGGTGGTGATCAGGGTCTCGACCGCGACACGGCTCCGCGGGTCCTGGGTCAGCAGGGCGTCGAGAATCCCGTCGCTGATCTGGTCAGCGATCTTGTCCGGGTGGCCTTCCGTGACCGACTCGGAAGTGAACAGACGGCGTGCCACGGTGCTCCTCAGTTGTCGAATACAGGTAACGCGGAAGTGTAGTCAGCCCGCATGGACGTCCCGGACCTGGGCATCCAGGCGTGCCACGACGTGGTCGAAAATCATATCTGCCACATCGTCTTTAGGGAGTTCACCGGCGGTCACGGTGGAGCCGTCGGCGCCCAGGATGGTCACCGTGTTGCGGTCCTGACCGAACACCCGGTCGACGCCCACCTCGTTAACGACGATCAGGTCGGCACGTTTCTTGACCAGCTTGGCCCGGGCGTTGTCGAGGGCGTCGTGGGTCTCCGCGGCGAACGCGACGAGGACCTGGCCGACCGGCTTCACGGAACCCAGTTCGGCGGCGATGTCCGGATTTTTCACCAGCTGGACGGGGGCCGGCTCGCCGGAGTCGGACTTCTTGATCTTCTGATCCGAGAAGGACGCGGGACGGAAGTCCGCCGGAGCGGCCGCCATCACCACCACGTCCGCCGAGGACGCCGCCTCGACCGTGGCCCTGCGCAGCTCCTCGGTGGTGCCGACCCGCACGACGGCGGCCCCGGACGGTGCGGGCAGCGCGACGTTCGCCGCGATCAACGTGACCTCGGCACCCCGGGCGAGAGCCACCCTGGCCAGCGCGTAGCCCTGCTTGCCGGAGGACCGGTTACCGAGGAAGCGGACCGGGTCGAGCGGCTCCCGGGTGCCACCGGCGGTCACCACGACACGGCGTCCGGCGAGATCGGCGGACGCTCCCCGGCGCAGCACCCGGAGGGCGTACGCGAAGATCTCGGAAGGGTCGGGAAGTCGGCCTTTGCCGGTGTCCTTTCCGGTCAGGCGACCGGAGGCCGGCTCCATCACGGCCAGCCCCCGGGAACGCAGCGTGGCGACGTTGGCCCGGGTCGCGGGGTTCTCCCACATCTCGGTGTGCATCGCCGGCACGAAGACCACCGGGCAGGTCGCGGTGAGCAGCGTGTTGGTGAGCAGGTCGTCGGCGATGCCGTGCGCGGCCCTGGCGAGGATGTCGGCGGTGGCCGGCGCGACCACGACGAGTTCGGCGGCCCGCCCGATCCGCACGTGCGGCACCTCGTGGGCGTCGTCCCATACCTCGGTGGCGACCGGGCGGCCGGAGAGCGCGGCCCAGGTCGGCTCGCCGACGAACTTCAGCGCGGAGGCGGTCGGCACCACCCGGACCCCGTGACCCGACTCGGTGAACAGCCGCAGCAGCTCGCAGGCCTTGTACGCCGCGATCCCGCCACAGACGCCCAACACGACCTCAGTCAACGCGCGTTCACCTTTGACAACGATTCAGTAACGGATACCACAGTGCCCCCTGCTCACGCTCGCGAACAGAGGGCACCGGCGGGTTCTCGCGGGGTCTCCCCCTTGCAGCTACGGCTGGTCGGTCGACTCAGCGGTCAGGAGGCCGGCGTTGATCTCACGCATCGCGATGGAGAGCGGCTTCTCCTGCGGCGTGGTCTCGACGAGCGGGCCGACGTACTCCAACAGGCCCTCGCCGAGCTGGCTGTAGTACGCGTTCACCTGGCGGGCGCGCTTGGCCGCGAAGATCACCAGCGAGTACTTCGACGAGGTCTTGTCGAGCAGCTCGTCGATCGGCGGGTTGGTGATGCCCTCGGGGTTGGCGACAGTTCCCACGTGATAAATCCTTAATGCTCGTGAGCTTGGGCAGGCGCTAAAAATGACGAACCGAGCAAGCCTACCAGCTCATCGGCCGCACGCTCGACGAAGTCGTTCACCACGGTGACGTCGAACTCGGCCTCGGCGGCGAGTTCCTCGTCCGCGTGGGCCAGCCGGCGGCGGATGGTCTCCTCGTCGTCGGTGCCCCGGCCGACCAGGCGGCGCTGGAGCTCCTCCTTGCTCGGCGGGGCGAGGAAGACCAGCTGGGCGTCGGACGTGGAGGCCCGCACCTGACGGGCGCCCTGCAGGTCGATCTTCAAAAGAACGGGCCGGCCCTGTTGGAGCCAGCCCTCGACCTGCGCGCGGGGGGTGCCGTAGAGGTTGCCCGCGAATTCCGCCCACTCCAGTAGCTGACCGCCA
This sequence comes from Actinoplanes sp. NPDC051851, assembly GCF_040681165.1. NCBI lineage: Bacteria > Bacillati > Actinomycetota > Actinomycetes > Micromonosporales > Micromonosporaceae > Actinoplanes > Actinoplanes sp. NPDC051851. Next base: position 55,511 of record NZ_JBFAYF010000012.1, on the reverse strand, counting down.
TCGATCAGGCGCTGGAACTCGGGCCGGGTCACGAAGTGATAGTGCTCGCCGTCGGTCTCGTAGTCGCGTTTCTTGCGCGTCGTGACCGACACCGACAACTTGATCCAAGGCGAGCGCGCCCGGATCAGCTCGATCACGCTGTCCTTACCGACCCCCGAGGGGCCGGACAGAACGGTGAGGCGGGCTGCCGGGCGCGCGTCGTCATCCATGCTCACGGCTCATGTCTACACGAGCCCATGAGTCAGTTCGCAGCGAACTCCCCCAGGAGGGCCTTACGCTGCTGGTCGCCGAGACCCCGGAGCCGGCGGCTCTCGGCGATCTTCAGCTTCTCCATGATCTGAGTCGCGCGGATCTTGCCGATGCCCGGCAGCGCCTGAAGCACGGCCGAGACCTTCAGCTTGCCGACGACCTCGTCGCCCTCCGCGCGGTCGAGCACGGCGGCGAGGGTGGTCTTGCCGGACTTGAGCTGTTCCTTGAGCTCAGCCCGAGCCTTACGAACTTCCGCAGCCTTCTCCAGCGCGGCAGCGCGCTGCTCGGGGCTCAGTGACGGGAGCGGCACCAGTTCTCCTCAGGTCCCTATCGCGGCGGTAGTTCAATACCGGCGCTTCTGTGAAACGTGGTGTGCCAGGGAACCAAAGGGGCATGTGGTTCCCGGCGCCGGGAAAACTAGCGGTCATCGGCGCGTTCGGCAACGTGGGGGTACCCCGGTCGCCACCCCGTTACGCAGGTCGTTTCACCCGAGCGCGGTGCGACAGTCTGCCAGAACACGGTCCGCGGCGTCCCGGAGACCGGCGATCCCGGGCCCCGCCGAGAGAACTTCGCGTGAGTACGACGGCAACACGTTGTGCAGGCTGTCACCGAAGACGGAACGCAGGTCGGCGGCCGTTCCGCCCTGCGCTCCGAGGCCCGGCGAGAGCAGCGGCCCGTTGACCGCGGAGAGGTCATGACCGGTCTCCCCGATCGTCGCGCCGACCACCAGGCCGAAACTTCCGAGCGGGCTCGCACCCGCGTTGAGCTGGGAAATCTCGTCGATCACGGTCTGCGCGACGGTCTTCCCACCAGGCGCGACGGCATGTTGCACGGACGGCCCCTCCGGGTTGGACGTCAGGGCCAGAACGAAAATTCCGGCGCCCGTTTCGGTCGCGAGATCGAATGCCGGCTGCAGCGAACCGACCCCGAGATAGGGACTCACAGTAATCGCATCCGCACGCAGAGTGCTGCCCGAATCGAGGTACGCCGAGGCGTACGCGGCCATCGTCGAGCCGATGTCGCCACGCTTCACGTCAAGGAGGATCAAGGCTCCGGCCTCGCGAGACTGTCGGATAGTTGACTCAAGAATAGCGATGCCACGTGACCCAAATCTCTCAAAAAACGCGGACTGCGGTTTGAGCACAGCCACCCGATCGGCCAGCGCGTCGACCACCGTACGGGCGAAGCGTTCCAGGCCGGCCACATCGTCGGAGAGGCCCCAGCGAGCCAGCAGAGCGGCATGCGGATCGATGCCCACACAGAGCGGCCCCCTCTTCACGGTCGCCTCGTGCAGCCGTTCTCCGAAGCTCTTCATGCGCACTCCCTCATTGATAGGTCAGCCTGCCGCCACCGCGGCGGCGATTCCCGCGACGATGCGGGTCACGTCTGCCTCCTGCGCCACATAGGGCGGCATGGTGTAGATCAGGTCCCGGAACGGCCGCAGCCAGACGCCCTCCGCAACGGCCGCGGCGGTCGCCCGCGCCATCTCCACCGGATGGTCCAGCTGCACGACGCCGATCGCGCCCAGGACACGCACGTCCGCGACGCCTCGCGCACCGCGGAGCGCCTCCAGGCCGTCTCTCAGCCCGCTCTCCTTCTCCCGTACGCGCATTCGCCACCCCTGGTCGCTCAAGAGGCCGACGGAGGCGTTGGCGACCGCACACGCGAGCGGGTTCCCCATGAAGGTCGGCCCGTGCGCCAGCCCGCCCCCCTCGCCCGCGGAGATCGCCGACGCCACCTCCGCCGTGCACAGGGTGGCCGCCAGGGTCAGGTACCCGCCGGTCAGCGCCTTCCCGAGGCACATGATGTCCGGGCTGACCCCGGCGTGGTCGGCCGCGAAGAGCTCACCGGTCCGGCCGAAACCGGTGGCGATCTCGTCGAAGATCAGGAAGATCCCGTACGCCGCGGTCGCCTCCCGCAGCACACGCAGGTACTCCGGATGGTGGAACCGCATCCCGCCGGCCCCCTGCACGACCGGCTCCACGATCACCGCGGCGATCTCGTCCGCGTGCTCCCGGATCAGCGCGCGCAGCGAGTCCGCGTACGCCTCGTCGTACTCCACCGGCGGCGCGTCCGCGAAGATCTGCACGGGCAGCACCCCGGTCCAGAGCGCGTGCATCCCGCCGTCGGGGTCGCAGACGCTCATCGGGTGGAACGTGTCCCCGTGGTACCCGCCGCGCCAGGTGGCCAGACGACGGCGCCCGGTCCGCCCGAGCGCCCGCTGGGCCTGCAGCGCCATCTTGACCGCCACCTCGACCCCGACCGAGCCGGAGTCGCAGAGGAAGACGTGCTCCAGGCCCGCCGGCGTGATCTCCACCAGCGTCCGGGCCAGGGTGATCGCCGGTTCGTGGGTGAGCCCGCCGAACATCACGTGGCTCATCCGGCTCGCCTGGTCGGCGAGGGCGGCGTCCAGGACCGGGTGCCGGTACCCGTGGATCGCCGCCCACCAGGACGACATCCCGTCGATCAGCTCGCGCCCGTCGGCCAGCCGCAGCCGGACCCCGTCGGCCCCGGTGACCAGGTAGGGGTCGCTGCGGCCCGGCATCGGCCCGTACGGATGCCAGACGTGCGCCCGGTCGAGCGCAAGCAGATCGTCGCGCCCGGCCGGGTTCATCGGCCGGCGTGAGCGCGCGCGGGACGGGCCCCGGCGGCGACCGCCCGGACCAGGTCGGGACCCCGGTAGATGAACCCGGAGTAGAGCTGCACCAGCGAGGCGCCCGCGTCGAGCAGCCGGGACGCGTCGTCGGCCGACATGATCCCGCCGACGCCGACGATCGGCAGCCGCCCGCCGGTCTCGTCGTGCACGAACTTCACCACCGCGCGGGACCGCTCGGTGAGCGGCTTGCCGGAGAGCCCGCCCGCCTCGGCGGCCAGGTGCTGGTCGCCCGGGGCCAGCCCGTCGCGGGCCAGCGTGGTGTTGGTCGCGATCAGCCCGGCCGCGCCGTGCTCCAGGCAGACCTCGAGCAGCTCGGCGATGGCCGGCTCGGTCAGGTCCGGGGCGATCTTCACCAGCACCGGCACCGGCCCGCTGAGCTCCTTCAGCAGGGTGGTGAGGAAGTCCCGGTCCTGCAGGCTGCGCAGCCCCGGCGTGTTCGGCGAGGAGACGTTGACCGCGATGTAGTCCGCGTACGGGTGCAGCAGCCGGTACGACTCCAGGTAGTCCTCGACCGCCTCGTCCAGCGGGGTGACCTTGGACTTGCCGAGCGAGATCCCGAGCGGGACACCGATGGGGCCGAGCTCCGCCAGCCGGGCGGCCAGGGCGGCCGCGCCGTCGTTGTTGAAGCCCATCCGGTTGATGATCGCCTCGCTGTCCCGGAGGCGGAACAGGCGCGGCTTCTCGTTGCCCGGCTGGGCCTTCGCGGTCACCGTGCCGACCTCGACGAAGCCGAACCCGAGGGCCGGCCAGGAGGGCAGCGCGAGACCGTTCTTGTCCATCCCGGCGGCCAGGCCGACCCGGTTCGGGAACCGGACGCCGAAGACCTCCACCGGGGCGGAGAAGGCGTACCGGCGGCGCATCACCTCGCGGGCGGCCGGCGGCATCGAGGCGAGCCGGTGCAGGGTCCACTCGTGCGCGGACTCGGCGTCACCGCCGCCCAGCCGGAAGAGGACCGGCCGGACGGCGTTGGTGAACAGGCTCATTTGCCGGCGCCCCGGAGCGCCTTGTGGAGTTCCTGGAGCGGGCGGACCTTCATGTCGCCGCGCATCAGGGCCTCGATGCCCATCACGGCGGCCGCCGCGCCCGGCACCGTGGTGATGCACGGGGTGTCCGCGGTGACCGCGGCGCTGCGGATCTCGTACCCGTCCAGGCGGGCGCTGGCACCGGAGCCCTGCGGGGTGTTGATGATCAGGCCGATCTCGCCGGCCAGGATCAGCTCGACCGCGTTCGTGCCCGGGCTCTCGTAGTGCTTCGGGACCACCTCGCAGGCGATGCCGTACCGCCGCAGCACCTCACCGGTGCCGGCCGTGGTGACGATGGTGAAGCCCAGGTCGGCGAGGCGCTTGATCGGGAAGATCATCGCCCGCTTGTCCCGGTTCGCCACCGAGACGAAGACCTTGCCGGAGGTGGGGAGCGACCCGTACGCGGCGGCCTGCGACTTGGCGAACGCCTCACCGAAGCCGGCGTCGATGCCCATCACCTCGCCGGTCGACTTCATCTCCGGGCTGAGCAGGCTGTCCACGCCCTTGCCGGCCGGGGTGCGGAACCGCTTGAACGGCAGCACCGCCTCCTTCACCGCGATCGGCGCGTTCTCCGGGGTCGAGCCGCCGTCCGAGTCGGCCAGCAGGACGCCCTCGGCGCGCAGCTCGGCGATGGTGGCACCGAGCATGATCCGGGCGGCCGCCTTGGCCAGCTGGACGCCGGTCGCCTTGGAGACGAACGGCACCGTCCGGGACGCCCGCGGGTTGGCCTCCAGGACGTAGAGCGTCTCGTCCTTGAGGGCGTACTGGACGTTCATCAGGCCGCGCACGCCGATGCCCCGGGCCAGCGCCTCGGTGTAACGGCGCACCTCGGCCATGTGCGAGGCGGCGAGCGTGATCGGCGGCAGCGAGCAGGCCGAGTCGCCGGAGTGGATGCCGGCCTCCTCGATGTGCTCCATCACGCCGCCGAGGTAGACCTCGCCGGTGGCGTCGCAGAGCGCGTCCACGTCGATCTCGATGGCGTCGTCGAGGAACCGGTCGACCAGCACCGGGTGGTCCGGCGAGATCTCGGTGGCCCGCTCGATGTAGCCGGCCAGGGTCGGCTCGTCGTAGACGATCTCCATGCCCCGGCCGCCCAGCACGTACGAGGGCCGGACCAGCACCGGGTACCCGATCGTGTCGGCGATCGCCTTGGCCTCCTCGAACGAGACCGCGGTGCCGTGGTCCGGCGAGCGCAGCCCGTTCTCGGCGAGCAGCGCGCCGAAGAGGCCGCGGTCCTCGGCCAGGTCGATCGACTCGGGCGAGGTGCCGACGATCGGCACGCCGGCCGCCTTGAGCCGGTTCGCCAGGCCGAGCGGGGTCTGCCCGCCGAGCTGGACGATCACGCCGACCACGCCGGGGCCGCCGGCCGCCTTGCCGGAGGTGTCCTCGGAGTGGAAGACCTCCAGGACGTCCTCGAAGGTGAGCGGCTCGAAGTAGAGCCGGTCCGCGGTGTCGTAGTCGGTGGAGACCGTCTCCGGGTTGCAGTTGACCATGACGGTCTCGAAGCCAGAGTTTTCCTTGCCGGCTTCGCCGGAAAACCCGGGAACGGTTGTTGACCGCAGCGCCTGCACCGCGTGCACGCACGAGTAGTCGAACTCGATGCCCTGGCCGATCCGGTTCGGCCCGGAGCCGAGGATCAGCACCTTGGGCCGGTCGCTCGGCGCCACCTCGGTCTCGAGGTCGTACGTCGAGTAGTGGTACGGCGTGTTCGCCTCGAACTCGGCCGCGCAGGTGTCCACGGTCTTGTAGACCGGCCGGACGCCGAGCCGGTGCCGCAGCGCCCGGACCCCGTCCTCGCCGGCCAGTTCGGGCCGGAGCGCGGCGAGCTGCTTGTCGGAGAGGCCGGCCCGCTTCGCGACGCGCAGCAGCTCCTCGTCGAGCACGGCCGCGTCCAGGATCTCCTGCCGCAGGTCGATCAGCGCCTGGATCTCGTCCAGGAACCACGGGTCGATCCGGCCGCTCGCCTCGTGCACCTGCTCGATGGTCGCGCCCAGCCGCAGCGCCGCCTCGACCGTGTAGAGCCGCCCGTCGTGCGGCACCCGCAGGGCCGCGAGCGCCTCGTCCACGCTCTCGAACGTCGGCGCCGTCCAGAACCCGGCGGCCTTGGTCTCCATCGAGCGCATCGCCTTGTTGAGCGCCTCCTGGAAGTTGCGGCCCAGGCTCATCGCCTCGCCGACCGACTTCATCGTGGTGGTGAGCTCCTTGTCGGCGTTCGGGAACTTCTCGAACGCGAACCGCGGGATCTTCACCACCACGTAGTCCAGGGCCGGCTCGAACGCGGCCGGGGTCTTCAGGGTGATGTCGTTCGGGATCTCGTCGAGCGTGTAGCCGATGGCGAGCTTCGCGGCGATCTTGGCGATCGGGAAGCCGGTCGCCTTCGAGGCCAGCGCCGAGGAGCGGGAGACCCGCGGGTTCATCTCGATCACGATCATCCGGCCGTCGTCCGGGTTGATCGCGAACTGGATGTTGCAGCCGCCGGTGTCCACGCCGACCTCGCGGAGCACCGCGATGCCCAGGTCACGCAGCTTCTGGTACTCCCGGTCGGTGAGCGTCATGGCCGGGGCCACGGTGACGCTGTCGCCGGTGTGCACGCCCATCGGGTCGACGTTCTCGATCGAGCAGACGACCACGACGTTGTCGTGCTTGTCGCGCATCAGCTCGAGCTCGTACTCCTTCCAGCCGAGCACGCTCTCCTCGATGAGCACCTCGGTGACCGGGGAGGCGGCCAGGCCAGCACCGGCGATCCGCTCCAGGTCCTCGTCGTTGTGCGCCATGCCCGAGCCGAGGCCGCCCATGGTGAACGACGGGCGGATGACGACCGGCAGGCCGATCTCGGCGACGGTCGCGCGCACCTCGTCCATCGAGTGGCAGACCCGCGAGCGCGGGGTCTCGCCACCGGCGAGCGCCACGATGTCCTTGAAGAGCTGGCGGTCCTCGCCCTTGCGGATCGCCTCGACGTTGGCGCCGATCAGCTCGACGCCGTACTTCTCCAGGACGCCGTTCTCGTGCAGCGCGATCGCGGTGTTCAGCGCGGTCTGGCCGCCCAGCGTCGGCAGGATCGCGTCCGGGCGCTCCTTGGCGATGACCAGCTCGACGAACTCCGGGGTGATCGGCTCGACGTAGGTGGCGTCGGCGTACTCCGGGTCGGTCATGATCGTCGCCGGGTTGGAGTTGACCAGCGAGACGCGCAGCCCCTCGGCGCGCAGCACCCGGCACGCCTGGGTGCCGGAGTAGTCGAACTCGCAGGCCTGGCCGATGACGATCGGACCGGAACCGATCACCATCACATGCTTGAGATCTTCACGCTTCGGCATGGGTCAGCCCTTCTTCTCGACGAGTTCCACGAACCGGTCGAACAGGTAATCCGCGTCGTGCGGACCCGCCGCAGCCTCGGGGTGGTACTGGACAGTGAACGCCGGGACCTCGATGCCCCGCAGGCCTTCCACCACGTCGTCGTTCAGGCAGACGTGCGAGACCTCGACGCCACCGAACTCGGTGTCGATCACCTCGCCGATCGGGGCGTCCACGGCGAAACCGTGGTTGTGGCTGGTCACCTCGACCTTGCCGGTGGTCTTGTCGAGCACCGGCTGGTTGATGCCGCGGTGGCCGTACCCGAGCTTGTAGGTGCCGAAGCCGAGCGCGCGGCCGAGGATCTGGCTGCCGAAGCAGATCCCGAAGAGCGGCACCTCGCGGCGCATCACCTCGCGCGCCAGCGCGACCGGGCCGTCGGCGGTGGCCGGGTCGCCCGGGCCGGGCGAGAAGAAGACCGCGTCCGGGCTCACCGCGAGCAGGTCCTCGATCGACGAGGAGGCCGGGAAGACGTGGGTGGTGACGCCGCGCGCGGCGAGCCGCCGGGAGACGTTCCGCTTGATGCCCAGGTCCAGCGCGGCGACCGTGTAGCGGTGCGCGCCCTCGGCGGCGACGGTGTACTTCGCGCCGGTGGTCACCTGCGCGGAGAGGTCGGCGCCGAGCATCTCGGGCTGGCCCTTGACCCGCTCCAGCAGCGATTGCGGGTCCAGGTCGACCGAGGAGACGCCGACCCGCATCGCGCCGCGTGAGCGCAGGTGGCGGGTGAGGGCGCGGGTGTCGATGCCGCTGATCCCGACGACGCCCTCGGCGGCGAGCCGCTCGCCCAGGTCGCCGGTGGCGCGCCAGTTCGACGGGCGGCGGGCCGGGTCGCGGACCACGTAGCCGGAGACCCAGATCCGGTCCGACTCGTCGTCCTCGTCGTTGACGCCGGTGTTGCCGATCTGCGGCGCGGTCTGCACCACGACCTGCTTGTGGAACGACGGGTCGGTGAGGACCTCCTGGTACCCGGTCATGCCGGTGGTGAACACCGCCTCGCCGAACGTCTCGCCGATGGCACCGTATGCCGTGCCGGAGAAGGAACGCCCGTCCTCCAGCACCAGAATCGCCTTGGTCACTTGACCGCCTTCCCGTCCAGAACCGTCGCTTCGCCGCGCAGGAAGGTCGCCACGATGCGACCCGGCAGCTCGGTGCCCGCGTACGGCGTGTTGCTGCTGCGGCTCGCCAGGCCGGCCGGGTCGACGACCCAGCGGGCGGACGGGTCCACCAGCGTGAGGTTGGCCGGCGTACCGGCCTTGGTGAGGTCGCCGCCGTGCCCGTCCAGCCCGGCGATCCGGGCCGGCGCGATCGACATCCGGTCCGCGATCAGAGCCCAGTCCTCGCCGAAGACGCTGAGCACGATCGGCAACGCGGTCTCCAGTCCCAGCATGCCGGGGCGGGCGTACGACCACTCGCATTCCTTGTCCTGCACCGCGTGCGGAGCGTGATCGGTGGCCACCACGTCGATCACCCCGTCGCGGAGCGCCTGCCGGAGCGCGGCCACGTCGTCCGCCGTACGCAGAGGGGGGTTGACCTTGAAGACCGGGTCGTAGCCCGCAGCGAGCTCGTCGGTGAGCAGCAGGTGGTGCGGCGTGACCTCGGCGGTGACCTTGACGCCGCGCGCCTTGGCCTGGCGCAGCACCTCGACCGACCCGGCGGTGGAGACGTGGCAGACGTGCAGGCGGCTACCGACGTGCTCGGCCAGCAGCACGTCCCGCGCGATGATCGCCTCCTCGGCGACCGCGGGCCAGCCGGTGAGGCCGAGCCGGGCGCTGACCTCGCCCTCGTGCATCTGCGCGCCCTCGGTGAGACGCGGCTCCTCGGCGTGCTGGGCGATCACGCCGTCGAACGCCTTCACGTACTCCAGGGCCCGGCGCATCAGCTTCGGGTCCGCGACGCAGAAGCCGTCGTCGGAGAAGATCCGGACGGCGGCGGCCGAGTCGGCCATCGCGCCGAGCTCGGCCATCTGCTTGCCGGCCAGGCCGACGGTGACCGCACCGATCGGCTGCACGTCGACCAGGCCGGCCTCCCGGCCGAGCCGCCAGACCTGCTCGACCACGCCGGCGGTGTCGGCGACCGGCGAGGTGTTCGCCATCGCGCAGACCGCGGTGTACCCGCCGAGCGCGGCGGCCCGCGAGCCGGTCTCCACCGTCTCGGCGTCCTCGCGGCCGGGTTCCCGCAGGTGGGTGTGCACGTCCACGAGCCCGGGAAGGGCTACCAGCCCGGTCGCGTCGATCACCGTCGCGGATTTATCCGATTTGTCGGAAATAACGCCATCGTTGATGAAAAGGTCGGTCGGTTTTCCGCCGAGAATCGAGACGCCCTTGAGCAGGTACGCCATCACTTGCCTCCCAGGAGCAGGTAGAGGACGGCCATCCGGACGCTGACGCCGTTGGCGACCTGTTCGACGATCGTGGAGCGGGGCGAGTCGGCCACCTCGGGCGCGATCTCCATCCCGCGGTTCATCGGGCCGGGGTGCATGACGATCGCGTGCTCCGGCATGCGCTGGAGCCGGCGCAGATCGAGCCCGTAGCGACGGCTGTACTCGCGCGACGACGGGAAGTAGGAGTCCTGCATCCGCTCGGTCTGCACGCGGAGCATCATCACCACGTCGCTGTCCGGCACCACGGCGTCCAGGTCGTAGGAGACCTGAGCGCCGCCCGGCACGTCCAGCGGGATCAGGGTGGGCGGGCCGACCAGGGTCACCTTGGCACCCAGCGTGGTCAGCAGCAGCACGTTGGAGCGGGCCACCCGGCTGTGCAGCACGTCGCCCACGATGGCCACCTTGAGCCCGTCGAGGCGGCCCAGGCGCGAACGCATCGTGTACGCGTCCAGCAGCGCCTGCGTCGGGTGCTCGTGGGTGCCGTCGCCGGCGTTCACCACGGAGCCCTCGACCCAGTTCGCCAGCCGGTGCGGCGCGCCGCTGGCCGAGTGACGGATCACCACGGCGTCGGCGCCCATCGCCTGCAGGGTGAGCGCGGTGTCCTTGAGACTCTCACCCTTCGAGACGCTGGATCCCTTGGCCGAGAAGTTGATCACATCGGCGGAGAGGCGCTTGGCGGCCGCCTCGAAGGAGATCCGGGTCCGGGTGGAGTCCTCGTAGAAGAGGTTGACCACGGTGCGGCCGCGCAGCGCGGGCAGCTTCTTGACCTCGCGCCCGGAGAGCGCGGCCATCTCGGCCGCGGTGTCCAGGATCAGGGTGGCGGTCGCGGCGTCCAGGTCCGCGGCCGAGCGCAGGTGCTTGATCACTGAAGGCCTCCGATCAGGCGGACCTCGTCGGCGCCGTCCACCTCGGTGAGCGCCACCTTGACGCTCTCGCTGAGCGCGGTCGGGATGTTCTTGCCCACGTAGTCGGCGCGGATCGGCAACTGCCGGTGACCGCGATCGACCAGCACCGCGAGCTGCACCGAGCTGGGCCGGCCGAGGTCCTTGAGCGCGTCCAGCGCGGCCCGGACCGAGCGGCCGGAGAAGAGCACGTCGTCGACGAGGATGACCCGCAGGCCGTCGATGCCGCTCGGCGGCAGCTCGGTCCGGCCGAGCGCGCGGGTGGCCTTGAGCCGCAGGTCGTCGCGGTAGAGCGTGATGTCGAGCGAGCCGACCGGGACCTCGACGCCCTCGAAGGCGTGTATCCGGGCGGCCAGGCGCTCGGCCAGCGGAACGCCGCGCGTGGGGATGCCGAGCAGGACGGTGCCGGTGGCGCCGGAGGTCTTCTCGAGGATCTGATGGGCGATGCGGTCGACGACCCGGTGCAGGTCGGACCCCGCCAGAATGATCTTGCTAGGCGCGTCTGCGCGTGGCTGTGCCACGGCGGACCTCCTTCCCCGCCTCACGGGACGGGTCGTTAAAGGACGTCAGGTGGAACGGCCCCCGAGGGCGGCCTTTCCGATGGCTGACGCTACGTTACCAGTGGACGGAGCGTTGACCATGGTGACCTGCCCGACCCGGAGCAGGACCGGACAAATCCAGCAATGAGGGATACAGCCGGTAACTTTGGTGCGGTGCGCGCGACTCATCGGTAACCAACACTTGACCGGCGGTCGCAAACTCCGTACCGTCACGCAGCGTAGCGATCCGTGAGGAAGAACCCTCCGGGCCAGCACAGTACTGGGAGTGTCCGAATGCCGTCTGAGTACGCGAAGTCGCTGGGCGCTCGCCTGCGCTCCATCCGCCAGCAGCAGGGCCTGTCCCTGCAGGGCGTCGAAGAGAAGTCCAACGGCCGCTGGAAGGCGGTCGTCGTGGGCTCGTACGAGCGTGGCGACCGCGCGGTCACCGTATCGCGCCTGGCCGAGTTGGCCGACTTCTACCGTGTGCCCGTCTCCGAGCTGCTGCCCGATGGCAGTGGCATCCGCCTCGAGGCCACCAACAAGATCGTCCTGGACCTCGAGAAGCTGTACGACACCACCGGTGAGGACCTCGCCTACGTGGCGCGGTACGCCCGGGCCATCCAGCAGCAGCGCGGCGACTACAACGGCCGCGTCCTGTCGATCCGTGCCGACGATCTGCGCGCCCTCGCGATCGTCTACGACATCTCTCCGTCGGGCTTGATCGAGCGCCTGACCGAGCAGGGTGTTCTGGTTGCCGACCCCCGGGCGTTCTTCGCCTCCTGAGGGCGGCTCACCGTAGAGCCCGCGTCGGCCCCCCTCGATCGACGCGGGCTTTCACCAACGGGTTTCACCGACGGTTTTCACCGAGAGAAAAACGGCCCGGACCGCATAGGTCCAGGCCGTTTCGCCGTTTCCGGGACTGGTCAGCGCGTCGCGAACGCCGCGATCCGGTCCAGCAGGCCGTTGAGGAAGCGCGGGCTGTCGTCGGTGGACATCTCCTTCGCCAGCTCCACCGCCTCGGTGATCGCGACCGGGTCGTCGACCTCCGGCTGGTACAGCAACTCGTACACGGCGATCCGGGCCAGGTTGCGGTCGACCACCGGCATCCGGTCGATGGTCCAGCCCTCGGCGTAGCTGGCGATCAGCTCATCGACGCGGTCCAGGTGCTTCGCGACGCCCTCGATCAGGATCATCGCGTACGCCAGGTGCTCGGGGTGCGGCTTGGCGATCCGGTCCAGGTAGGTGACCAGCACCTCGCTCGGCGGGAGATCACGCATGTCCGCTTCGAAGAGCACGTCCAGCGCCCGCTTGCGCGCCTTGCGGCGTGCGAGCCGTTCCTTCTTGGGACCTTCCGCCATCAGCTGCGGCCGAGGTAGCGGCCGTCGCGGGTGTCGACCTTGATCTTCTCGCCGGTGGTGATGAAGAGCGGCACCTGAACGGTGGCGCCGGTCTCGATGGTGGCCGGCTTGGTGCCGCCGGTCGAGCGGTCGCCCTGCAGGCCCGGCTCGGTGTAGGTGACCTCGACGAAGACGCTGGTCGCCAGCTCGATGTAGAGCGGGACGCCCTCGTGCAGCGCGACGGTCGCCTCGGCCTCGGGCAGCAGGTAGTTCGCGTTGTCGCCGACGGTCGCGCCGGGGACGTGGATCTGCTCGTAGGTGTCCAGGTCCATGAAGACGTAGTCGTCGCCGTCCTGGTACAGGTACTGCATCGTGCGCTTGTCCACGGTCGCGGTCTCGACCTTGGTGCCCGCGTTGAAGGTCTTGTCGACGACCTTGCCGGTCAGGACATGCTTCAGCGTGGTGCGCACGAAGGCCGGACCCTTACCGGGCTTGACGTGCTGGAACTCAACGACGGACCACAGCTCCTTGTCGAGGTTGAGAACCAGGCCGTTCTTCAGGTCGTTGGTGGAAGCCATGTCCTGCCTTGATGTTTGACGCGGAAATCGGTGACCGAACCACTTTACCGGCGCTGACCAGGAGAGAGCGAATCGGGTCTACCGGGCGATATGCTCCAACGCCAGCCGGTAACCGTCGATACCGAGCCCGGCGATCACCCCGGTCGCCACTCCCGAGATGACCGAGTGGTGCCGCCACTCCTCCCGTTTGTGGATGTTCGAGAGGTGCACCTCGATCAGCTTTCCGCTCAGCAGCGCGCAGGCGTCCCGGATCGCGATGTTGTAGTGCGTCCACGCGGCCGGGTTCAGCACCACGTCGGCGCCCTCGTCGACCGCCTGGTGCAGCCAGTCGATCATCTCGTGGTCGGCGTTGGTCTGCCGCACCTCGACCGTCACGCCCAGGTCCTCGGCGGTGGTCAGGCAGAGGTCCACCAGGTCCTGGTAGGTCGTGGTGCCGTAGATGTCCGGTTCCCTGGTCCCGAGCCGGTTCAGGTTCGGCCCGTTCAACACGTAGATCATGCCGCCACCGCCTCGTACGCCCGCTCCAGCATCTCGTCGTCCGGCCCGGCCAGGACGCCCGGCTTCGCCAGGCCGTCCAGGACCACGAACCGCAGGGTCGCTGCCCGCGTCTTCTTGTCGACGCGCATCCCGGCCAGCAGTTCCTTCCAGGCTTCTCTCCGGTACGCCGTGGGCAGCCCCAGGCTCTCCAGGACGGCACGGTGCCGGGCCGCGGTCTCCTCGTCCAGCCGCCCGCTGAGCCGCCCCAGCTCGGCCGCGAAGATCATCCCGACCGCCACCGCGTGCCCGTGTTTCCAGGTGTACCGCTCCCGGCGCTCGATCGCGTGCCCCAGGGTGTGCCCGTAGTTCAGGATCTCCCGCAGCCCGGACTCCTTCAGGTCCACCCCGACGACGTCCGCCTTGACCTGGATCTTCCGTTCGATCAGCTCGCGCAGCACGGCGCCCCGCGGGTCCAGCGCCGCCGCAGGGTCCGCCTCGACCAGATCCAGGATCCTCGGGTCCGCGATGAACCCGCCCTTGACCACCTCGGCCAGCCCCGCCGCGATGTCCTCCCGCGGCAGCGTGTCCAGCGCGTCCAGGTCGCAGAGCACCCCGGCCGGCGGATGGAACGCGCCGACCAGGTTCTTCCCCGCGCCGATGTTGACCGCCGTCTTCCCGCCGACCGCGGCGTCCACCATCCCGGCCACCGAGGTGGAGACCGGCACCCAGCGGACCCCGCGCAGCCAGGCCGCCGCGACGTACCCGGCCAGGTCGGTGGTCGCTCCCCCGCCCACGCCGACCACCACGTCGGTCCGGGTGAACCCGGCGGCGCCGAGCTCGTCCCAGCACCGCGCCGCGACCTCGACGGTCTTCCCCTTCTCGGCGTCCGGCACCTCGATCGGCACCACGGTCCCGGCACCGGCCGCCTTCGCCACCGCCTCGGCCCGCTCCCGCAGCGTGGGAGGGTGAATCACCGCCACCCGCGCCGCACCGTCGATCAGGCCGGGCAGCTCACCTTCGAGCCCCCGCCCCACGATCACGTCATACGGGCGGTCTCCCGCCACCGAAATCCGCGTCACCACGGCCGTCACCCTATCCGCGCACCCGGCCCGCCCGTGGCCCGCGGTCGCCGCGTTCCACCTCCCGGACAGCGGGTCAGGTGGCGAGCAGGGCCACGACCTCGGGAGCGATCTCCTCCGCCTCGCGGCCGTCGGTGACCACCGTGTGCGTGGCGATCTCCAGATACAGCGGGCGGCGCTGCTCCAGCAGGTACTTCAGGGTGGCGCGCGGGTTCATCGCCAGCAGGGGGCGGCCGGCGCCCAGACCGACGCGCTTGATGGCGTCGGTCAGCTCGACCGAGAGGTAGACGACCGTGTGGCCGGCGAGGAGCCCACGGGTGCCCTCGTCCAGGATGGCGCCGCCGCCGAGCGCGAGCACGCCCGGGAACGAGGCCAGCGCCTCGGCCACCACCGTGCGCTCCAGCGCACGGAACGCGTCCTCGCCCTCGTCGACGAAGATCTCCGGGATCGGCTTGCCGGCCTGTTCCTCGATGATCGTGTCGGTGTCCGCGAAGCCGACCCCGAGGGCCTCGGCCACGGCGGCGCCGATCGTGGTCTTGCCGGCGCCCATCACGCCGACGACGACCGCGACCGGAGCCATCAGCGGATCACCAGGTTCTCGAGGTACGACGCCAGGTTGCGGCGGATCTCGGCGACCGAGTCGCCGCCGAACTTCTCGGTGGCCGCCTCGGCCAGCACCAGCGCGACCATCGCCTCGGCCACCACGGCGCCGGCCGGCACCGCGCAGACGTCGGAGCGCTGGTTGATCGCGGTGGTCGCCTCGCCGGTGACGATGTCGACGGTCTGCAGCGCCCGGTTCAGCGACGAGATCGGCTTGAGCGCGGCACGGACCCGCAGCGGCTCGCCGTTGGTGATGCCGCCCTCCAGGCCACCGGCCCGGTCGGTCACCCGCTTGACGCCCTCCGGGGTCGGGATGATCTCGTCGTGCGCCACCGAGCCCCGCGACCGGGCCTGGGTGAAGCCGTCGCCGATCTCCACACCCTTCACCGACTGGATGGACATCAGCGCGGTGGCCAGGCGGGCGTCGAGCTTGCGGTCCCACTGCACGTGCGAGCCGAGACCCGGCGGGATGTTGTACGCCAGGACCTCGACGATGCCGCCGAGGGTATCGGCGTCCTTCTTCGCGGCGTCGACCTCGGCGACCATCCGCGCGCTCGCCTCCGGGTCGAGGCAGCGCAGCGGGTCGGCGTCGATCCGGTCGAAGTCGTCCGGCGTCGGCACCAGGCCGGACTTCGCGGCGACCGAGCCCAGCTCGATCACGTGCGAGACGATCTCGATGCCGAGCGCCTGCCGGATCAGGTTCTTGGCGACCACGCCGACGGCGACGCGGGCCGCGGTCTCCCGGGCGCTGGCGCGCTCCAGGATCGGCCGGGCGTCGGTGTGGCCGTACTTCTGCATGCCGGCGAGGTCGGCGTGGCCGGGACGCGGACGGGTCAGCGCCTCGTTCCGCGACTGGGCGGCGAGCACCTCCGGGTCGACCGGGTCGGCGGCCATCACCGTCTCCCACTTGGGCCACTCGGTGTTGCCCACCCGGATCGCCACCGGGCTGCCCAGCGTCAGCCCGTGCCGGACGCCGCCGATGAAGTCGACCTCGTCCTGCTCGAACTTCATCCGGGCACCACGGCCGTAGCCGAGACGACGGCGTACGAGATCACGGGTGATGTCCGCGCTCGTCACCTCCACCCCGGCGGGAACACCCTCGAGCAGCGCGACAAGCGCCGGTCCGTGCGATTCACCTGCAGTCAGCCAGCGCAACACGGTTCACAGTCTGACACGGCGCGGAGACAGCCCGGCACGAGGTGGCCCGCATCCCACCCGGCGGACAGCGCGGCGCTCGTCACAGCATCGCCGAGCCGAGCCGCCGCGCGCCCAGGGTCGGGACCCAGGTGCAGCTCTCGCTCACGTCCTGCCTGGTCACCCTCGCGCCGACCCATCGGTCAGCGGTTGCGGGCGGCCTCGTCGAGGGCCTCGCGCATCGCCTGCTCCGGTGCCTCCTCGACGCCGGTGAACTGCTCGAACTGGCTCAGCGCCTGGGCCAGCAGCAGGTCCAGCCCGGAGGCGACCTGCACCTGAGCCGCGATCGCCGAGGCCGCCAGCGGGGTCGGCCACGGGTCGTAGATCGCGTCGAAGAACACCGTCCCGGCCCGCCAGGTCACCTCGCCGGCCAGCTGGTCGGCGGCGCCCTTGGGCACGGTCGAGATCACCGCGTCCGCCTCGAACGCGCCGGGCGCCTCGCTCCAGTCCAGGCCGGTCAGCGTCAGCCCGAGCGCACCGGCGACCGGCTCCAGCTCGGCCCGCGCCTCGGGACGCCGGGTGACCACGGTGACCACCTCGCCGCCGAGCTCGGCCGCCGCCGCCAGGGCCGCGCGGGCGGTGCCGCCGCCACCCAGGACGGTCAGCCGGGGCGGGTCCGTCTTGACCGCGTGCCGGCCGCGGCTGACGCCGAGACCCGCCTCACGGAGCACCCGGACCATGCCGAGGATGTCGGTGTTGTCGGCGTGCCAGCCGCCGTCCTCCTGCCGGACCAGCGTGTTCGCCACGCCCGCGGCGATCGCGGCCGGCGTCGCCGAGGTGGCCAGCTTGAGCGCGGCCTCCTTGAGCGGCATGGTCAGCGACAGCCCGGCCCACTCCGGCCCGAACCCGGCGACCAGGTCGGGCAGCTCCGACTCGGCGCACTCGATCGCCTCGTAGGACCACCCGGTGAGCCCGGAGGCGGTGAAGCCGGCACGGTGGATCACCGGCGAGAGCGAGTGGGCGATCGGCTTGCCGAGCACGGCGGCACGCCGCACGGGCGTGGATGGCTGCTCGCTGGAAAGCACAGCGGGTCCCGTCCTTGTCGTCGTCATAGGGTCGCCGCCGTAGTCTACGGAGTCCGTTCCCCAGCCCCGCACGGCGAACCGGCCGGGTCACGGTGGCATACCGTGAGCCGGCCGGTTCGGTTCGACGCGTCCTGGAGATCCATCGCCGACGAGCAGTTGCCGACGCCGGTGCGGCAGATCCGGTGGTAGTAGTTCGGCCCGCCGGGGCCGGCCTGCTCCAGGTCGCCGCCGCGGGCCGCGTCGAGCCGCTGCCCCGTCAGCAGAGCGGGATATCGTTCCTGCAGGCGAGCTGCCGGTTCTTCTCGTGGTCGGCGGCGGTCTTGCCGTACGCCATGGTGCCCTTGGTGTCGACGCTGATGAAGTAGTAGTACGGGAAGTTGACGGTCGGGCTCATCGCGCCCTTGAGCGCCGCCTCGCCCGGGTTCCCGATCGGCCCCGGCGGCAGCCCGGACTTGTCGTGCGTGTTGTACGGGTTCTTCGGGTCGTGCAGCTCCGACTGGGTGAGGTGCTCGGACGCCTTGACCTCCTTGCCGCTGATCCGCAGCCAGTAGTTGACCGTGCTGTCCAGCCCGAGGCAGTGGCAGTCGAAGTCGCCGTAGAGGCGGTTGTAGAGGACACGGGAGACCTTCGCCATGTCCGCGTCCTTGAGCGCCTCGGCCTGGGCGATCGACGCCACGATCAGGGCCTCGTACGGGGAGATCTTGCGCTGCTTCTCGACCGTGGAGACGAACTCCAGGTCCTCGGTGACCTTGACGAAGTGCCCGACGATCGTCTTCAGCACCCCGGTCGCGTCCGCCTTGGGGGAGAGCTCGTACGTGGCAGGGAAGAGGAAGCCCTCGATGTCGGCCTTGTCGGCCTTCTTGCCGTCGGTCCGGTTGAACCAGTAGTCCGGCACGCCGAGCCCGATCGGGTCCTTCGCGGCCTTCTGGAAGTCGGCCAGCGGGATCCCGGTGGCCTTGGCGAGTGCGTCGAGGCTCTGCTGGTACGTCAGCCCCTCCGGGAGGGTCACCTTGGTCACCCAGCGGTTCGCCGGGTCGAGGAGCGCGGTGAGCGCGTCGCTCGCCTTCATCTCCTTCTTGAGCTTGTACCAGCCGACCTGGATGTTCTTGCTCCGGGCGTTGTCCTTGGCCGCGTCGATGAAGGCGTCCGAGGAGGCGACCACCTTCTGCGTGTAGAGCATGTTGCCGATGTCGGTGGCCGAGTCGCCGGTCTTGACCTCCACGGCGACCTCGCCGCTGCCGGGGCCCGCGTAGTCGGCGTCGACGAAGAGGCCGCTCACCTTCCGGTAGCCGTACCAGGCACCGCCGGCGAGCAGGCCGAGCAGGACCAGCGTGAGGAAGAAGGCGGCGAACGAGCGGCCGCGCCGTGACCGTGCCGGGCGGGCCGCCCGTATCGGCTCCTCCTCCAACACGGATTCCAGATCGTCGAGCATCGTTCTCGCCTCCGGTGCATCTCCAGCTTTTTCAAAGCCCCTGGCTGGAACTACGACGCGAAGCGTGCCACGGATCGACGTCCGGCGCTATACACAGGTACGGCCGACCGGGTGAACCGGTCGGCCGTACGTGTCGGAATTGGCAGCTCAGCAGATCGGAATGCCGTTCTTGCAGGCCTTCTGGATATTCTTCTCATGATCGGCGTTGGTCACACCGAACGCGGTCTTACCCTTCTGGTCGATCGTCACGAAGAAGAAGTAATTGCTCTTCGGCGGGTTCATCGCACCCTTGAGCGCGGGGGCGCCGGGACTGCTGATCGGCCCGATCGCCATACCCTTGACGTCGTAGTTGTACGGATTCTTCGGGTCGTGCAACTCGGAGGCGAGAAGCTTCTCCGACGATTTCGCGTCCTTGCCGGAGATACGCAGCCAATAGTTCACCGTGCTGTCCAGCTGCAGACAGCTGCACGGGAAGTTCCCGGTGTACGCCCGGTTGTAGAGCACGCGGACCACCGGGCCCATGTCCTCGTCCAGCTTCGCCTCGACCTGGGCGATCGACGCGGCCACCAGCGCCTCGTACGGCGAGATCTTGAGCTTGGACTCCACCGTGTCGACGAAGTTCAGCTCCTCCATCTCGGCGTTGAAGTGCTTGATGATCTCCTTGAGGACGTCCTCGGCGGTGTCGTCCTTGGCGAACTCGTACGTCGCCGGGTAGAGGAAGCCCTCGATGTCCGTCTTGTTGACCTTCTTGCCGTCCCGGCGGGTGAACCAGTAGTCCGGGACGCCGAGCCCCTCCGGGTCCTTGGCGGCCTTCGTGAAGTCCGCCACCGGGATACCCGTCGCCTCCGACAGCCGATCGAAGATCTGCAGCGAGATGATCCCCTCAGGAATCGTCACCTTGTTGACGTTCTTGTTGTCCAGATCGAGCAGCGCCGTCACCGCGTCGCTGGCCTTCATCTGCTTCTTGAGCTTGTAAGAGCCGACTTGAATGCCGGTGCTCTTCGGATTGTCCTTGGCCGCGTTGATGAACGCCGCCGCGCTCTTCACCACATCGGCCTTGTAGAGCGTGCCGGCGATGTCGGTCGCGGTGTCACCGGTGGCCACCTCGACGACGGCCTCGCCGCTGCCCGGGCCCGGGTAGTCCTCCACCGTGAAGTAGTCGCGCACCCGGTCGAAGCCGTAGTAGGCCCCGCCGCCGAGCGCGCCGAACAGGAGGAGAACCATCGTGAAGGCGATCAGGGTACGACCCCGGCCGCCCTTCTTCTGCCGATGTCGCCATCGGCCGCGGTCGACGGCACCCTCGAACGCCAGATCCAGTTCGTCGATCACTTAAGTCTGCCTCCGCTGCGCGTCCAGCCAGCCCTGCAGGATCTCGACGGCGGCCGCCTGGTCGACGACCGCGCGCTGCCGGCGTCCGCGAACGCCCCGCTCACTCAGCCTACGGCTGGCCACGACGGTCGACATCCGCTCATCCGAGAGGACGACCGGCCGGGGTGTGAGCACCTCGGCGAGCTTCTGGACGTACGTCCGGACGTGGCCGGCCGCCACGCCCTCCCGCCCGTTGAGAGCCACCGGGAGCCCGACGACGACCTCGACCGCCTCGTGCTCGTCCGCGAGCCGGGCCAGCTCCGCCATGTCGGCGGGAATCGCGTCCTCGCCGCTCTGCTGGTCCCGTGCCACGGTCGCCACCGGACTGGCCAGAATGCCGTCCGGATCGCATTTCGCGACCCCGACACGGACCTGGCCCACATCCACCCCGAGGCGTACGCCCCGGGCGAAGCGTGGTGTCACGCTCTCACCCCGCACAGCAGCAACACGTCTCCCGTTCCCGATCACCACAAAGCTTAAGAACAACGAAAGGTGACCTCGATCGATGCCGTGCCACGCAATCGCGCCAAGAGCTTAACCGCTTCGCCGGGCGAAACCACGCCCCCCTGTGTGGGAGCTAGGCATTCTCAAGGAAAAGGAAAGGATCCGTCGCACAAGGCGACGGATCCATCACCGATATCTGATGATTCCTCGGCTCGCTGCGGGTCGCCCGCTCAGCTCGCCTCGGCCAGACTCTTCTCGATCGACGCCAGCAGTCGCGGAGCCTGGTCCGCCGGGATGCCGCCGCCCTGCGCGAGGTCGGCGTTGCCGCCGCCCCGGCCGGAGAGCGCACCCTTGACCAGGTCGGCCGCGGAGAGGCCCCGGCTCTTGGCGGCCGCGTTGATCGCCACGATCAGCGACGCCTTGCCGTTCGACCGCGACGTCACCGCGACGACCGCAGGGCGGGCCGGGTCGATCTTGCCGCGGATCTCCTGGGCCAGCGTGCGAACGTCGTTGCCGGCCGCGCCCTCCGGCGCCTCGGTGCCGACCCACGCCACGCCGTGCAGATCCTTCGACTGGTCCGCGAGGGCGCCCGCGCCGCCGAGCACCATCTGCGCCCGGAGCTTCTCCAGCTCCTTCTCGGCGTCCCGCAGCGCCGTGACGGTCTGCTCGACCCGGTCGGCCACCTGGTCCCCGGGAACCCGGAAGAGGTCCGCCAGACGGGACACCAGCAGGTGCTCCTTCGCCAGGTAGCCGAACGCGTCCAGACCGACCAGCGCCTCGACCCGGCGTACGCCGGAACCGATCGACGACTCGGTGAGGATCTTCACCAGGCCGAGCTGGCCGGAGCGCGACACGTGTGTGCCACCGCAGAGCTCGCGGGCGTAGTCGCCGACCTCGACGACCCGGACCTCGTCGCCGTACTTCTCGCCGAAGAGCGCCATCGCGCCGAGCCGCCGCGCCTCCTCCTGCGAGGTGACGAACGCGGTGACCTCGAGGTCGCGGAGCAGCACCTCGTTGATCTGCTGCTCGACGTCGAAGAGCACCGACGGGTTGACCGCGCCCGGCGTGTGGAAGTCGAACCGCAGCCGGCCCGGCGCGTTCAGCGAGCCCGCCTGGGTCGCCGACTCGCCGAGGAAGTTCCGCATGGTCTGGTGCACCAGGTGGGTCGCGGTGTGCGACCGGGAGATCGCCTTGCGCCGGGTGACGTCGATCTCGGCGAAACCGGTCTCGCCCGCGCGCACCTCGCCACGGATCACCCGCGCCTTGTGCACGATCAGGCCGGGGATCGGCTGCTGCACGTCGACGACCTCGAGCTGGCCGCTGCCGACCTTGATCACGCCGGTGTCGGCCTGCTGACCGCCGCCCTCGGCGTAGAACGGCGTGGTGTCCAGGACCAGCTCGACGAAGTCACCCTCGCCGGCCACCTCGATCCGGCCCTTCTCGCCGATCAGCGCCCGGACCCGGGACTCCCGGGTGATCTCCTGGTACCCGGTGAACTCGACCTTGCCGCCCGCGTCCAGCGCGGACCGGTACGCCGAGAGGTCCGCGTGGCCGGTCTTGCGCGCCGCCGCGTCCGCCTTCGCCCGGGCCCGCTGGTCGGCCATCAGCCGCCGGAAGCCCTCCTGGTCCACCTGCAGACCCTGCTCCTGCGCGATCTCCAGGGTCAGGTCGATCGGGAAGCCGTACGTGTCGTGCAGCTGGAACGCCTTGTCACCGGCGAGCTGCTTGCCACCGCTCGTCTTGGTGTCGGCGATCGCGGTGTCCAGGATCGTGGTGCCCGCCTTGAGCGTGGAGAGGAACGCGTCCTCCTCCGCGTACGCGTACGTGGAGATGCGGCCGAACTCCTCGGCGAGCTCCGGGTACGACGGGGACATGCAGTCGCGGGCGATCGGCAGCAGGATCGGCAGCGCCGGCTCCTGCCAGCCCAGCAGGCGGATCGCCCGGATCGCCCGGCGCATGATCCGGCGCAGCACATAGCCGCGGCCCTCGTTCGACGGGACCACGCCGTCGCCGATCAGCATCAGCGCGGTCCGCACGTGGTCCGCGATCACCCGCAGGCGTACGTCGTCCGGGTGCGACTCGCCCGCCACGTGGCCGGAGTGCGCGCCGTACTTCTTCCCGGTCAGCTCCGCGGCCTTCGCCAGGATCGGGTGGACCTCGTCGATCTCGTACAGGTTGTCGACGCCCTGCAGGATCGACGCGATCCGCTCCAGGCCCATGCCGGTGTCGATGTTCTGCTTCGGCAGATCGGCGACGATCCGGAAGTTCTCCTTCGAGGTCACATCGGTGATCTCGTGCTGCATGAAGACCAGGTTCCAGAACTCCATGAACCGGTCCTCGTCGACCTCCGGGCCACCGTCCCGGCCGTACTGCGGGCCACGGTCGTAGAAGAGCTCCGAACACGGGCCCGCCGGGCCCGGGATGCCCATCGACCAGAAGTTGTCCTTCTTGCCCCGGCGCACGATCCGCTCGGACGGCATCCCGGTCTTCTTCCAGATCTCGATCGCCTCGTCGTCGTCGAGGTAGACCGTCGCCCAGATCCGCTCCGGGTCCAGACCGAAACCACCCTGCTCGACCGGCTTCGTGGAGAGCTCCCACGCGAGCGGGATCGCGCCCGCCTTGAAGTAGTCGCCGAACGAGAAGTTCCCGTTCATCTGGAAGAACGTGCCGTGCCGCGACGTCTTGCCGACCTCGTCGATGTCCGGCGTCCGGATGCACTTCTGCACGCTCGCGGCCCGCGAGTACGGCGGGGTCTGCTGCCCGAGGAAGAACGGCACGAACTGCACCATGCCGGCGTTGATGAAGAGCAGGTTCGGGTCGTCGATGGCCGGCAGCGGGGCACTCGGGACCACCGTGTGCCCGTTGGCCTCGAAATGCGCCAGAAAGCGCCGCTTGACTTCCGCCGTTTTCATCGAATTCCCTCCTGGAAACCGGGCCGCGTGTCCTCGCGCAGCTCGGCGAACTTGTCCTCGTACAGCTCCCCGTTGGCGAACGCCTCGTGGATCTGCTGTTCCCGCTCGGCCATGCCGTCGCGGACGTCTTCCACGAAGCTACGCAGCGACTCGACGAGCCCGCCAGCGGATTCCGACAGCGAGGTCGCGATCCCGGTGGGGGTGAACTCTTCGGCCTTCTGGGTGAGCTTGCGCACGACGATGGCGCCGACCGCCAGGCCGACACCGAGCCAGAGCAGGCGCTTCATGGCAGCGATCCCCTATCTGCTTCTTCTTCTCGCTCTTCCGAGGGCTCAGCTTCTCCGGCCGCTCAGCTTCTCCGGCCGCTCAACGTTCGTCACACCGCTCAGCGTCTTCATCACACGCTCAGCGCCCGCGCACGCCCGCTCTAGCGGCCGGTCTTGCGGCGCTTGAGCTCGGCGCGGACCTCGCGGTCCTCCTCGGCCGCACGGCGCGCGTTGGTCGCCTTACGCAGGCCGTACCCGAAGGAGGCGACCTTGACCAGCGGGTTCGCCGCCGCCGCGGAGACCACGGTGACCAGGTTCGCGACGTTGGCGGTGATGTTCTGCACGTGCTCGGTCATCGTGTCGACCTTGGCCAGCTGAACATTGACGCCGTCCAAAGAGACCTGAACCTGTCCGAGCGCGGTGTTCACATTCTCCACGGTCGTGTTGACGTTGCCGAGCAGCGGCCCGGTACGGTCCACCACCTCGTTGATCCCCCGGGTCGCGGCGTCCACGGTCCGCCCCAGCTTGAGGATCGGCACGGCGAGCACCAGCACGAGCATCAGGAAGGCGCCCGCCGCGATCAGACCTGCGATTTCTCCGGCGTTGGCGTTCATGTAGCGCGTCTCCTCTTCGGGTGGTCACGGTTTCGGCGGCACAACGTGCAGACCCTACCGTCCGTGACCACCGCCCGCCTCACGACGCCTCTGGTGTCGGAGCCAAGAGTGGATCGTCGGTCCCCAGGATCGGATCCGGCGTCTCGCCGACCGGCCCCGGATTGGTGTCGGTCTTGCCCCGCTCGTCCGCGATCGCGTTCCGCACCTTGATACTGACCGACGACCCGTCGCACTCCTCCACGGAGGTCTCCCCCGCTTCCGCCTCCTCGGACCCGGCCTCCGGCACCGCCTCGGCGGCCACCTGATCGACCGCGCACCCGGGCAGGCTCACATACAGGTCCAGAGTGAACTCGTCCCGCTTCCAGCAGCTGTAGAGCCCCTCGTCCGCGTTGACCGCCGTCTCCGGGCAGTCGGCGACCTTCCACGAGGTCCACCCCGCCTTCTTGAGCGCCGTGGTGTACGCCTCCGAGGTCTCCTTGAACGGCCGCTCCGAATCCGCGACCCGCTCCCGGAACCGGCAGTCCATGAAGCACCAGCGGTTGCCGCTCCCCTGGTCATCGACGTTCTTGTCGGCCCACGAGGGCACACTCAGCGCGTCCAGCGAGGCGAAGACCGGGTCGCTGCTCATCGCCCGCAGCCCGAAGAAGGCCGGCAGCACCAGCAGCACCACGATCGCCAGCGTGGAGAGCGTGCCCAACCGGAGCCGCCGCTGCGTCCGCAACTTCCGGCGCAGTTCGCTCAGCCCACCCTCGGCCTCGTCACCGGCGTCGTCCGCGTCCGCCCGGCCGCCCTTGTCCGACCGTGCCGCCTGATCCGGCCCCGCGCCACTCCCCGGCCGCCCACCGGAGTCCGGTCCGCCGCCGATCCCGGGCCGGCCGCCGGCGGCCGGCCCCGCGCCGCTCCCCGCCCTCGCGGCCGAGTCCAGCCGATCGGGCTGACCCTTCTCCGGGGCGACGACAGCTCCGGTTCCCACCGCGGTCGGCACCGTGGTCCCCGCCCGCCGAACCGCGACCGTCCCGGTGTCCTCCCCGGCCGGAACCACGATGCCGGGCACGGAGGCACCACCGCGCGCCGTACCCCCGGGAACGACAGCCGCACCGGCCACCGCCCGCCCGGGCACACTCGCACCACCGACGACGGCCGCGCCCGCCGCTCCCGGCACACCCGCCGACCCCGGCGCCCCGGCACCTCCCGGTACTCCGGCACCTCCCGGCACTCCGGTGTTTGCCGGGGCGCCCGCCGCACCGACAGCTTTCGTTGCACCGACGGCTCCCGAAACTCCGCCAGGACCCGGCACACCCGCCGACCCGGTTACCCCGGCTGCTCCGACCGCTCCGGCTCCCGCTGCTCCGGCGACGCTCGCGGCACCCGTGACACCGCCCGGAACGCTCGCGGCGCCCTTGCCCGGACCACCGCGCCGGGGGCCACCCGTTCCACGGCCGCCCATGCCGGATCCGGCCCTGCCGGGGCCACCCGGCCCGGCCTCGTCAGCAACGTCGGGACCTGCACCACCCGGTCCAGCGGCACCCAGGATCGGGGCACTGCCCGGGACCGGGGCTTTTCCCGGGCCCGCCATCACTCCGGCACCACGTGCCGGCCCACCAGGAACCATCGCTGCACCGCGCCCTGACCCACCGGCTCCGCCAGGCCCACCAGGCCCACCAGGCCCACCGGGCCCGCCAGGGCTTCCAGGCCCGCCAGGTGATCCGGATCCACCCGGGCCACCCGCTCCGCCAGGCCCACCCTGCCCGCCAGGCCCGCCAGGCCCGTTGGGGCCACCCGATCCGTTGGGACCACCGGGCCCGTTGAGACCACCCGGTCCGGCTGCGGCACCGGGACCACGCGCCCCGCCCCTCGGAGGGCCACCGGCGGGTCCACCGGGCATCCCGCCAGGCCCACCCGGCCCTCCGGGGCCGCCACGGCCACCGGGGCCGCCCGGACCGCCCTGTCCCAGCTCTCCCTGACCGGGACCGGCCTGTCCCGGACCGCCGGGCGCTCCCGGCTTGCCACGCCGCGGTCCCGGCGCCTGGCCCGGACCGGGCCCCCGCCGTCCGCCCGGCTGTCCCTGCTCGGGGCCGGCTGCCCGTCGGCCCGTCGCCTGGCCCTGTTCCGGGCCGCCCATGCCCGCCGCGAAGCCCTGGCTGCTCTCCGGGCCCGCTCCGTGCCGCCCGGCCGGCTCCCCGGCCGGGAAGCCCTGACTCGTCTCGGGACCGGCGCCGTGCCGGCCGCCCCGCTCCGGACCACCCGTTCCCGCGGCGAAGCCCTGACTCGTCTCCCCGCCGGAACCATGCCGGCCACCACGCTCGGAACCGGTACCCGGCCCTGCCGCGAAGCCCTGACCGCCCTCCGGAGCGGCGCCGTGCCGGCCGCCGCTACCCGTTCCCGCGGCGAAGCCCTGACTCGTCTCCGCACCGGAACCATGCCGGCCACCACGCTCGGAGCCGTAGCCCTCCCCCGCGGCGAAGCCCTGGCTGCTCTCCGGACCGGAGCCGTGCCGGCCACCCATCCCGGTGGCGCCGAAGGCCTGACTCTGCTCCGGGCCCGCGAAGCCGGTGGCACCGAACGCCTGGCTCTGCTCGGGACCCGCACCACGGCGGCCGATCTGTTCCGGACTCTGTGCCTGCTCCGGCACCGCCCGGCGACGTCGGCCACCACGCCCCTGCCCGGGACCGTCAGGTCCCTCGGGCACGCCAGGACCACCCGGTCCACCGGGCCACCCACCCGCACCGGCCGGGAACGCCTGACTGTGCTCGGAACCGCCCATGCCCGCGGGGAAGCCCTGGCTCTGCTCCGGGCCGCCCATCGGGAAGCCCTGGCTCTGCTCCGGGCCGCCCGTCGGGAAGCCCTGGCTCTGGTCGGGGCCCGGGCCGCCATAGCCACCGGGACCGCCCGAGCGACGGCCGGAACCCGACACCGGACGGGCGCCACCGGCATCGCGGCGTCCGGGCTGCCCCGGACCGCCGGCAGCGTGCGCCGCGTGCTCATGAGCGGCCGGGTCACCGTTGACCTCGTCGCCGACCTGGTCGTCGAACGGGTTGCCGGAGGCGGGGGAGATCGGGTGGGCCGGGCGGCGCCCCGGACCGGGCTGGCCGGGCACCATCACTCCGGGAGCGCCGTTGTCGCCGCGCGTGCCGTTACCGGGGCCCTGCTGCGGGCCACGCCGGATGACTCCGGACGTGCTCTCCGCCATCGCGCCGGCTCGTCCGGGCACCGCGGGTGCGCGAACACCCTGCGGCCCGGGGACCACCGGGGGCGCAACGGCGGCGGCAGCGCGAACCGGGCGGCCGTCACCGGGGCCGATCCGGCGAGGAGAGGGCACGCTGGGCTGGCCGGGCTGCGCCCCGCCATACTCCGGGCCGCCCTGGGCGTCCTCGTCGGGCCCGCGACGGGTGACCCGGTTGTCGCGGATCACGAAGTTGTGCGTACCGGTGTCGGCACCCGCCTCACGCGGGCCGTCCTCGGCCGGGCCGCTGCGCCGCATCGGAAGGTTCTCGCCCGGCACCTGGCCGGGACCGCCGATCAGGCCGGGTCCCTGCGGCAGGCCACCCGCCCGGCGCGGGTCGTCCGGACCCTGCGGACCGGCGGCTCGCCGGGCACCGCCGGGACCGCCCCCCGGCACCTGGCCCGCACCACGGGGATCGCCCTGGCCCTGCGGCCGGGCGCCGTACACCCCGTCGCGGCGGGGCCCCTCGGCGGGAGCACCGTAGACGCCGGCCGGAGCACCGGAGACCGGGCCCGCAGTACCGCTCTGCCATCCGTCGGGCGCGCCGGAGACCGGACGCGGGAAACCCTGCCGGCCGTCCGGGGCACCCGAGACCGGGCCGACCGCGCCGCCGGGCATGCCGTCGGACTCGTCCCTGGCCCGCCGGTTCCGGCCGCGGCTGTTCCGCTCCTCCGGCGACATCTCGCTCTGCTCGACCGCGGCGCGACGGCCGCGACGGCCGCTGGGCTCGCCCGGGACGGCCTGAGCGCCGTAGACCCCGCCCTGCACCGGGCCGGTCGGACCGGACTGCATCGGACCGGGCCGCTCGGGACCGGGCTGCTCGCCCGGGATCGGGCCGGTTTGGTACACCGCGGGCGGGACCACGTCGGTCTGGTACGCACCAGGCGGAATCGGACCGGACTGGTAGACACCCGGCGGCACCGCGCCGGTGTGCTGACCCGCGGCGCCCTGCTCGGACAGCCGGAATCGGTCGCGGGCCGGACCCGCCGGTGAGGTGGGCCGCACGCCCGGGCCCGAGCCACGGGGCGGGCGGGCGACCGGGATCTCCGGAGCGTTCCCGGAGCGCGGCACCACGACTCCACCCGCCGGCGTCGTGCCGGTGGGGTCACCCTGCGGCGGGCTGACGTCACCTAGATCCGCCGGTCGGCGGCCACTCTGCCCCATGCCTGAAGAGCCTGGTCCGCCGGGAGCGCCCGGACCAGCCGGAAGGCCCCCGTTTCCGGGCGGGCCACCCGGGCCCTGCTGCCCTCCATAGACCTGGGGGTTGCCCGGGCCCTGCGGACCGCCGCGGCGCCCGCGAGGCTGCTGGCCGGCCGCACCCGGGTCGCCGGGCGGGAACCCAGGGGGTGCCTGCCCCATCTGGCCGGGTGAGACCGGGCCGGCCGGGAACTGACCGGGACGCTGCGGCATCGCGGGCCCAGCGGCCGGCGACACCTGGCCGGGCATGCCGGGACCGGAAGGGATCGGACCGGAACGATGCCCCGGACCCTGCTGGGGGGCACCGCCGGGCTGGTTCTGCCACGGGCCCGCCGCGAACTCGGCCGAGCCGGACTGCCAGGCGGGCTCGGCGTGGCCGGGCGCGTCCGGAGCCTCGCCCGGGGACGGGGCTTCATCGTCCCCGTCGAAGCCCGCGCCGAACCCGGGCAGGTCACCCTCGTCGGGCACATCGTCCGGTCCGGGCGCCAGCCGCCCGGACTTGCTGGTCCGCGCCTCGCCCGGCCGGGTGCCGGGGCCGATCGCCCCGGCCTGCTCCTTGACCGTACGCAGGTCGTCGAGCCAGCCGGTCTCCTCCTGCGAGATCTCCACCGGGGCAACGGGCTGTTCGGCACGGGCACGCCCGAAGCGCCGGCCCTTCTTGCCGCCCTTGAGTCCGGAGTCCTCGTCGGGCCCGTTCACGGCTGTTCCTTCCCGGCGGCGTCGCCGCTGTCATCTGACCGCTTATCGTCACCCTGGGCGTTCTCTCCGCCCGGGTCTGTCCCGTCGTCCGCCGAACCTGTTCGCACCGGTCCGGCAGCCTCCTTCGGTTCCACGGTTCGCGGCTTCCTGCCGTTCAACCTCGCGCCACCCGGCTTGGTTCCGCCCGGTCTGCTCGTTTCGCCCGGTGTCACGCCGCCGGACGTCGCACCGGCCGGCTCCGCGCCGCCCGGTCTCACGTCGTCTGACGTCATCACGTCTGACTTCACGCTCTCAGTCCTGGTCTCGCCCTCAGCTCCGGTCCCCTCCGACGCCACGACGTCCGGCGTCACCACGACGTCCGGCGTGATGACGTCCGGCGTGGTGACGTCCGGTGCCGGATCGGCCGGCTTCGCTCCGTCCGGTGGTGCCGGAGGCGGCGACGCCGAGTCCGACGAAGACTGTGACGCATCAGTGGCCGGAGCACCACCCGCCGCGCGGCTCACACCGCCCGCCGAAGCGGCACCCGGCCGGCCCGCGCCCACGGGGCCACCGAGGCCCCGGACGATGCGCCGCAGTCTCGGCACCCGCTCCCCGACCGCGCGCTCCGCACCGTGATCGGTCGGCCGATAGTAGTCGGTTCCCACCAGATCATCCGGAACGTACTGCTGCCGGACGACACCACGCGGATCGTCGTGCGGGTATCGATAGCCGAGACCGTGACCGAGGCCCTTCGAACCCGGGTAGTGCGCATCCCGCAGATGCGACGGCACCGGCCCGCCACGACCGGCCCGGACGTCCGCCATCGCGGCGCCGATGGCCGTGGTGACGCTGTTCGACTTCGGCGCGGTCGCCACGTGCACGACGGCCTGGGCCAGATTGAGCTGGGCCTCGGGCATGCCGATCAACTGAACGGCCTGGGCCGCGGCGGTCGCCACCAGCAGCGCCTGCGGATCGGCCATCCCGACGTCCTCGCTCGCGAAGATCACGATCCGCCGGGCGATGAACCGCGGGTCCTCGCCGGCGACCAGCATCCGGGCCAGGTAGTGCAGTGCCGCGTCCGGGTCACTGCCTCGCATGCTCTTGATGAAGGCGCTGGTCACGTCGTAGTGCGCGTCGCCGTCCCGGTCGTAGCGCACGGCGGCGACGTCGACGGCACGCTCCGCGGTGGCGAGATCGATCTCCGTGGCCCCTTGCGCCAGGGCGGATCCGGCGGCGGCTTCCAGCGCCGTCAGAGCTTTGCGTACGTCACCCGACGCCAGCCGTACGACATGGTTCTCGGCCTCCGCGGCGAGGGTGACCGCGCCACCCAGCCCACGCGGGTCGGAGACCGCACGGCGGATGAGACGGCGCACGTCGTCCTCGTCGAGCGCCTGGAGAGTGAGGAGCACGCAGCGGGAGAGCAACGGCGAGATCACCGAGAAGTAGGGGTTCTCGGTCGTCGCCGCGAGCAACGTGACCGTCCGGTCCTCGACCGCCGCGAGCAGCGAGTCCTGCTGGGTCTTGCTGAAGCGGTGCACCTCGTCGATGAAGAGCACCGTGGGCGGCCCGCCCGAACGGCGCTGGCGGCGCGCGGTGTCGATCACGGCACGGACGTCCTTGACGCCCGCCGTCAGCGCGGACATGGCCACGAACTTGCGGTCGGTGGCGTGCGCGACGAGGTGCGCGATGGTGGTCTTACCGGTGCCCGGCGGACCCCAGAGGATCACCGACATCGGGCTGGTCCCGGTGACCAGCTGGCGCAACGGGGCGCCCGGGGCGAGCAGATGCTCCTGTCCGACCAGTTCGTCGAGGCCGGCCGGGCGCATCCGCACAGGCAGTGGCGCATCGGCCGCCGGCGAGCCGAATCCGGTCTCGACGCCGGTACTCGCCGTGGTCGTCAGACCCGGCTGCGCGAGGGAGAAGAGACCTTCGGTGTCCATCAGAAACGACAGTACCGGGCGGCCGGGGCCGATCCGAAATGCTGTCCGGCGCCTGTGGACACGCTCCCGGCCCGCGAGCGCTCAGTCACTGAGCGTGCATGCGCGGGCCGGGACACGCCGGCATCAGCCGCGACCGGGACGACGGCCGTAGAACCGGCGGCCGCCGGTGCCGGAGCCGGCGCCCGGGCCGCTGCCCACGCCCGCCAGGTACAGGGAGATCAACAGCAGGCCGAGCGAGGCCATGGTGGAGAAGTTGAACAGGTCGGGGGCACCGAAGTTGGTGTCGAGCAGGTCGGCGAGCAGGTAGATGCCGAAGACGACGGCTGCGGCGATGGCGAGCATCAGATTCCTCCGGGGGTGAGAGCCGATGCTGGAGTGGTACCCCCGTCGATGGGTTCGCGAAACGTGGGCCTCACCAGATAGAGGGGTGCGGCGACGGCCAGCACGACGGCGCCCACCACGATCGCCGCACTGACGCTGACACTCTGTGCAATAGCGGTCAGCATGATCGAGCCGACCGAGAAGCCGGGCTGCCCGACCATGGAGTTGAGCGAGAGCAGACTCGTCCGGTACTCCCCCTCCGCCTGCCGGTGCAGCAGCGACATGTGGATCGGGCTGGACGCGCCGTGCGCCGCGTAGGTGAACAGGAACCCGGTGATCACCCCGACCGGACCGGCGAGCAGCCCCATCCCGACGATGCCCAGTCCCAGCGCGATCCGCATGGCGAAACCGGCCCAGGGCCCGCCGATCCGGCGGACGAGCAGCGGGATGAGCGCGGCACCGGCCGCCGAGGCCGCCCACCCCGCCGAGCTGACCGGGCCCATCAGGGCGGCCGCCGAGTCCGGGTCGCCCATCACCTCGCTGAGCCGGACCGGCATCAGCTTCTCGAAGGTGACCATGCCGAAGCTCCAGAACACCTCCACAATGATCAGCGCGAACACCACCCGCGACCGGCGGACCACCCCGAGCGCGGAGGCGATCGCCGTGGGCACGCCCCGGAGCGAGGCGGCCAGTGCCGCCCTCCCCCGCACCGGACCGCCGTCGCCCGTCGTCGCGCCGCCCCCGAGCGCGGGACGCTCCTCGCTCATCAGCAGTGCCACCGCCAGCGTGCTCACCCCGCTCAGGGCCAGGGCCAGCACGACGGGCACGGTCAGCGCGCTCATCGGCCCGATCGGCCCGAGCCAGACCAGCCCGCCGCTGACGAGAGCCGTCCCGGCGATCGCGAGGCTCAGCACCACCGAGCTGTGGCTCAGCCCGGATTCGATGTCGGCGTCCGGGTCGGCGGCGAGCGCCTGATCGACATACCACGAGTCGAGCGGACCGCTGTCGAGCGCCCGGTAGACCCCCTGTAACAGCCAGCCCAGCGCGAAGAGCGCCACCGAGTCGGCCACACACATCACCGCCAGCGCGACCAGATTGATCACGCCGGCCGCCAGCAGCACCGGCCGGCGGCCGAGCGCGTCGGCGAGACCACCGGTGGGCAGCTCCAGGATCAGCACGACGAAGCCCTGGACCGCGCCGACCATACCGGCCTGCGCGATGGTGAGCCCACGCTCCAGCGGCAGCAGCACGAGCACCGGGATCGTGAGCCCCACCGGCAGCCAGCGCAGGGCGATCAACAGGAGGAACCGGAAGCGGGCCTGACGCGCGGACATGCTCACGTGTCCTCCCTCGCGCCGTCCTCCGCCGCGTCCCCCGCGGCCGCGCCCTCCCCCGCGACCGGTCCGTGCGGCCCGACCCGGGGCAGAGCCGCCAGGTAGAGCGAGATCGCCCGCGACCCGGGCCGCGGATCGTCGGCGGCCTCCGCGCGATACCGCTCGATCACCACTTCCAGGTCGGCCAGCAGGCTCCCGACCCGGGCGACGTCGAGGGTCAGCAGGTAATCGGAGATCTCGCCGGCGTCGCGCCACTCGGCCGGCTCCCCGGGGATCGCCTGCCGCCAGGCCTGCGCCAGCTCCGCGAACCGGCTCACCTGGTGCCGCTCCAGCCACTCGGCGGCCGCGGTCGCGTCCGGGTCGCCCTCGTAGTAGCTCCGTCGCCAGCTGGACATGTCGTGCGCGGCCCGCCACCAGCGCTGCCGGCCGCCGCCCGGTCGCGCGATGTCGAGCACCAGCCCCACCTCGGCCAGCTGGCGCAGGTGATAGCTGGTGGCGCCGGTGTTGGTCGCCAGTCCCACGGCCAGCTGGGTGGCCGTGGCGGGACCGTGCATCCGCAGCTCACCCAGCAGCCGCAGACGCAGCGGGTGGGCGAGTGCCCGGATCTGCCGCCCGCTCAGATTCACCTGACTCAGTTCCTCCGCCATGCCTCCACAATAACCATGCAAAGAAATTGTGCAAAGAGATTGTGGATGATCTTCTCCGATGTCTAGGCTTCCGGTACGCATCAGGCCCCGGGCTCCACGCGGAGAAGCCCGGGGCTCAGGAGAGAAAGATCAGTCGGCCAGCTTGAAGAGCAGCACCGTCTCCCACTTGTGCATGTCGGGCTGCTCCGCCGGGCTGGTCATCAGCATCTCGATCCGGCAGCCCCACAGCTCGCCGGTCGGGGTGGGAGTCATGTCCCAGGTCAGGCCGTTGTGCCGGGCCCAGTCGAGCAGGCGGGCGGTGACCGCCATGAGTTGATCGGGGTGCCCGACGTGCGAAACCGTGGCGTAGCGGCCGGCCGGCAGCGTGTCGGTGAAATCGGGCGCGGCGACCGTGACCGGGCCGGCGACCGGGATGCCGGCCTCGACCACCATCTCCGCCGCCATGTCGATCATGCGGTAACGGAAGAAGGGCGCCCCCGCGACCGGGACGCCCCGGCGAGCCAGACCGGCGAACATCGTGGGCAGATGATCGGCGACCCTGGCGAACTCGGTCATCCTGATCGACTCGCGGCGCCCGACGTAGGGTTGCTCAGCACATTGGACGATGGTCGGCTCCACGCCGATCAGTGTCACAGGAACGGCGGCCGGGCGCACGCCCGACCGCCGATCGCGGACCGTGAATCAGTTCGAGCGCTCCACCGGAACGGCCTGGCCGTCGGTGCCCGGCGTGCCGGCGGCGGCCTTCGGCTTGGCGTCGACGCCCGCCTCCAGACGTTGCTGAGCGGTGATCGGCGTCGGCGCGCCGGTCAGCGGGTCGAAGCCACCACGGCTCTTCGGGAACGAGATGACCTCGCGGATCGAGTCGAAGCCGCCGAGCAGCATGCAGGTACGGTCCCAGCCGAGGGCGATGCCGGCGTGCGGCGGCGGGCCGTACTTGAAGGCCTCCAGCAGGAAGCCGAACTTGTCCTGCGCCTCCTCCGGCGTGATGCCGAGCAGGTCGAAGACCCGGCTCTGCACGTCACCCCGGTGGATACGGACCGATCCGCCGCCGATCTCGTTGCCGTTCACCACGATGTCGTACGCGTACGCGAGCGCCTTGTCGGGAGCGCTCTCGAAGTTGTCGAGCCACTCGTCGTTCGGGGAGGTGAAGGGGTGGTGCACCGCGGTCCAGCCGCCCTCGTCGGTCTTCTCGAACATCGGGGCGTCGACCACCCAGCAGAACGCCCAGGAGGACTCGTCGATCAGCTTGGCCCGCTTGGCGATCTCGATACGGGCCGCGCCGAGCAGTTCCTGCGCCTCCCGGCGCTCGGCGGCCGCGGCGAAGAAGACGGCGTCGCCCGGCTTCGCACCGACCGCGTCCGCCAGACCGGACAGGTGCTCGGCCGACAGGTTCTTCGCGACCGGGCCCTTCGGCTCACCGGTCTCCGCGTCGAGGACGACGTAGGCGAGACCACGGGCGCCGCGCGCCTTCGCCCAGTCCTGCCAGCCGTCCAGCTCCTTGCGAGTCTGCGAGGCGCCGCCCGGCATGACCACCGCGCCGACGTAACCCCCGGCGTCGATCGCGCCCGCGAAGACCCGGAACGCGGTGCCCCGGAGATACTCGGTCAGCTCGATCAGCTCGACGCCGTACCGCAGGTCAGGCTTGTCGGACCCGTACCGGTTCATCGCATCGGTCCAGGTGATCCGCGGGATCGGCAACTGCACCTGGTAATCGGCGAGCTCGCTCCAGAGCTTGGAGACGATCTCCTCGCCGAGCGCGATGATGTCGTCCTGGGTCACGAACGACATCTCGATGTCGAGCTGGGTGAACTCCGGCTGGCGGTCGGCGCGGAAGTCCTCGTCGCGGTAACAACGGGCGATCTGGTAGTACCGCTCCATGCCGGCGACCATCAGCAGCTGCTTGAAGAGCTGCGGGGACTGGGGCAGCGCGTACCAGGCGCCGGGCTGCAGGCGGACCGGGACCAGGAAGTCGCGAGCGCCCTCCGGCGTCGACCGGGTCAGGGTCGGCGTCTCGATCTCGTTGAAGTCGTGGGCGTGCAGCACCTCACGGGCGATCTGGTTGGCCCGGCTGCGCAGCCGCAACGCCTTCGACGGGCCGGAACGGCGCAGGTCGAGGTATCGGTACTTCAACCGGATGTCATCCGAGGCGGTGACAGCGTCGTCGATCGGCAGCGGCAGCGGCGCCGCCTCGGAGAGCACGGTCAGCTCGCTGGCGACGACCTCGATCGCGCCGGTGGCGAGCTCCGGGTTCTCGTTACCGTCCGGGCGGGCGTTGACCTCGCCGACCACCTTCACGCAGAACTCGTTGCGCAGTGCGTGCGCGTCCTCCTCGCGGAAGACCACCTGCACCACGCCGGAGCCGTCCCGCAGGTCGACGAAGATGACACCGCCGTGGTCGCGCCGGCGGGCAACCCACCCGGCGAGCGTCACCGTCGTGCCGGCGTCGCTCGCACGCAGGCTGCCGGCGTCATGGGTCCTGATCACGGAAACGTCTCCTAACAGAGTTCGCGGGGCGCACCCGACATTCTGTCAGGAGCGCCCCGCGCCGCGCGCCACGGGCCGGTTCAATGCTTGACCTGCCGGATCTCGATGTGCTTGACCTGCCGGGTCAGGACTGACCAGCCACGGAGTGACGCGCGGGCCGGCGGTGCCGGTTCCGCCGGCGTCGACCGGCTTCCCGCCGGCCGGTCAGCCACTCGAAAGCGGCAGAGAGGGCGGAAAGCTGTTAAAGACCCTAAAGAACCGCTATCTCCGCGGGAATCCCCCGGCAAGGCGATTCCCCTGGTGACCGTCTCTGATCCCGGACCCGGCTGAACCGCCCGGGGCCGGCTGAACCGCCCGGGGCCGGCTGAACCGCCCGGGGCCGGCTGAACCGCCCGGGGCCGGAACTCAGCCCGGCAGGGGCCGGAACCATCCGTCCCGGAGAACCGGCACCGACTCGCTCCCGCCGGCCTCGGCCGCGACGGCCACGTCTCCGGCGAACCCGTTTCCGGCGAGTTCCCGGCCGGACGCGATCCTCATCAGCTCGGCCGGAAGGTTCCCCTCGACCGCGCGGTAGGCGGCGAGCGTCGTCTCCGCCTCGGGAGAGAAGCCGGAAACGCCCCGAGCGACGAGCCCGGCCAGGAAGGCACCCGCTCCCCAGAGATCCTCGACGGCCGGCCGCAACGAGCCGTCCGGCCAGCGCTCACCGGCCGCGATCACCGCGATCGACCAGCCCACTCCGCCATCGCCATCGCCATCGCCGTTGCCACCGCCGTTGCCGTTGCCAGCGCCGTCGCCGGCCACCGTCCGAGCCGCGGTCTGGTCGCCTGCCCGGGCCGGGACCTGCGCCGCTGCCCAGGCTGCGGCCGTCGCCGCGTTGCGCAGGCTGACGCCGATCACCGTGGCGCCGGTGGCGGCCAGCCGCGCCGAGATCGCCGATCCGTTCGGCGAGGGCAGCACCAACCGCTCGATGCGATGTCCCGCGGCGATGCGGCCCGCTGCCACCCGCCGGACCGTCGCCGGCGAGAGGCTGATCTCGTCCGGCCCCGCGACCGACCTCCCGACCGCGAGGACCGCGTCGTGACGCTCGGCGGCCTCCTCCGCGGAAGCGTCCCGCCACCGGTACGGCAGCACCGCGATGCCGTGGTCGGCCGCCACGCTCAGCGTCGTGGTGAACGAGAGCACGTCCACCACCGCGACGAGCGCCGTACCGGGACCGATCGCCTCCGCACCGCCCAGCCCCCAGTCGAACCTGACGGTGTACCCACCCTGCCTGGCCCAATCGGCCACCCGCGAGCCGTCGCGCGTGGTCACCCCGGGCCCCGGGCCCTCCCGCCCGACGGCGCCGGGCTCACCCTGCCCGGCGGATCGGCCGGGCTCACCCTGCCCGGCGGATCGGCCGGGTTCACGCGCGCCACTCACCGGAACTCGTGCATGACGTCGATGGTGCCGACGATGTGGTCGTTGAACTCGTCGAGTTCCCCGGCCGGCACCCAGAGCTCCAGGATGCTGTCACCGCCCACCTGGCGCACCGGATACCGGGCCGCGAACTCCGCGTCCACCTCGAACCGGGTCACGAAACCCGCACCCGAGGCCGGCACGTTCCAGTCCCTGGCGATCTTGATCGCGTAGTCCTCGTGGAGAACCGGGTAGAAGATCGGCTGGTCCGGCAACCGCGGTGGCCAGCGCCGCCAGCCGCTGTCGCGTACGAGATCCAGTTCCGCCGGCCCGGTGGGGCGCCAGAGCGTCAGCGTCCGATTCATGGTCACGAGTGTGGCAGCGCCGATCCAGCACTGGGCCCCGGCTCAGAAGAAGCGGCGGACCGGGCGAAGCAGCGGGCCGGGCAGAAGGGCAGGCCGGGCAGAAGGGCGGGCCGGTGGACGGCGTCGAACAGGGAGGAGCGGGGATAGTCACAGGACTTAATGGGTACGGGGAAGCGCATGCCTTACCCCGGAGACTTGCTCGGCGATCGTTACCGGCTGGACGAGAGAATCGCGGCCGGTGGGATGGGGGAGGTCTGGCAGGCGACCGATACGGTGCTGGGCCGGGCCGTCGCGGTCAAGACGCTGCTGGACGGCCGGGCCGGTGAAGCCGGGTTCCAGGAGAGGTTCCGGCACGAGGCGCG
Organism: Actinoplanes sp. NPDC051851; assembly: GCF_040681165.1. Taxonomy (NCBI): domain Bacteria; kingdom Bacillati; phylum Actinomycetota; class Actinomycetes; order Micromonosporales; family Micromonosporaceae; genus Actinoplanes; species Actinoplanes sp. NPDC051851. The sequence goes on along the minus strand of NZ_JBFAYF010000012.1, from coordinate 17,143 downwards.
CGTGATGGCGTCGCTGCGGCATCAGGGCGTCGCGGCGGTGTACGACTTCGGGAGTACGGACGACGCCGCCTACCTGGTGATGGCCAAGGTGGACGGGCAACCGTTGCATCAGCGGCTCGCGGAGCGTGGACGGCTGGGCGCGGAGGAGACGATGTCGATCGTGGCGCAGGCCGGACGGGCGCTGAACGCGGCGCACGCCGCCGGAATCGTGCACCGGGACGTCAAGCCGGGCAACCTGATCATCGAGCCGGACGGCACGGTGGTGCTGGTGGACTTCGGGGTGGCCCGGTCGGCCGACTCGGTCACGCTGACCGGGGCGAAGGAAGTGGTCGGGACGGCGCTCTACATGGCACCGGAACAGGTGTCCAAGAAGAGCATCGGGCCGGCGGTGGACGTGTACGCGCTGGGGGCCGTCGCGTATCACTGCCTGGCGGGGCACCCTCCGTTCGAGGGGGACAATCCGCTGGCCGTGGCGCTGCGGCACCTCGACGACGAGCCTGAGCCGCTGCCCGGGGACGTTCCCGAGCAGGTACGAGCGCTGATCACCAGGGCGCTCGCGAAGGAGCCCGGGGACCGCTTCCCGTCCGCCGTGGCGATGGCGCAGGCCGCCGATGCCATGCTCGCCGCCATGCCCGCCTCAGCGATGACCGGGGGCCCGTCGGCCTCGGCCGCGGCGACGATCGCGGCCGGCCTCCTGGCCGCCGACGTCTCCGCAGCCGGCACGACGAGCCCCGGCCGGACAGCTGACACCGGCCCGGCGACGGGCCCCGGGCGGGCGCCGGGCCCCGACGGGACGGCGAGTGGGCGCCGGGTGGCGGATCCCGCGAAGACCTCGGTCGACAACGCCGCGGCCGGTGTGGTCGGCGCCGCGGGGATCGCCGGGGGAATCGCGGCCGGCCGGTACGCGGGACTGCTCGACGACACCGGCCAGCTGACCGACACGAAGCTCACGAGCCACGACGGGCCGGGCGGCGCGGCGGGCGCCGGGACAGGAACGGGAACGAGAGCTGGGACGGCACCGGCCGCGGGAGTTCCGGTGCGAGCCGGGACCGGCCCCCGGCCGGGAGTGCCTGACGGCACTACCACGACCCGCGGCACCACGACCCGCGGCACCACCACCGGCGGCACCACCCGACGGCGCGTGCTGCCGATCGTGGCCGGGGTACTCCTGGTACTGCTCCTCGGCGGGGCGGTGCTCGCGCTCACCGATCCGTTCGGGTTCCGGGACAGCGGTAAGCCGGCGACCACCGTGCCCGCCCAGGTGCCGCGACAATCGGCCACGGCCGGGAAGACCGAGGACGACGAGCGGACCACCGCACCGACCGGACGGCGGACCACCACCAGGACGCGGACCAGCGCGACCGAGAACGGCGGCGGGGAGCAGACCTCGACCGGCGGCGCGACCACCACGGCCACGACCGAGCCGGAGGAGACCGGGACCACGCCGGCGGAGACCGGGACCACGACCACGACCGCGGCACCGACCGAGACGACCGGGGACGACGACTCCGGCGACGATCAGGGCGACGACGGCGAAGCGGACGCCGTCGCCACCGACTGACCCGTCAGACAGGATCCCCGTACGCCGCCCACCGCTCCATCGCCGAGCGGTACAACGGCGGCGCCGGGATCCGGACGTGGCCGAAGAACGTCTCGCCGATCGCCAGGCGGGCTCCCCGTTCCCGAACGGCTGGTACGCGTGCGGATGGCGCCCCGCCTTCGCCTCCGGCAGCCACCGGTCGATGTCGAACACCTCGGGCTCCGGGCCCCCGGCGGACGGGTCGGCGTGCAGCGGCCGCATCAGCACCGCGACCTTCCGGTCCGCCGCGATCTCGGATGGCGTTGCGGCCCGCGTCGGCAACCCACCCGTGATGTGATCACTGCGAGCGGTTACACGGCGGAAACTTCCAAATGCAAGCATCTGCGGGCGTACTCAGGAGGTTCCTTTGTTCCTCAGCCAGCACGAGCAGGACCGGCTGCTCATCCACGTGGCTGCCGACGTCGCACAGAGACGACGCGACCGTGGACTCAAGCTGAACTACCCCGAGGCCACCGCGATCATCACCGCCTTCCTGCTGGAAGGCGCGCGCGACGGGCGGACCGTCGTCGAGCTGATGGACGCCGGGCGCCGGGTGCTCACCCGCGACGACGTGATGGAGGGTGTCCCCGAGATGCTCGCCGAGGTCCAGGTCGAGGCCACCTTCCCGGACGGCACCAAGCTCGTCACCGTGCACGGGCCGATCTCGTGATCCCCGGCGAGGTCTTCTTCGGCGACGGCCAGATCGAGATCAACCCCGACAGGCCGGCCCTTTCCCTTCCGGTACGCAACACCGGCGACCGCCCCGTCCAGGTCGGCTCGCACTTCCACTTCTCCGAGTCGAACGCCGCCCTCGAGTTCGACCGCACCGCGGCCTGGGGTCACCGGCTCGCGATCCCCGCCGGGACCTCGGTGCGCTTCGAGCCGGGCATGCCCCGCGACGTGGCGCTCGTCCCGTTCACCGGCAACCGGATCGTCCCCGGCCTTCGTGGCCTGGCCGGTGGCCCGCTGGACACCCCGGTCGCGCCCGCCGAGCCCGACCCGACCGACATCGAGCCCGCCGGCTCCCTCGACGAGGACACCGGCGAGGCCCAGCCCGACGGGAGCCCCCGGTGACGACTCTGGACCGCAGCCGGTACGCGGCTCTCTACGGCCCCACCAAGGGCGACCGGATCCGGCTGGCCGACACCAACCTGCTGATCGAGATCGAGGAGGACCACAGCGCCGGGCCGAAACCCGGTGACGAGGTCGTCTTCGGCGGCGGCAAGGTGATCCGCGAGTCGATGGGCCAGTCCCGCGCCACCCGCGCCGAGGGCACCCCGGACACCGTGATCACCGGTGCGGTGATCGTCGACCACTGGGGCATCGTCAAGGCGGACGTCGGCATCCGGGACGGCCGGATCGTCGCGATCGGCAAGGCCGGCAACCCGGACACCATGGACGGCATCCACCCGGACCTGGTGATCGGCCCGAGCACCGAGATCATCGCGGGCAACGGCAAGATCCTCACGGCCGGTGCGATCGACAGCCACGTGCACCTGATCAGCCCGACCATCCTGGACACCGCGGCCGCCACCGGCACCACCACGATCATCGGCGGCGGCACCGGGCCGGCCGAGGGCACCAAGGCCACCACGGTCACCGCGAACGCCTGGCACCTGGCCCGGATGCTCGAGGCGATCGACACGTACCCGGTCAACGTGCTGCTGCTCGGCAAGGGCAACACCATGTCGGCCGAATCGATGTGGGAGCAGCTGCGCGCCGGCGCGGGCGGCTTCAAGCTGCACGAGGACTGGGGCACCACGCCCGCGGCGATCGACGCCTGCCTGACCGTCGCGGACGCGTCCGGCGTCCAGGTGGCGATCCACACCGACACGCTGAACGAGGCCGGGTTCGTCGAGGAGACCATCCGGGCGATCGGCGGGCGGTCGATCCACGCGTACCACACCGAGGGCGCGGGCGGCGGGCACGCGCCGGACATCATCACGGTGGCGTCCCATCCGAACGTGCTGCCCTCGTCGACCAACCCGACCCGGCCGTACACCCAGAACACGCTCAGCGAGCACCTCGACATGCTGATGGTCTGCCACCACCTGAACGCGGCGGTCCCCGAGGACCTGGCGTTCGCGGAGAGCCGGATCCGGCCCTCCACGATGGCCGCCGAGGACCTGCTGCACGACCTGGGCGCGATCTCGATGATCGGCTCGGACTCGCAGGCGATGGGCCGGGTCGGCGAGGTCGTGATGCGTACCTGGCAGACCGCGCACGTGATGAAGGCGCGGCGCGGCGCCCTGCCCGGCGACGGCGCGGCGGACAACAACCGGGTCAAGCGCTACGTGGCGAAGTACACCATCTGCCCGGCGATCGCCCACGGTCTGGCCGGCCAGGTGGGTTCGGTCGAGCCCGGCAAGCTGGCCGACCTCGTGCTCTGGGATCCGGCCTTCTTCGGCGTACGCGCGAGCCTGGTCCTCAAGGGCGGGATGATCGCGTACGCGCAGATGGGCGACGCCAACGCGTCCATCCCGACGCCGCAGCCGATGCTGCCCCGGCCGATGTTCGGCTCCTACGGGGTGGTGCCGGCGCAGACGTCGCTGGCGTTCGTCGCGCCCGCGGCGATCGACGCGCTGCTCAGCGACCGGATCGGCGTGAAGCGGGCACTGGTCCCGGTGGCCGACACCCGGTCGGTCGGCAAGGCGGACATGCCGCTGAACGACGCCATGCCGCGCATCGAGGTCTCCGCGGACACCTTCGAGGTCCGGATCGACGGCGAGGTCATCGAGCCGGACCCGGTGACGTCGCTGCCGATGGCCCAGCGGTACTTCCTGTTCTGATGAGCCTCGCGACCCTGCTCCTGCTGGCCGATGGGCGGCTCCCCTCCGGGGGGCACGCCCACTCCAGCGGGCTGGAGGCCCAGGTCGTCGCCGGCCGGGTCGCCGACGTCGGCGACCTGGACCGTTTCCTGCGCGGCAAGCTGGCCACCACCGGCCTGGTCGCGGCTGCCTTCGCCGCGGCGGCGTGCGCGGCGAAGGCCTCGGCAGCGGACCGCTGGGCCGAGCTCGACGCCGGGCTCGACGCGCGGACGCCTTCGCCCGCTCTCCGGAAGGCATCCCGGGCTCAGGGCCGTGCGCTGCTGCGTGCCGGTCGGGCCATGTGGCCGATTTCCGGAAATATCGGGCGAGAGCCGCATCAGCCCATCGCCCTCGGCGCCCTCGCGGCCGCGGCCGGTCTGGATGCCCACCAGGTCGCCGTCGCCGCGGCGCACGGCACCGTCACCGGCCCGGCCAGCGCGGCCGTCCGGCTCCTCGGACTCGATCCCTACGGGGTGCACGCGCTGCTGGCGCGGCTCGCCCCGGAATGCGATCGGATCGCGGCCCTCGCCGCGGAGAAGAAGAACGCCCCGGTCGACGACCTGCCGGCCGTGGGCGCACCCCTGCTCGACATCGGCGCCGAGCACCACGCCACCTGGGAGGTGCGTCTCTTTGCATCCTGAACTGCAGCATCCTGAACTGCACGAACACGGCCCCGACGAGGTCCCGCACACACACCCCGAGCCGGGTGTCGACCCGCACGCGCCACTCGACGCCGGCCCCCGCGCGCTGCGCATCGGCATCGGCGGGCCGGTCGGCTCCGGCAAGACCGCGCTGGTCGCGGCGCTCTGCCGGGCGCTCGGCGAGGAGTTGCGGCTCGCTGTCGTCACCAACGACATCTACACCACCGAGGACGCGGACTTCCTGCTGCGCAACGGTGTGCTCCCGGCCGAACGGATCCGCGCGGTGGAGACCGGCTGCTGCCCGCACACCGCGATCCGCGACGACATCTCGGCGAACCTGGACGCGGTCGAGGACCTCGAGGCCTCGCTCGGCCCGCTCGATCTGGTCCTGGTCGAGAGCGGCGGCGACAACCTGACGGCCACGTTCAGCAAGGGCCTGATCGACCAGCAGATCTTCGTGGTCGACGTCTCCGGCGGCGACAAGGTCCCCCGCAAGGGCGGCCCCGGCGTCACCACGGCCGACCTGCTCGTGATCAACAAGACCGACCTGGCCCCGCTGGTCGGCGCCGACCTCTCGGTGATGGACCGGGACGCCCGCGCCCGCCGGCACGACCTGCCCACGGTCTTCCTCTCGCTCGCCGAGGACAGGGCCGCCACCCCCGTCGCCGACTGGATCCGCTCCCTGCACGCGGCCCGCACCACTCCCGCCCATGCCTGACCTCGCCCTCTTGGCTGGCCCTCAGGGGTGGGTGGGCGAGCCCGGCACACCCCTGAACACCAGCCAACTGCCGCGGGTCCCGCTCCTGGCTGGCGCTCACGGGTGGGCCGGGTCCGTTCGGACACCCCGGAGCGCCAGCCGGGGGCGTGGCCGGTGAGGGCGGAGGCGCGGATCGTCGCGGAGGCCGACGGGCGGGGTGGGACCCGGCTGGCGGTCCTCCGCGGGGAGTCGCCGCTGCTGCTACGCCGGACCGGGCCGCGCGCCGGGGGGATGACGGTTCATCTCGTGGGTGGTGCGGCCGGTCCGCTGCGCGGGGACGAGCTGCGGCTCGACATCGAGGTGGGTCCCGGCGCCGCGCTGGAGATGCTCAGCGTGGCGGCCCAGCTCGCGCTCCCGGGGCGGCCGGCGCCCGCGTCGCGGATGACGGTGACGGCGTCGGTGGCGGCCGGGGGCACGTTGCGCTGGCTGCCGGAGCCGCTGATCGCCGCCTCCGGGTGCGATCACGTCGCGATCACCCGGGTCACCGTCGCGGAGGGCGGGTCGCTGCTGTGGCGCGACGACCTGGTCTGCGGGCGGCACGGTGAGGGATCCGGCGACATGCTTCAGGACAGTCTCTTCCGGTACGCCGGGAGCACCGTCCACCGCCATGAACTGGCCGTCGGTCCTCGCGCACCGGGCTGGGACGGCGCCGCGGTCCTCGGCGAGGGCCGGGCGATCGGCACGCTGGTCGCTCTCGGTTCCGGGCTGCCCGCTCCGGACGCCACGAACCCGCACGCCGCCGTGATGCCGCTGGCGGGTCACGGCGTGCTGGCCACCGCGGTCGGCCCCGACATCCGCGACGTCCACGCCGCCCTCGGCCCGCTCTGCCACCGGCGCTCCCCCGCCCTCGCCGCCTGACACACGCGTAGCACTCCGGGGCGCACGACGCGCGTGTCCCGGCACACGACGCACGCGTCCCGTCCCGGCGCACGACGCACGCATCCCGTCCCGGCACACGACGCACGCGTCCCGGCACACGACGCACGCGTCCCGGCACACGACGCACGCGTAGCGCGCCGGGCGCCCCGAGCCGGGGCGGCCGTGCGCCGTGGCGTGGCCTCTCCCGGTGCGGGCGGGAGCACGAGGACCGTACTTCTAGGGAAAGAGGGCGAGGGCGGCAGAACGCCGCCCTCGCCGCAGGGAGAGTGCGGTCAGGCCGCGACCGCGATCGGGACGCCGTGGCTGTCAGTGAGTGCCAGGCGGGTGTGCAGGCTGCCCTGTTGCTGGACCTTGGCGAAGTACTCGGTACGGCGGCGCTGCAGACACCCCTTCCGGGTCCGCGGGCCGCCGGCCGCCACGGTCAGCAGCTCCGGGGCGAGAGAGCTGTTCAGGCCCTCCCGGAGCAGGCGCAGCGCCTCGGTGCGCAGCTGGGAGATGCGCGACTCGGTCACGCCGAGTCTCGCCGCCACCTCGCTGAGCGGCTGTTCCTGCAGGAACGACTCCTCCACCACCTGGCGCAACCGCTCCGGCAGGGCCTGGATGGCCTGATGCAGGTAGCCGAGACGCTCCCGCTTCAGCAACAGGTCCTCCGGCCCCTCGGAGAGCTCCGGCACCATCTCCTCGGCGGCCCCGGTGGGGAACCCCTGGAGGCTGAGCAGCGACGCCTTCTGCACGTCGTCCTCCACACTCGCCAACTCGGAGACGCCGATACCGAGCATCTCGGCCACCTCGGCGTCGCTGGGCGTGCGCCCGAGCGCGGCGGTGAGTTCCTGACGGGCGGCGCCCGCGCGCCTGGCCCGGGCCCGCACGGATCGGCTGGCCCAGTCCTGGCCGCGCAGCTCGTCCAGCAGCGCGCCGCGGATGCGTACGGCGGCGAAGCGGTGGAACGGGATGCCACGGGTCACGTCGAAGGAGCGTGCCGCCCCCAGGAGTGCCGCGAACCCGGCTGACGAGAGGTCATCTGAGTGGACGTGGCCGGGCACCCGGTTGAGCAGTTCCCGGACCAGATGGCCAACCATCGGCATGTGTTCGCGGATCAGGTCCTCGATGTCGCGCGCGGAGGGCGCGTCGTGAGTCGTGCCGATGGTGGCGGGGAGTTCGGTCGTGACGGTCACGTAGTCCTCCTCGCTCGTACTAACCGGCTGGTGAAAACCGGCTGACGAGAAGAACAGTGGTCGCCGTCGGGTGCAGGCGCGCCGGAACTCGGTTGCTTTTGTGGAGCTTTTTCACGAAAAACCTCAGCCGGATGGGGACCAGCACGGACCGCTAGCGGGTCCTCGGGATTCGTGGTGGCGTTTCCGGGATTTTCTCTACCGGCGGTCTCGCCCCGGCCAGGGGCGCCCACGCAGAGGCGCCGCCGGGCAGGCCCGGGCGGGCACCCTGCATGGGATTGCGCTGCATGGGATCACGCTGCATGGGATCACGCGAGCGTTCGGGTGGGGGTCTGCGCGGAGAGCCGGGAGTGCTCTCAGTGCATGACCGGCATCCGTGCCACCTTGCCGACCAACTCCGTCTGCACCCACCGCATCCGCTGCACCGCGCAGTCCGGGTGATCGCCGAACTCCACGGCCACTCCCGCGGCACAGCCGTCGCTGCCGTGCCGGAGGATCATGCTGGTGATCGCCTCCTCCACGGCGGCACGGTTGGGGTACTGGGACGGCTGAAGCCACGAGACGAAGAGCGCCTCGGCGGCCAGATCCTTCACTGTGCTCATCATGTCGAACTCCCCGATGTCGACGACCTGCTTGGTACCCGGCTGACACTCGTGGTGATGGCTCCGACAAGCCATCTTCCTCGTGAGTCGCACGCCGATCGGCAGCCACGCCGTGCGAAAGTGCCCGCAATCCGGGCGGCCGGGCCCGGCTCCCGGAAGGGAACCGACTCGTGTCGTCGCCCCGTGCGGATCGAGCAGAGCGCCTGTCGTTCTCGTCTTCACCGTAACGCGGTGAACCGGCCCGCTGCCTCTGCTTTTCCACCCGGCACCGCACGCACCGGCGCGGTGGCCGTCCAGGCTTTCGCACCCCGGACAGCCACCGCGTCATCCGGTCCGTCCCGGCCGCCGTCCTACTCCGACGCGCAGACGACGGTGTCGTCGGCCGCGTCGCAGTCGTCCCCGACCATCACCGGCGTGGTGGTCGCGGCGGTGGTCGGCGTGTCGGTGGTCGACTCGGTGGCGACCGTGGTCGGTTCGGTGGTGGTCGGTACCACCGGCGGGATCGTGGTGCCGGTGGTGGTCGGGTCGGTCGTCGTCGTGGTGCCGCCGGTGGTCGGGTCGGTGGTGGTCGTCGCCCCCGAGGTGGCGGTCGTGCCGCTGGCCGTGACCGTGGTCGGCGTGATGTGCACTATCCCGCCCGGGTCCACCGAGATCCCCGCCTCCGGCGAGGAGTCGGAGACCACCGCGCCGAGCCGGACCGTGCCGTCGGAGAGCGTCTCGACCTGCCGCGAGGGCTCGCCGGGGTCGCTCGACACGTAGGCCACGCAGTTCTCGCCGTTGAGCTGGAAGACCATCGGGGCGGCGTTGCTCTGCGAGTACCGCCCGGTGATCTGCACGGTGGCGTTCTGCTGCGGCTCGAGCGCCGCCGCCGAGCTCACCGTGACCTGCCGGTCCTGCTGCTCCAGCGCGGTCTTGCCGTTGCCGGAGACCACCTGGTCGCCGGGCATCAGGAACCAGAGCTTCCAGTCGTCGACCGCCTTCGCCGCCCGGTTGGCGAGGGTGACCTGCGCCTTGAAGCGGTGGTTGGTGTCGGACCAGACGGCGTAGCTCACGATGCACGTGCCGGAGGCCGGCACCACGGTCGGCTGCGGCGTGCCCACGTTGGCCTTGTCCTCGGTGCCGTCCGCCCCGACCACGGTCCACCCGTACGTCAGGGAGCTGAGCAGCGCGATCATGCCGACCACGACCAGGCCCCGCCGGGCGCGGACCCGCCCGGGAGGCACCGCCGCGGGCTGCTTGGCGGGCCGGCCGCCGCTCGCGCCGGGCCGCAGCGGCGGCGCGGTCGTCGCGTCCGAGAACGGCCCCGAGGCGACGGCCGCGGCCGGTCCGATCCCCGAGTACGGATACCCGGACGGCAGGATCGTGGTGTCCTCGGCGTCGTCCCAGTCCGCGCCGATCCCGCCGGCCATCATCGGCGGGACTCCCGCGGCGATGCCGGCCAGCACGTGCGCCACCTCGGCGGTGGGCGGCCGGTCCGAGGGCCGCTTCTCCAGGCAGCGGCCGATCAGGGCGTCCACCGCGTGCGGCAGGCCCTCGACCGGCGGCAGCGGCTCCGGTTCGGTGTACTGGTGCGCCCGCAGCAGGGCGGTCGTGGTGCCGACGTCCCACGGGAGCTGGCCGATCAGCATCCGGTAGATCAGCAGGCCGACCGCGTACACGTCGGTGGCGGGGCTGACCTGGCCGCCCTCCAGCCGCTCGGGCGCCAGGTAGGCCGGGGTGCCGAGCAGGCTGCCGTCCGGGTCGATGTCGTTCTCGCCGATCAGGGCGGAGATGCCGAAGTCGACGACCTTGGCCCCGGACCCGGTGAGCATCACGTTGGCCGGGGTGACGTCGCGGTGCACGATCCCGCGCGCGTGCGCGGCGGCGAGCGCGGCCGCCACGTCGGCGCTGATCCGGACGGCGTTCTCCCAGGGCAGGGTCCGCACCCGGGCCAGGACGGCCGCCAGCGACTCGCCGTCGACGAGTTCCATCACCACGTACGGCACCGGTTCACCGTCGACTGTGGTGGCCTCGCCGTAGTCGTACACATTGGTTATGTGCGGGTGGCTGAGCCGCGCCGCGGCCTGTGCCTCCGCTCGTAATCGCCGCCGGAACGAGGGGTCGGCGCTGGTGGACGGGGGCAGGACCTTGACCGCGACCTGTCGCCCGAGCACTTCGTCGAACCCTCGCCAAACCACAGACATCCCGCCGGCACCGAGCCGCTCGACCAGCCGGTAACGGCCGGCGAGCAGTCCCGAACCGGGCAGGTCCGTCGTGCTCATGTGCCCCCACATGCGCGCTTCTGAGGAAAACACCGGGCAACACCGCCATGCCGCCCGACGCCGGGCGAGTCGGGCCCACCATCGGACTCCGAGCATCCCCCATCGACGGCGTGGATGTTAGTCCCTATCGGTCACGCTTTCGACCCGCGCATCGGGCGATCTACCAGGTCTTCATTACGGTCAGTTGGTTTCGGTGAGCCGCGCGTACCGGGGACCTGACCGGACGGAAAGCGTTTTCAGCGTTCGGTCCAGCACGGAGGGCGACGACTCCCTGGCGGGTATGCCCGCTTCGTCGGAACTTGCAGCTTCAACTTCAGGTTCCCTACCTCCACGATCGGTTAAGCAAACAATGCGCAACGTGATCATGAGTGTCCAAGATCTGTCACCCGACCGGAACCGACCGGCGCCCCGGTGACCAGCCCTCGGGACAGGTGCGGCGTGGCCCGCAGTGCCGGAGCGACCGGGATCACCGGCGCGGACCCGGCCGGCACGGCGCCCAGCCCGGCCAGGTAGTCCCGCATCGGCGCCCATCGCTCGTAGACCACCAGCACCACCTCGCCCGGCGCGGCCAGCCCCAGCGCGGTATCGACCGCCTCCCGGTAGCCGTCCGCCCGGATCGCCCGCAGCTGCGGGCGGCGCAGCCGCATCTCCCGCTCGACCAGCGCGGAGACCTCCCCCGGACGGCGTCCGCGCAGGTCCTGGTCGTCGTAGAGCACCGCCCGGGTCACCCCGTCGGCGAGCACCTGGGCGGAGGCGGCCAGCAGATCGTCGCGCCGGTCGCCGGGGAGCGTGACGGTGGCGACACAGCGGTCCGCGCCCCAGAGCCGGTGCAGGGTGCGCAGGGTGGTGGCGAGCGCGGCCGGGTTGTGCGCGTAGTCCAGGAAGACCGAGACGTCGCCGAGGCGCATCAGCGTGCCACGGCCCGGGTTGTCCACACTCGGCTCGAACTCGGCGAGCCGGTCCACCACGGTCTCCGGGCGGGCGCCGAGCGCGCGGGCGGCGGCGATCGCGGCGAGGGCGTTCGCGGCGGCGTGCAGGGCGGCGCCGCCGTACGCGCCCGGGACCTCGGCGAGCCGGACCAGCGGGGTACGGCGGGCGCCGGTCGCCTGCACCAGCCAGCCGTCCTGCAGCACGTACGCGGTGGCCCCGCGCGCCAGGTGACCGGTGATCACCGGATCGGCCGGGTCCAGCCCGAACCAGACCAATCGTTTCCGGTCAGCGCGGACCCGGGGACGGGCGGCGAGGCTGCGTACCCAGGGGTCGTCGGCGTTCAGGATCAGCGTGCCGCCGTCCCGGACCCGCTCGGCCACCAGCGCCTTCACGTGCGCCAGGTCCTCGATCGAGTCCAGCCCGTCCTGGCCCAGGTGGTCCGCGGTGATGTTGGTGATCACCCCGACGTCCGACCAGTCGTACCCGAGCCCCCGGCGCAGCAGGCCGCCCCGCGCGGTCTCCAGCACCGCCACCTCGACCTGCGGGTCGCCGAGCACCATCTGCGCCGAGCGCGGGCCGGTCGCGTCGGCCAGGAAGACCGCGCGGCCGTCCACGTACACGCCGTCGGTGGTGGTCGCGCCGACCCGGCGGCCACCGCCGCCGAGCAGGTGGGCGGTGAGCCGGGTGACCGTGGTCTTGCCGTTGGTCCCGGTCACCGCGACCGTCGGGATCCGCCCGTCGGAGCCGCCCGGGAACATCGCCCGGACGATCGCGTCGCCCACGTCGCGGGCCCGGCCGCGGACCGGGGCCAGGTGCATCCGCAGCCCGGGCACGGCGTTCACCTCGATCACCCCGGCCGCCGACGGCTGCTCCCCGGCCGGCGGCAGCGGCACGGCGATGTCCGGCAGGCGCAGGTCGATCCCGGCGATGTCCAGGCCGACCAGGGACGCCACCCGCTGGCAGAGCCGGGTCACGTCGGGGTGGACCTGGTCGGTCACGTCCCGGCTGGTGCCGCCGGCCGAGAGGTTCGCGCAGTCGTGCAGCCAGACGGTCGCCCCGCGGGCCGGGACGCTCTGCGGGGTCAGGTCCTGGTCCTGGAGCATCCGGGCCGCCCGGGGGCCGAACTCCAGGCGGGTCAGCACCCGGGAGTGGCCGACACCCCGGCGCGGGTCGGCGTTCTCCCGGCCCACCAGCTCCGCGACGGTGGCGAGGCCGTCGCCGACCACGTGCGCGGCGATCCGCTCGGCGGCGGCCACCACCGCGCCGGCGACCACCAGCACCCGGTAGTCCCGGCCGTCCAGCTGCCGTTCCACCACCACGTCGCCGCCGGCCGCCGCGAAGGCCGCCCGGATCTCGTCCGCGGTGGTCAGCCCGAGCGCCACGTTCCGTCCCTGCCGCCCGTGCCGGGGCTTGACCACCACCGGCGCGCCCAGCGCGGCGAGCAGCGCGGCCGCCGCCTCCGGGGTCCGGGCCGCGCCGCCCGGCGCCACCGGGATGCCCGCCTCGCCGAGCAGCCGCCGGGTCACCTGCTTGTCCCCGGCGATGTCGATGCCCACGCCGCCGGTCCGGTCGGTCATCGCGGCCCAGGCCATCCGGCGACGGGTGCCCCAGCCGAGCCGGACCAGGCTCAGGTCGTCGAACCGTTCCACCGGGATGCCGCGCCGCCGGGCCGCCGCGATGATCGCCCGGGTGCTCGGGCCGGTCGCCTCCCGCTCGGCGAGGGCCGCCAGCTCGGCGAGCCGATCCGCCGGGGTTCCCCCGGCCACCCCGTCGTGGGTGGCCAGCACGAGATCCACCGCGGCTTCGAGCAGTTCCCCGGGTACGCGCGACTCCGGCGACTCGTCCACCGGGCACTCCACGATCACGTCGTACGAGCCCGGTTCGCCGGCGCCGAGCGTACGCCCGAAGCTCACGTCCCTCCCGATGAGCTGGGACAACTCGATGGTGACGTGCTCGGTCACGTGCCCGAAGTAGGTGCCGTTGCGCAGCCGGCTGACGAACCCGCCGGGCGAGCCCGCCGCGCAGTGGTGCTCGGCGAGCCCCGGCAGTGCCCGGAGCAGCCGCTCGGTGAACCCGGTGACGTCGCTGGTCTCCACGCCGGTCAGCGCGCCCAGATGCAGGCGGGCCACCACGGCGGGGCGGGAGAGGTACACGTTGGGGCCGCGGAGGCGGCGCAGGCTCTCGATCTTCATGCGGCTCGTTCCCGTTCGGCGGCGGGCACGCCGGCGACCGGTCGACGGCCCGTGAGGTGGAAGGTGCATCCGGCCGGCAGGACGTGCACGCACGCACCGGTCAGGGTGATCGGACCGGTGGCGGGTACCCGGATCTCGGCGGCCGTACCGGCGTCGACCACGGTCACCGCGCCGCTGCCGACCACCTCGAAGCGGTCGCCGTCGGTGAGGATCGCGGTGTCCTCGTCGATGCCGAGGCCGAGCTCGTGCGGGTACCGGGCGACCGCGCTGAGCAGCCGGTTCAGGCGACCACGCTCGGCGAAGTGCTGGTCGATCAGGACGCCGGGGAGGAACTCCAGGCCGGGTCCGGTGCGTACGGCGTCCGCGGTCACCCCCGGCCCGTCCCCGCCGACGATCATCGTGGCGGACATCATCGCGGCGCCGGCGCTGGTACCGGCGAGGACCAGGGCGCCGCTCGCGACCAGCTCCTGGAGCAGCGTGTCGGTCGCGGTGCCGCCCAGCACGGTGGTGATCCGCTCCTGGTCGCCGCCGGTGAAGAACACCCCGGTGGCGCTCCGCAGGACCGTCTCGGCCGAGGGCGCGGCGGCGAGGGCGCGGGTGGCCAGCGGCAGCGCGCAGGCCGTGCCGGCGCCGAGGGCGGTGAACCGGTCCACGTACCACGCACCGGCGGCCTCCGGTGTCTCGCTGGCGGTCGCGATCACCACGATCCGGGCGGCGGCTCCCCCGGCCAGCTGCACGAACCGGACGAGCAGCTCCGGTCCGGCGGCGCCTCCCATGATCATCAGCCGGGCGTCCACCGACCCTCCTCAGCTGGGGCCGACTCGGTCGGGCCCACTCGGCGGCCCTCCTGGGCCACTACTGAGGTTAATCGGAACAAAACCGAAACATCCGGCTAATCCGAATGCTTCGCCTCAGCCCCGGACGGCAGCAGATGCCGAACCTCCGGCGGCCCCTCGGCCAGCGCGATCGCCCGCTCCTCGGCCCGCTCGTCGTCACCGGTCAGCCGCCCCTCGTGCTGGCGCAGGTGCTCCTCCCAGGTCGGCACCAGGTAGACCTCGACGAACGAGCCCGGGTCGGCGCCGTCCCGGAACAGCCCCCACTGGGTCGCACCGGTGCGCCGCCGCGACCCGGCCACCCGCCGCATCGCCCCCTCGAAGGCGGCGGCGTTCCCCTCCGGCACCCGGAACACGGCCGTGACCAGCACCGGCCCGTCGTTCAGGTGGGGCTGGAGCATCAGGTGCGGCTCGGCCCAGAACACCGCGGGAGAATGGTCCTCCTCCTCATGGGTGTGTACGGGCCAGAGGCGTACCGTCAGGAGCCCGGCGAGAAGCGACGCGGCCGCGAGCCCGAAGGTGTGCCGCAGGCCGAAGGCCGAGGCGACCTGCCCCCACCCGAACGCGCCGAGCGCCTGACCACCCGCGAAGACCAGCTGATAGATCGCGAGCGCCCGGGCGCGCACCCAGTTCGGCAGGGCCAGCTGCATCGCCGCGTTCATCCGCGACACCAGCATCATCCAGGCCAGACCCGCCGCGACCAGCGCCGGCACCACCGCGAACCGGTTCGGCACCAGCGCCGTGACCAGCAGCGCCGCACCGTAGACCAGCCCCGACCCGACGATCATCTGATCGGTCCGGAGCAGCCGCCGGGCCCGCGGCATCAGCAGCGCGCCGGCGATCGCCCCCACGCCGAGCGCCGCGAGCAGCACGCCGTAGCCGCTCGCGCCCATGCCCAGCTCCTCGCTCGCCACCAGCGGCAACAGCCCCCAGACGACGCTGCCGGGCAGCACGAAGAGCAGCACCCGCCCGAGGATCCGCCGGATGACCGGGGAGTAGCGCACGTAGCGCCCACCGGCCCGCAGCGCCGAGCCGAAGTGCTCCGGACGCCGGACCGGTGGTGGCGCGGGCCGGCGCCAGCGCAGCAGCGCCACCGCGAAGACCAGGAACGAGAGCGCGTTCAGCGCGAACACCGTCCCCGACCCGAAGTGCGCCACCAGCAGACCGGCCACCGCGGGCCCCGCCGACCGCGCCAGGTTCGTGTTCACCGCACCCAGCGCCGACGCCGCCGGCAGCTGATCGTGCCGCACCACCTCCGGGATCACCGCCTGCCACGAGGGCAGCGTCAGCGCCTGACCACACCCCAGCAGGAACGTGAAGATCAGGAGCAGCGGCGGCGGCAGGTGGTCCAGCCAGGCGAGCGCGGTCAGCCCGGTTGCGATCAGAAACAGACTTCCCTGTACGGCGAGAAGCAGCCGCCTGCGGTCGAGCGCGTCCGCCAGAGCACCTGCCGGCAGCGCGAACAGGAGCACCGGCGCCGTGGTCGCGGTCTGCACGAGGCTGACCCAGGTGGCCGCGTCCGGCTCGTGCACGACCATCCACTGCGCCCCGACGGTCTGCATCCAGGTCCCGGCGTTCCCGGCGAGCGTGGCCAGCCAGAGCGCCCGGAAGACCGGCTCCCGCAGCGGCGCCCAGGCGCTCCCGCCCGCTCCTGCCGCAGTCCCCGTCGCGGCTTCACTCCCGCCCTCCGCCCCGCCCCCTGCCGTGCCCTCCGCCCCGCCCTCCGCCCCGCCCTCTATCCCGTCCCCTGTCCCGCCCTCTGTCGCCCTTCCTGTCACGCCGAGGAACTTAGATCTCTCCTCCACGCGCCCGGCGCTCAGGCTGCACTTACCTCAGCCGCCCTCCCCCGCGCCAACTGCCCGATTTATCAGCCTTTTTCGTTCTCTATTCGCCGCTTGGCTCCCGGGCCGGGGCGGGGCAGGATCGCGCGATGGTCGGTGACGGGGTGGCCGTCGGCACAGCGGAGCTCGGCATCGACCCCGGCGCCGCAGTCCCGGTGCACGAGCCGGATCGGCGGCCCCTCCGGATCGGCCAGATAGCGGTCCCCCCACCCGGCCAGCGCGATCATCACCGGGTAGAGGTCGAACCCCTTCTCCGTGAGCCGGTACTCGTGCCGCACCCGCGCACCCGGCTCCCGATACGGCTCCCGCCGCAGCACACCGTGCCCGACCAGCGCCGACAGCCGATTCGCCAGCACCTGACGCGGAATCCCGGTACGCACCCGCATGTCGTCGAAGCGCCGGATCCCGCTGAACACCTCCCGCAGCACCACCATGGTCCACTTCTCACCGAGGATCTCCATGGCGCGCCCGATGGTGCAGTTCTCCACACTCCAGTCCAGCGCGCCGGGCCTCCCCCCATCGCCCGCTCCCGCGCCCACGCCGCCCACACCCGCACCATCCGTGCCCGTGCCGCCCGCGCCCACGCCGCCCGCGCCGCCCGCGCCCGCCCCGCCCGCGCCGCCCCCGCCGCCCGCGCCCACGCCTGCAC